>NZ_SMKO01000019.1 GCF_004348685.1 Nonomuraea deserti | reverse complement strand
GGGCGGGAGATCAGCTCGGCGCTCGGCGCGAGCTCGCACACCTTGCCCAGGTACATCACCATGATCCGGTCGCTGACGTTCTTCACCACGGCCAGGTCGTGGGCGATGAACACGAGCGTGAGCCGGTAGCGGTCCTTGAGGTCCTCCAGCAGGCCGAGGATCTGCGCCTGCACGGAGACGTCCAGCGCCGACACGGGCTCGTCGCAGATCACCACCTCGGGATCGAGGATCAGCGCCCTGGCGATGGAGATGCGCTGGCACTGCCCGCCGGAGAACTCGTGCGGCCGGCGTACCGCCGCCGCCTCCGGATCCAGGCCGACCGCCTCCAGGACCTCGTCCACCCGGTCGCCGGGCAGGTCCCACACGCGGGGGCCCTCCCCGACGATCTCGCGGACGCGGCGGCGCGGGTTCAGGGAGGAGATGGGGTCCTGGAAGATCATCTGGAGGCGGCGCCGGGTCCTGCGCAGGGCCTCGCCGCGCAGGGCGGTCAGCTCCAGCCCGTCGAGCCGGACGGAGCCGGAGCGCGGCGGCGGGAGCTGGACCAGCGCCCTGGCGGCACTCGACTTGCCGCAGCCGGACTCGCCGACGATCCCGAGCGTCTCGCCCCGCGCCAGGTCGAAGCTCACGCCGGAGACCGCCCGTACGGTGCGGCCGCGCCCGGCGGGGAACTCCACGACCAGATCCTCCACCCGCAGCAGCACCTCGTCACGGGGACGCAGGTGCGCGTTTCCGCTACCGGCCACCGCTGTCCGCCCTTTCCTTGAGAACCTCCGCGTGGTCGCGCGGGTACCAGCAGGCGTAGGAGCCGGTCAGCGGCGGCGCCTCGCGCGCGCACCGGTCCCGCGCGTACGGGCAGCGCGGCTGGAAGGCGCATCCCCGCGGCAGGTCCACCAGGTCGGGCGGCCGGCCGGGGATGACGCGCAGCCGGTGGTGCACGGGGTCCGTCAGCCGGGGCGCGGCCTGCAGCAGCGCCTCGGTGTACGGCATCCGCGGCCGGGCGAACACCTCCGCCGCGGGCCCCCGCTCCACGACCTTGCCCGCGTACATCACGATCACCTCGTCCGCCCACCGGGCCACCACCGACAGGTCGTGGCTGACCAGCACCACCGCCATGTCGCGCTCCTCGCGCAGCCGGTGCAGCAGCCGCAGCACCTGGTCCTGGATGGTGACGTCGAGCGCGGTCGTCGGCTCGTCGGCGAACAGCACGTCGGGCCCGCACGACAGCGCCATCGCGATCGTCACCCGCTGCCGCATGCCGCCGGACAGCTGGTGCGGGTGGCGGCGCAGCGTGCGCTCGGGGTCGGGGATGCCGACGGAGGCCAGCAGCCGCACGGCCTCGGCGCGGGCCTGCCGGCGGTTCATGCCGAGGTGCACCCGCAGCGGCTCGGTCACCTGGGTGCCGATCGTGCGTACGGGGTTGAGCGCCGTCATCGGGTCCTGGAACACGGTCCCGAGCCGCGGCCCGAGCACCGAGCGCATCCGGGCGGGGCTGTACCCGGTGAGGTCGTCGCCCGACAGGTAGACGTGCCCGCCCCTGACGGAGGAGCCGGGCAGCAGGCCCAGGATCGAGCGGATCAGCATCGACTTGCCGGAGCCCGACTCGCCCACGATGGCCAGCGTCCTACCGCGCCGCAGCGTGAAGGAGACGCCGTCCACGGCCTTGACGACGCCGCGCGGCGTGACGAAGTGCGTCCGCAGGTCCTCCGCCTGCAGCAGGCAGTCGGCGCGGACCTCGTGCTCGGCGGACGGCAGCGGGGCGGCGGCCGCCTGGCGCACCGGCTCCAGGCCGCTCTCCCGCACGTCCGTCAGCGACCTGAGCCGGTCGCCCACCAGGTTGAACGAGAGCACCGTCAGGAACATCACCACCGAGGGCGCCAGCACCACGTGCGGCGCGCTCTCCAGGAGCGTGCGGCCCTCGTTGATCAGCCCGCCCCAGGTGGGGGTCGGCGCCTGCACGGACAGGCCCAGGAAGGCCAGGCTGCCCTCGGCGACCACGACCACGGCCATCCCGATGAACGCGTACGACGCCGCCGGCACCGCCACGTTCGGCACGATCTCCCGCCACAGGATGCGCCGGTCGCGGGTGCCGAGCACGCGGGCGGCCAGCACGAACTCGCGGTCGGCGTAGGTCAGCGTGGCTCCCCTGATGAGCCTGACCCAGGACGGCACGCCCAGCACGCCGAGGACGATGAGCACGTTGCGCAGGTTTGCCCCGGCGAAGGCCACCACGGCCAGCGCGAACACCAGCGCGGGGAAGGCCTGCGCCACGTCGTTGACCGCCATGATGACCGCGTCGGTGGCGCGGCGGCGGTAGCCGGCCAGGATGCCGAGCGGCGCGCCGATGCCCAGGCCGAGCAGCACGGCCCCGACGCCCACGCCGAGCGAGACGCGGGCGCCGTGCACGACCCTGCTGAGCACGTCGCGGCCGAGGCCGTCGGTGCCGAACGGGTGCGCGGCGCTGGGCCCCGAGCGCGGCGGCCCGGCCAGCGTCTCGTCGTAGCGGGCCAGCGGCAGCACGTCGGCCAGGACGGCGGCCAGCAGCACCAGCCCGATCCAGCCGGCGGAGGCCCAGAAACCCCACCCCAACCGGCTACGCACGCCGGATCCTGGGATCGACGGCGGCGTACACCAGGTCCACCGCGAAGTTGACCGCCACGTAGCCGACCGAGATCAGCACGACGCCTCCCTGCACCGTCAGGTAGTCGCGGGAAAAGATGGAGTCGACGATGAGCCGCCCGACGCCGGGCAGTCCGAAGAGAGTCTCGATGATCACCGTGCCGCCGATGAGCGCGCCCAGGTTGAGCCCGACCGCGGTGACCAGGGAGATGGCGGACGGGCGCAGCGCGTGCCGCCACAGGATGCGGCGCGGCGACAGGCCGCGGGCGCGGGCCAGCGTGATGTAGTCCTCCTGGAGGGTGGCGATCAGATCCGTACGCAACAGCCGCGCGTAGACGGCGAGCTGGCCGCAGCCGAGCGTGATCGCCGGCAGGATCACCGAGGTCAGGTTCCAGCCCAGGTCGAGCGAGATGGGGGTCCAGCCGGTCGCCGGCACGACCTGCCAGGTGACGGCGAAAACCAGGATCAGCAGCACGCCGAGCACGAAGACCGGGGTCGACAGCAGGGCGAAGCTGAGCGCGGTGAGCGCCTGGTCCAGGGCCCGGCC
This sequence comes from Nonomuraea deserti, assembly GCF_004348685.1. Lineage (GTDB taxonomy): Bacteria > Actinomycetota > Actinomycetes > Streptosporangiales > Streptosporangiaceae > Nonomuraea > Nonomuraea deserti. Next base: position 82,144 of record NZ_SMKO01000019.1, on the reverse strand, counting down.
GGCGCGGCGGGCGGCGGCCACGCCCACGGGGATGGCCAGGCCCAGCGCGATGATCTGCGCCGCGACCAGCAGCTCCAGGGTGACGGGCAGCCGCTCGGCCAGCTCGCTCGCGACGGGCATCCGGGTGATGTACGACTCGCCGAAGTCCCCGGTGACGAGCCCGCCGAGCCACCCCAGATAGCGCACCAGCAGCGGCTGGTCCAGCCCGAGGTCCTGGCGGACCTGCGCGCGGGCCTCCTCGGTCGCCGACAGGCCCAGGATCTGCGTGACCGGGTCGCCGGGCAGCAGGTTGAGCAGCGCGTACGAGAGGAAGGTCACGACGAGCAGGACCACGAGGAGCCGGACCAGCCGGTGGACGACGATCACTGCGCGTCGACCCAGAGCTGCGCGAACGGGTGGTAGGGGATGGGCGACCCGGTGAGCGGCAGGCCCTTCTCGCCGTCGGGCAGCCGGTGCTCGCCGATGCCGTGCACCTTCGTCCGGGCCACGATGGAACCGGTGTTCAGGTGGTCGATGAACACGTACGGCACCAGCTCGCGCAGCCGCTGCTGCACGGTCGCGTACGCCTTCTTGCGCGCGGCCTCGTCCGGGTCGGTGCGGCCGACGTCGAAGGCGTCGCTGAGCTGCTTGTCCTTGAACCGGGTGAAGTTGAGCGACACCTTGCCGACGGGCTGGGAGTAGGCCTGGTGCATCCAGATGTACTCGCCGTCGGGGTCGGGGGCGGAGAACTGGGTCCACACGGTGGCCGCGAAGTTGCCGGTGACGGCGCGGTTGATCAGGTCGGCCTGGTCCGCCTGCTTGATCGTGACGTCGATGCCGGCCTTGCGCCACATGTCCTGGGCCAGCTCGATGCCCTGCATGGTGTTCGGGTCGGGCGTGGAGATCATCTCGAAGCGGATCGGGCCCTTCTCGGCCTCCACCTCCTTGACCAGCGCCGCGGCCTTGTCCAGGTCGTACGCGGGGTAGTCGCCGCCTTCGGCGTACCACTTGGAGTCCTTCGACCACGGGCCGTCGGCCGGCTCGGTCAGCCCGCCGCGCAGGGTCGAGATGACGGTCTCGCGGTCGGTGGCGTGGGCGAGCGCCTTGCGGACCCGGAGGTCGTCGAGCGGGGCCACGGTGGTGTTGAGCATGAACATGTACTCGGCCACGGCCATGCCCTCCGACCGGTGGACCGTGTACGCGTCCTGCTGGGCGCCGTACTTGGTGAGGTCCTCGTCGCGGGAGGTGCCCATGGCGTCGATGCCGCCGGCGTCGAGCGTCTGGGCGCGGGTCTGGCTGTCGGGCAGGATGCGGAACTCGATCTCGTCGAGGTAGGGGAGCCCCTGCCGCCAGTAGCGCGGGTTGCGCGTGACGACCATGCGGTTGTCCGGCACGTACTCCTTGAACAGGAACGGCCCGGTGCCCACCGGCTTGAGACTGGCCGCCTTGGGGTCCTTGAGCGAGGCGGGCGGCACGATCATGCCGACCTGCGCGTCCAGGTAGTAGGGGAAGGCCACCCACGGCTGCTTGAGCTCGACCTTGACCGTCATGGGGTCCACCAGCTCGATCGCCTTGACCGGCGCCAGCACCGCGGCGTTGAGCGGCGAGGCCTTCTGCGCCTCCAGGTTGGCCCTGACGACGTCACCGGTCAGGCCGATGCCGTCGGAGAACGAGATCCCCTCCCTGATCTTGATCGTCCACTCGTCGTGTCGCTCGTTGGGGGTGAGCGACTCGGCCAGGTTCGGTTTCCAGCCGCCGTTCGCGTCCACGGCCGTCAGGGTCTCGATGATCGTGCCCGCCATGCTGTAGCTCTGCCCCGCGAACTGGTCGGTGACGGGGTTGAACCCGTTGGCGTCCGCGCTCAGCCCGTACACCAGGCGCCCGCCCTGGACGGGGCCGGACGCGCCCGCCTGCGGGGCGGCGACGGGCCGCTGCCCGCTGCACGCCAGCATCACCGCCGCTGCCAGCATCAACGTGGCCGGCGTTCTCCAGCGTTTCATCCACGCCTCCTCCCGGTCAGCCCCCCGAGAGCAATTTCACCGATAGTACTATCGGTGAAATTCCGCACAAGAGCCGCGGGAGAATCGTTACGGGAGGGGAGGGCATCGATGACGAGCACGCCGCTCAGCAGGAGCGCGGCGAAAGACCTGACCCGTCGCAAGCTGATCAGGGCCGCGCTCGCGATCCTCGACGAGGAGGGAGAGGCCGGCCTGACGACCGTCAAGGTCGCCAAGGCCGCCGGCATCGCGCAGTCGAGCTTCTACGTGCACTTCAAGGACATGCAGGAACTGCTGCGGGTGCTCGCCGAGGAGGGCGGCCGGCGGCTGCGCCACTCCATGCGCGAGGCGCGCCGGGCCGCCCGCGAGGCCCCCGGCGACCTCGAACGCCACCGCGACACCTTCCGCATCCCCCTGGAGGCCGTCTGCCGCCACCCCGAGCTGCTCCGCATCCAGCTGCGGGCCCGGCACGACCCGTCGTCCTCGCTGCGCGACTTCGCCAAGGAGACCGCCGCCGCCTACCGCGAGCACCACGCCGCCGACCTGGCCGCCCTCGGCTACACCGCCGACGACGAGCACGGCAGGCGGCGGCTGGAGATGATCGCCGACGGGATCAACGCGGCCACCAACGCCCTCGCCATCGGCCACCTGGAGGGCCGCTACCCCGACCTCGACGAGGCGGCCGACATCCTGGTGGCCCTGTCGCGGGGCGCGCTGCGGCTGCTCAGGTCCGGCTCGGGCCGCGACGAAGGCCCGCGACCTCCGGGGCCCGACGGCCCGGAGCGGCACGATCAGCTCTGAGCCCTGCGCGATCAGGGCTCAGTGCACGGCGGGTGGCTGAGGCTCATAGCCCGGCGGGCGATCAGGGCTCAGAGCCCGGCGGCGAGCGCGGCGGCCGCCGCGTGGTCGAGCCTCCCGTCCACCACCGCCGTGACGACGCGCATGGTCAGCGTGTCCTCGACGGTCAGCGGCCGGTCCCACGCCAGCGCCTGGCCCACCCCCGGATACTCCTCGACGCGCACGAACCAGGGGTCGTCGCCGTCCTGCGCGAACACCAGTGTCCAGTCCCGGCCGGCCGGGTCGGTGCCGGACATGGCGATCCAGCGGTCCCGGCTGCCGTGCACCGCCCGCTCGTCCCCCGGGAGGGTCGTCCTCGCGGTCGAGCTGCCGGGCGCGCGCCAGAAGAAACCGCCGTAGCCGGCGCCCGCGCGGCCCTTGGTGGCCGAGCTGTTGATCTCCAGCGGGGCTCCGGTGAGGTTGGTGAGGGTGAACGCGAAGTCCAGGGCCCAGGCGCCCCGGAGCGGCCGTACGGTGACCGTGCGCTCCTCGCGGGCCATCAGCCTGCCGCCGGGCCCGATCCACTCCAGCTGCTCGACGAAACCGCCGTCGTGCAGCCGGGAGAACGCCACGTGCCGCTGGACGCCGTGATCGTCGAGCCAGGTGGGCCCCTGGTCCCTGACGTAGGTGCGGCCGCCCCAGAAGTTCGCCCCGCCCAGGTCCGCGATGGCCACGCCGGCGCCGAGGTGGTGGACGTGGTCCTCGGGCCTGACCTCGGTGACCTCGACGCCGCCCAGCGTACGCACCCGGTGCAGGTAGGGGCGGGGCGAGTCGGTCGCCGGCAGGTCGGGCCGCGTCTCGTAGCGGGCCACCGCGCGGTCGCCGGCCAGCAGCTCCACCCGGGTCCATGGCACGTCCAGCTCGGAGTAGAGCGCCAGCCGCTCGGCGCTGCGGGCGGTGAGGCCGGCGATGCCCGGCAGGACCCGGCGCACGACCCCGCCCCCGCCGTCCCGCTCGACCTCCTGGTGCCGCTCGGCGATCGGCAGCGGCTCGGGCGCCAGCCGCACCGCGTCCAGCACCTGCGTGAACCTGTCCGTACGGGCCAGCGGGACCAGCAGCGGGGTGCCCGTGCGCACGTGGTCGAGCAGGTTCTCCAGCAGGTCGGCGCGGTCGTACACGGTGGTCGTGACCGACCCGTCCGGCAGCTCGACCTTGACGCTGTCCTGGGTGTAGACGAGCGTGGCCCGGCCCGCGTCGCCGTGCACCACCAGGTACGGCTCGTGCCGCTCAGGCGCGCACAACGACACCGCGACGGTGAGCACGAGGCCGTCGTCCAGGCGGATCCGCACGCACGACGTGTCGTCCGACTCGATCGCGTTGGCGCGGTAGAGCTCGGTCTCGATCTCCGCGATCGGGCCGTCCGCCAGGGCCAGGGCGGTGGCCACGGCGTGCGCGAACGGGTTCGTGAGCGCGCCGTCCACCACGTCGACGCCGTCCAGCCGGCGCCTGCCCGACCAGGCCGAGCGGGTGAAGTAGGAGACGGGACGCTCCCAGGCGCCCGCGCCGCCGATGCCGCGCACCCGCCCGAGGCCGCCGCTCGCGATCAGGTGGCGCAGCGCCGGGATCGCCGCGGAGCCGAGCGACTGGAAGCCGACCTGGCAGGCCAGCCCCGTCTCCGCGACGGCCGCGGCGATCCTCCGGTGCGCCTCGGGCGTCGCCGCCGGCGGCTTCTCCAGCAGCACGTGCGAGCCCGCGTGCAGCGCGGTCACCGCGAGGTCGGCGTGGGTGTGGATCGGCGTGCAGATGATCGTGATCTCCGCGCCGGTCTTCGCGATCAGCTCGCGCAGGTCGGACGACTGCAGGGGCGCGCCGAAGCCCACCTCGACCGGGCGCACGTCGCAGATTCCGGCCAGCTCGGCCACGCCGGAGTCCGACAGCAGGTGCAGCCGGCGCAGATGGTGGCGGCCGTGCCCGTGGGCTCCGGCCAGCACGATTCTCGCCGGGGCCATCAGAGTCTCCCGAGGGGACCGTCGCCTTGAGGCGACGGGGGATTCGGGAGCGGGAGGGCCGCCAAGGCCCGAGCGTGCCCTGACCTGTCAGGTCTGCGCATCACGGATGTCCTTCCTGGTTCGTCGGCGCCAACCGGTATCGTGGTGTTGTCGTTACCGATCGTGCCGCCTACGCCAAGGCGGGCGTGAGCGTCCGCTACGGCGACCAGTCGGCCGAGCTGAAACACGCCCGTGCCGACGACCCGGACGGGCAGGCGCGTAGGTCGTTCGCCTCCCAGCAGGCCACCCTGCGACGGCTCGACAAGGCGTTCGTCGCGTTCTTCAAGCGGGTCGGCGAGGGGCGCGCGCCGGGCTTCCCGCGTTTCAAAGGGCGCGGCCGGTTCGACACGGTCGAGTGGCCCAAGGACGGCGACGGCTGCCGGTGGGACTCCCGGTCCGGCCACTCCACCGCGACCTACGTGCGGCTCCAAGGGGTCGGGCACGTCCGCGTCCACCAGCACCGGCCCGTACGCGGCCAGGTGAAGACGATCAGTGTCAAACGCGAGGGCTCCCGCTGGTTCGTGGTCCTGTCGTGCGACGACGTGCCCGCCGAACCGCTGCCCGCCACCGGCGCGGTCGCGGGTATCGACATGGGCGTGGCCTCGCTCGTCACCACCTCCGACGGTGGCCGGGTGGCCAACTCCCGCCACCTGGCCGCCACCGCCGGCCGCCTGGCCGACGCCCAGCGCGACCTCGCCCGCAGGAAACGAGGCTCCCAGCGGCGGCGCAAGGCGGTGGCCCGCGCCGCCGCGCTGCACGCCAAGGTGCGCAGGCAACGTTTGGACGGCGCGCACAAGGCCGCGCTCGCCCTGGTCCGCACCTATGACGTGATCGTGCACGAGGACCCGCGGATCACGAACATGACCCGCTCGGCGTCCGGCACGATCGAGCAGCCCGGCCGCAACGTCGCCGCCGAGTCCGGCCTCAACCGGAGCATCCTGGACGCGGGCTGGGGGGTGTTCCTGACGATCCTCGCGCACAAGGCTGAAAGCGCCGGTCGCACGCTGATCGCGGTGAACCCCGACGGCACCTCCCGCACCTGTGCCCGCTGCGGGCACTGCGCGAAGGAGAATCGCGTCACCCAGGCCGATTCCGCCTGTACGGCGTGCGGGCATGCCGCCCACGCCGACGTGAACGCGGCGGTCAACATCCTCGGGGCAGGGCTTGCCCTTCGCCAGGCTGCGGAAGCGGCTTAGCGAGAAGCCGCTCCCTTCAGGGAGCGGAGGAGTCACCACGACCACCTCAACCCGAGCCCGGCGTGGGCGCCCGAGCGGAGCACGCCGCCGCAGACCTCCACCGGGTACGGCTCGTCCAGCAGCCCCAGGGCGGCGAACGAGGCGTCCTCCACGTCCTCCACCATGGCGGGCAGCGGCAGGGCCAGCGCGAGCTGCCCCGACATCTCGCTCAGCAGGTGCGGGTAGACCGGCACGTCGTACGTCCTGGCCAGCTCCACGACGCGCAGGAACGGCGTGATCCCGCCGACCCGCGCCACGTTCGGCTGGACGACGTCGCACGCGCCGGCCGCCAGCAGGTCGCGGAAACCGTACGCGGTGTAGACGTTCTCGCCGACGGCGACCGGCACGTCGGTGGAGCGGCGCAGCTCCACGTGCGCGGCCACGTCGTCGGCGGGCAGCGGCTCCTCGATCCAGTGCAGGTCGAACTCGCGGAGCGCGGCGAGGGCCCGCCGCGCCCGATGGAGGTCCCACCGCTGGTTGGCGTCGATCATCAGCAGCCGGTCGGGGCCGATCACCTCGCGGACCGCGGCCACCCGCGCCACGTCCTCGGCCAGGTCGGGGCGGCCCACCTTGATCTTGACGCCCCGGTAGCCGGCCGCCACCCAGCGGCGGGCCTGCGCGACCAGCTCCTCCAGGGGATAGTGCAGGTTGACGCCGCTGCCGTAGACCGGGACCTCGTCGCGCCGCCGCCCGAGCACGCCGGCCAGGTCGCGTTCGCCGCAGCGCAGGTCCCACAGCGCCAGGTCGACGCCGGCCAGCGCGACGGTGGTGATCCCGCCGGGGCCCGCCTCCCGCAGGTGCCGCCAGAGCCGGTCCCACACCACCTCGGGATGCGGGTCGAGGCCGATCAGCGCCTCGCGCAGGTCGTGGTCGAGCAGCGCCTTGACGGCGTGCGCGCCGATCTGCGGCGTCCACGAGAAGCCGCTGCCGGTGCGCCCGTCCGCCAGCGTGACGCGGGTGACGACCACGTGGTTGGCCGGCACGTCCGCGCCCCAGGGACGGGGCAGCGGGACGCTGCGCAGCTCGGTACGCAGCTCGGTGACGGTCATGACGCCGCCAGCTCGAGACCGGTCTTGATCAGCGCCTCCAGCTCCTCCAGATGCTCGTCGGTGACGTCCACCAGCGGCGGGCGGACGCCGCCCACGTCCAGGCCGCGCAGCCGGACGCCGGCCTTGACCAGGGAGACCGGGTAGCCGGGGACCTTGCCCCGCAGCCGTACGAGGGGGGCGTAGAACTCCGTCAGCAGCCGTTCGTCGCCGTTCAGGTAGGCCTTGGCGATCTCCGGCGCGAACGCGAACACTGCGCTGGAGTAGAGCTCCACGCCGATGCCCCGGTAGGCGGGCATGGTCAGCTCGGCCGTCGGCAGCCCGTTGAAGAACAGGAAGCCGGGGAACCTCTCGCGCACGGCCAGCACGGTCCGCTGCATCCTGTCGATGTCGCCCAGGCCGTCCTTGAGCCCGATCACGCCGGGGACGCCGGCCAGCTCGACCACGGTGTCGGGCTCCAGCGCGACCGTTCCGCGCTGGTAGATGATCACGGGCAGCTCGGAGGCGATCGCCGACACGTACGCGGTGTAGCCGTGCCCCGGCCCCTGCGCCAGGTACGGCGGCATGAGCAGCAGCCCGTCCGCGCCCGCCTCCTTGGCGGCCCGTGCCTGGTTCAGCGCCGCGCCGAGCGGGCCGCCCGCGCCCGCGAACACCGGCACCCGGCCGCCCACGGCCTCGGCCGCCACCCGCACCGCGCGGGCGTGCTCGGCCTCCGACAGGGCGGAGAACTCGCCGGTGCCGCAGGCCACGAAGACAGCGCCCGGGCCGTGCTCCATGCGCTGGGAAATGTGCTCGGCCAGCACCTCCTCGGCGAGCCCGCCACCGGCGTCGAACGGGGTCACGGGGAAGAACAGCACACCGCTGAGTTTCATGGAACTTCCTTGAGTTCGGTGCGCCAGCTCCGCTTCGGCTGCCAGCCGAGCAGGCGCTCTGCCTTGGTGGTCGAGAAGGCGGGGGAGGTGCCGGTGAGCCCGGCCGCGAGCTGCTCGGTGCCGGGCACGACCTGGGGGAGCAGCTCGGCCAGCGGTTTCCTGGCCAGCGCGTCGGCGGCGCCGGCGAAGAAGACCTCGCCGTTCGGCAGCTCCGGCAGGGCCTGGGAGAGCACGGCGATCATGTCGGCGGCGTCGCGGGAGTCGATGTAGTTGAACAGGGAGACGCCGGCGAGGTCCGGCCGGTCCAGCCGCTCCTTGACGGTGTGCCCGGACTGGGTCGGCGCGCCCGCCCACTCCTCGGGCGGGATGACGAAGCACGGCCGGACCGCGGCCATCCTGGTCGTCCCGGCCACGGCGAACGCCTTCATCGTCTGTTCGGCCGCCACCTTGGACAGGTTGTACGCGTTCCACGGCCGCACGGGGTGTTCCTCGTCGATCGGCAGGTACGCCGGCGCCCAGCCGCCGGGGGCGCCGTACCCGAGCACGGTGGGGCTGCTGGCCACGACCACGCCGGCCACGCCGAGCGCCACGGACGCCTCGCAGACGTTGAACGCCAGCTGGGTGTTGACCTTGAAGATCACCGACTCCGGGCGGCTGAACGGGGTGGCGATCGCGGCCAGATGGATCACCGTCTCCGGCCGGAACCTGGCGATCGTCTCGAACGCCTCTCCCGTGTCGGTGAGGTCGGCGGGTAAGGTGGCGGCGGCCTCACCTGGGGTTCCTGGGGCGCGGTCCACGCCGATGACCTCGTGCCCGGCCGTCGCGAGCGTTCTGACCACGCTGCGGCCGAGGCGTCCTGCGCTTCCGGTGACGAGGACTCTGCTCACCGTGAGGGGCTCCTTCAAGACTGCAAACAGTTGCACTAAACCTTTGTGTCAGGAAGGGCAGGGCGTCAAGAGGTGATTTCATGACTGGCGGTCTAGCTGGGGATTCACGGCTGCTTTGGTTGCGGGATGGTACAGCAAGCGCTTTCATCCGCCCCAGGGCCTCTGCAAGCGGTTGCGTTAGGGTGTGCGATTGTGACTGTGACGATTCGTGATGTGGCCCGGGCCTCCGGTGTGCATGTATCGACCGTGTCGCGGACGTTCTCCGCGCCGCACATGGTGAACGCCGCCACCCGCACCAGGGTGCTGACCGTGGCCGAGGAGCTCGGATACCGGCCCAACCGGGCAGCCAGGGCGCTCACGACCGGGCGCACCCACAATCTCGGCCTGATCGTGGCCGACATCGCCAACCCGTTCTTCCCGCCGCTGATCAAGGCCGCCCACGCGGCCGCCAGGCAGCGCGACTACCACCTGTTCGTGGCCGACACCGACGAGGAGCCGGCCGCCGAGGAGGAGCTGGTGCAGGCGTTCTCCAAGCAGGTGGACGGCGTGGTGCTGTGCAGCCCGCGCTCGTCCAACAAGGCGCTGGAGCGGCTGGCCGAGCGGGTGCCGTTCGTGGTGATCAACCGGCGGCTGCGGGGGGCCGCCACCGTGCTGATGGACGTCGGCCACGGCGCCAGGCTGGCCGTCGAGCATCTGGCCGGGTTCGGGCACCGCCGGGTGGCGCTGGTGTCGGGTCCTGCCGGATCGTGGACGAGCGCGGAGATCCGCGCCGCCGCCGAGCAGGTGCCGGGTGTGGAGCTCGCCGTCATCGGCCCCAACGCGCCCACCGAGCGGGGCGGTTTCGCCGCCGCGGGCCGGGTGCGCGACGCGGGGGTGACCGGCGTGCTGGCCTACAACGACCTGGTGGCGATCGGGCTCATCGAGGGCCTCGGTGATCTGGGGCTGAGCGTTCCCGAGGACGTGAGCGTCGTGGGGATCGACGATATCGTTCCAGGGCGGCTGAACCGTCCCAAACTCACCACGGTCGCCATGCCCACCGCCGCGGCGGGGCGGCTCGCGGTCGATCTGCTCATCCAGGAGGTGAGCGCCACCACCTCGTTGGAGACCCGACTGGTCGTCAGGGACTCCACGGCCGCTCCGCGCTAGCGGAGTGCTGCAAACGGTTGTACTAAACGAGGGCCAAATTCATCTGACTTCTTTCGAGGGCAACCTGTTCAGCAGGGCAAACGCGCCAACGATATATCGGTAACGGCTAGGTAACGCCTGCAAAGGGTTGACGCATCTTTCCTGCCAGCTATAGGAAAGCGCTATCCAGTACATGTCTCGCCGGAAGGTTCGTGATGAGGAGTGAGTTCCGTCATGGCTGACTCGGTGGCGGTGAAGCCCCGGGAGGCGGTGACCGGACCCGCGCGTGGCGGCGGACACCGCTCCACGAAACGCTCCCGCCGCGAGGCGCGGGCCGCCTATCTCTTCCTGGCCCCCTGGTTCGCCGGCCTGCTCGTCATCACGATCGGCCCGATCCTCGCCTCGCTCTACCTGTCGTTCACCGACTACAGCCTCCTGGAGGAGGCCAAGTGGGTCGGCTTCGACAACTACGTCAAGATGTTCACCGAGGACCCGAGGTACATCTCCTCGCTGAAGGTCACCACGATCTACGTGATCGTCTCGGTGCCGCTGCAACTCGCCTTCGCCCTCGCGCTGGCCCTGGTGCTCGACCGGGGGCTGCGCGGCCTGGCGATCTACCGCTCGATCTTCTACCTGCCCTCGCTGCTCGGCGGCAGCGTCGCGATCGCCATCCTCTGGCGCAAGGTCTTCGGCGCCGACGGTCTGGTCAACGCGCTGCTCGGGGCCTTCGGCATCCAGGGCCCCGGCTGGGTCGGCCACCCCGACTACGCTCTCGGCACGCTGATCATCCTGCATGTGTGGACGTTCGGCGCCCCCATGATCATCTTCCTGGCCGGGCTCCGCCAGATCCCCAGCAGCTATTACGAGGCCGCCGCGGTCGACGGCGCAGGCCCGCTGCGGCAGTTCAGGTCGATCACGCTGCCGCTGCTGACGCCGATCATCTTCTTCAACCTGGTGCTCGAGATCATCAAGTCGTTCCAGTCGTTCACGCAGTCGTTCATCGTGAGCAACGGCACCGGCGGTCCCGCCGACTCGACGCTCTTCTACACGCTCTACCTCTACCTGAACGGATTCAGGGACTACGACATGGGCTACGCGGCCGCGATGGCGTGGGTCCTGCTGCTCATCATCGCCGGGCTGACCGGGGTGAACTTCCTCGCTTCCAAGTATTGGGTCTTCTATGGCGACACCAAGTAGGCCGCTTCCGGTTCTGTTCCGCCCGCTCAAGGGCGGACCGGTGGTCAAGCACATCCTGCTGATCGGCTTCGGCGTGATCATGCTGTATCCACTGTTCTGGATGGTCTCCAGCTCGCTCAAGCCGGAGGAGCTCATCTTCCGGCAGCCCGGCCTGCTGCCGAGCGAGGTCACGCTGGAGAACTACACCGAGGGCTGGACCGCGCTGAAGCACCCCTTCGGCTACTACCTGTGGAACTCCGCGGTCATCACCGCGCTGTCGGTGGTGGCGAACCTGGTGGCCTGCTCGCTGGCCGCCTACGCCTTCGCGCGGCTGAACTTCCCGCTGAAGAGGCTCTGGTTCACGATCATGCTGGGCACGATCATGTTGCCGCACCACGTGGTGATCGTGCCGCAGTACATCATGTTCTCCGAGCTGGACCTGATCAACACGATCTGGCCGCTGGTCATGCCGAAGGTGCTGGCCACCGACGCGTTCTTCATCTTCCTCATGGTGCAGTTCATCCGCACCCTGCCGAGGGAGCTGGACGAGGCGGCCGAGATCGACGGCGCGGGCTACTGGCGCATCTTCATCAGGGTCGTCATGCCGCTCTCGCTGCCCGCCCTGGCCACGACCGCGATCTTCACGTTCATCTGGACGTGGAACGACTTCCTCAGCCAGCTGCTCTATCTCAACAACCCGGATAACTTCACCGTCCCGGTCGCGTTGCGGACATTCCTGGACTCTAGTGGAGAGTCGTCGTGGGGCCCTATGTTCGCCATGTCGATCATCGCGCTCGGCCCGATCTTCGGTTTCTTCCTGGCCGGGCAGAAGTACCTGATCCGTGGTGTCGCCACCACGGGACTGAAGTAGTTCCTCCACCCCCCAACCCCAGAAGACCCCCTAGGAGGTAGAGCCGTGAGCTCTGGCAAGAAGATGTGGTCGGCGGCCCTGCTCGCCACCGCCGTGCTGGCGGTCACCGCGGCCTGCGGCAGTGACAGCGGCGGCGAAAGCGCCGATGGCAAGGTCAAGGTGCGCTTCTCCTACTGGGGCAGCGACGCGCGGCAGAAGATGACCGAAGAGGCGATCAAGAAGTTCGAGGCGAAGAACCCGAACATCGACATCGAGGGCGAGTTCTCCGACTTCGGCAGCTACTACGAGACGCTGGCCACCAAGGTCGCGGGCAACGACGCGCCGGACGTCATCACCATCGAGATCCGCGGCCTGCGCGAATACGCCGAGCGCGGCGCGCTGGCCGACCTCGCCGGCAAGGTCAACACCGCCGACATCGACGCCAAGGTGCTGGCCACCGGCTCCCTCGACGGCAAGCAGTACGCCATCCCCACCGGCGTCAACGCCTTCAGCCTGGTCGTCAACCCGGCCCTGGTCGAGAAGAGCGGGCAGAAGCTGCCCGACGACACCAAGTGGACCTGGCAGGACTACGTCGACCTGGCGTCGAAGATCACCGCCGGGAGCGACGGCAAGGTCTTCGGCACGCAGCAGAGCTTCAACCCGGGCTACCTGGAGATCTTCGCCGCCCAGCGCGGTGAGAAGTTCTACAACGGCAACAAGCTCGGCATCACGCCCGACACGCTCAAGGCGTGGTGGGCCAACATGCAGACCCTGATCAAGACCAAGGGCACCCCCGACGCCGCCAAGAGTGTCGAGATCGGCGCCCAGAGCGTGGACCAGTCGCTGCTCGGCACCAACACCGGCGCGATGGGCATGTGGTGGAGCAACCAGCTCGGCGCCATCAACAAGGCCTCGGGCCAGGACGTCAGCCTGCTCCGGATGCCGAAGGCGGAGGGCGCCACCACGGGCGGCATGTTCCTGCAGCCGGCGATGCTCTACACCGCCTCGTCGAAGACCGAGCACCCGGCCGAGGCCGCCAAGTTCATCGACTTCATGATCAACGACCCGGAGGCGGGCGCGATCATCCTGAGCGACCGCGGCCTGCCGGCCAGCTCCAAGGTGCTGGCCGCGGTCAAGGACAAGCTGCCGGAGACCGACATCAAGACGCTGGACTTCATCGACGAGGTCAGGAGCGAGCTGTCGGACCCGCCGGCCGCGCCGCCCAAGGGTGCCAGCGCCATGGAAGACATCCTGACGCGGTACTCGGAGGAGGTCCTGTTCGGCAGGATGACCACCGACGACGCCGCACAGAAGTTCCTGACCGAGGCCAACGCCTCGATCGCGGGCTGATCCTTCGCACCAGAGGAGAGACATGAAGTACGCGTTCGTCGGGCTCGGGCACCGCGCGCAGATGTACGTCGACGCGCTGCTCGGGGAGTGGCGCGACGCCGGCACCATCGTCGCTTTGTGCGACACGAACCGCACCCGCATGGACTACTACGCCGAGCGGATCGGTGCGCAGGTGCCGCGTTTCATGCCCGCTGAGTTCGACAAGGTGCTCGAGCTCGCCGACGCGGTCATCGTCACCACGGTCGACGCCACGCACGCGCGCTACGTGTGCGCGGCGCTCGACGCCGGCAAGGACGTCGTCGTCGAGAAGCCGCTCACCGTCGACGCCGAGAGCTGCGCGGCCATCGCGGCGTCGGCCGAGCGCAGCAGCGGCAAGCTGATCGTCACCTTCAACTACCGCTACTCGCCGCGCAACTCCGCCGTGCGCCGCATCCTCATGGACGGCGCGATCGGCGAGGTGACCTCCGTGCACTTCGAGTGGACGCTCGACACCATCCACGGCGCCGACTACTTCCGCCGCTGGCACCGCGACAGGGACAGCTCGGGCGGCCTGCTCGTGCACAAGTCGACCCACCATTTCGACCTGGTCAACTGGTGGCTGGCGGCGGCGCCCGAGCTCGTGTTCGCCCAGACCGACCTGCGTTTCTACGGCGCCGAGAACGCCAGGAAGCGCGGGCTCGACCCGCGTCCCGAGCGCGGGCAGGGCGCTCCCGGCCTGGGCAGCGACCCGTTCATCCTGGACATCTCCGCCGACCCGCGCCTCAAGCGCCTCTACCTCGACGCCGAGCACGAGGACGGCTACATCCGCGACCAGGACGTCTTCGGCGAGGGCGTCACCATCGACGACAACATGTCCGTGCTGGTGCGCTACACCAACCGCGCGATCATGACGTACTCGCTGCACGCCCACGCCCCCTGGGAGGGCTACCGCGTGGCCTTCAACGGCACGGAGGGGCGGCTGGAGCTGGACGTCGTCGAGCGGGAGTGGACCCCGCCGCACGCCGCCATCGACCCGAGCGCCGCCTCCAAGGAGCACGCGTCGGGGGCGTGGGAGAGGCTCACGCTGCGCCGCCACTGGAGCAGGCCCGAGGAGGTGCCGATCGAGACCGGGGCCGGCGGGCACGGCGGCGGCGACCGCCTGCTGCTCGACGACGTCTTCCGCGGCCCCGGCGACGACCCGCTGGCCCGGCAGGCCGGCTACCGCGACGGCATCCGCAGCGTGCTGACGGGCGTCGCGGCCACCATGTCCGCCCGCACCGGGACCCCCGTGGCCCTGGAGGACGACGGCACACGTGTTCGCTGAGCTGGCCGGGATCGCCGCGGCGCAGCGCGGGCTGTACCCCGTGCTCGGCGGGCCCGAACTGCGCGCGGCGGCGCGTGCGGCGATGGGGGTGCTCGACCTGACCGCCGGTGACGTGCGGGTCGAGCGCACCTGGACCGAGGGCGACCTGGCCGGCGAGGAGCTGTCCTGGTCGGTGGGGTTCGGGCCGCGCACCCGCGCGTTCCTGCTGCGCCCGCGCGGCGCGGACGGGCCCCTGCCCGGGGTGGTGGCGCTGCACTGCCACGCCGGGATGAAATGGGCCGGCAAGGAGAAGATCGCCGACGGTCCCGAAGGGCCGTCGCCCGAGGTGCGCAGGTTGCGGCGCGACCTCTACGGCGGTCGCGCGTTCGCCGGCGAGCTGGCCCGCAGGGGCTTCGCGGTGCTCGCGCACGACGTGTTCGTCTGGGGCAGCCGCCGCTTCCCGCTGGAGATCGGGGACGGCCCGGAGAGCGAGGCCGACCGCTACGACCTGGCCGCCATCGCGCACGAGCACGTCGTGGCCAAACACTGCGCGATGCTCGGCACGTCGTTCGCGGGCGTGGTCGCGGGCGAGGACCTGGCCGCGGCTGCGTACCTGCGCTCCCGGCCGGACGTCGGGCCGGTCGGGTGCGCGGGACTGTCCGGCGGCGGGCTGCGGGCGGCCCTGCTCGGCGCCTTCGACCCGCAGGTGCGCGCGGTCGTCGTCGCCGCGATGGTCTCCTCCTACCGCGACATGCTCGGCGGGCACGTCGCCAAGCACACCTGGATGTTCTACCCGCCGGGCCTGCCCCTCCTGGGCGACTGGCCCGACCTGGTGGCCGCCCGCGCCCCCGAACCCCTCATGGTCCAGTACGCCCTGCGCGACGAGCTCTTCCCCGAGCCGGGGATGCGGCGCGCCCACGCCACGATCGGCGAACGCTACCGCGACGCCCCGGAGAACTACGAGGCGGTGTTCGCCGACGTGCCGCACAGCTTCGACGTGCCCATGCAGGAGCGGGCCTTCGACTGGCTGGCCCGCCGGCTGGCGGGCTGACGGACGGCCGCCGCCCGGCCTGCCACGGGCGGCGGCGCTCCTGCCCTCCTCCCGGCTCCGTCGCCGGCCGCCCCGCTTCCCTGCTCTTCCGCTAGTCGGACTTCTTCCAGGTGGCGATGAGCTTGTCGTAGTCGAGCGTCTCGGGCTTGCCGCGCTCGTCGGTCAGCTTCGGCGCGGGGGCGCCGGGCTGGTCGTACCAGTACTGGGCGTCGCGTTCGGGGTTCAGCTTCGGCGCGCACTGGCCGCCGTAACCCTCCCGCTCCCGCGAGAGCCGCTCCAGCCGGGACAGGATGTCGTCCTGCTGCTTGGCCAGGTTGTCCATCGACTGCTGCGGCGTGGTCTCGCCGGTCACGGCCGTGGCCACGTTCTGCCACCACAGCTGGGCCAGCTTCGGGTAGTCGGGCACGTTGGTGCCGGTCGGCGTCCACTGCTTGCGGGCCGGCGAGCCGTAGAACTCGATGAGCCCGCCGTACTTCTCGGAGTTCTCGGCGAAGTAGTCGCTCCTGATGTCGGAGTCGCGGATGAACGTCAGCCCGACGATCGACTTCTTCAGCGACACGGTCTTCGACGTGACGAACTGCGCGTACAGCCAGGCGGCGGCCCTGCGCTCCTTCGGCGTGCTCTTCAGCAGCGTCCACGAGCCCGCGTCCTGGTAGCCGAGCTTGTTGCCCTCCTTCCAGTACGCCCCGTGCGGGCTCGGCGCGATGCGCCACCTGGGCGTGCCGTCCTCGTTGACCACCGACAGCCCCGGCTTGGTCATGTCGGCGGTGAACGAGGTGTACCAGAAGATCTGCTGGGCGATGTGGCCCTGGGCGGGGACCGGGCCCGCCTCGCTGAAGTTCATGCCCGCCGCTTCCTTGGGGGCGTACTTCTTGAGCCAGTCGACGTACTTGGTGAGCGAGTACACCGCGGCGGGGCCGTTCGTGTCGCCGCCGCGCGTGACGGACGAGCCGACCGGGCGGCAGTTCTCGACCCTGATGCCCCAGTCGTCCACCGGCAGGCCGTTGGGGATGCCGGGGTCGCCGTTGCCCGCCATGGACAGCCACGAGTCGGTGAAGCGCCAGCCCAGCGACGGGTCCTTGCGGCCGTAGTCCATGTGGCCGTAGACCTTCTTGCCGTCGATGGTGCCGTCGCCGTTGACCTTGTTGGTGAAGAAGTCGGCGATGTCCTCGTAGGCCGCCCAGTTGACCGGCACACCGAGGTCGTAGCCGTAGGCGTCCTTGAACTGCTTCTTGATGTCGGGGTCGGTGAACCAGTCGTACCGGAACCAGTAGAGGTTGGCGAACTGCTGGTCGGGCAGCTGGTAGATCTTCTTGTCGGGGCCGGTGGTGAAGCTGATGCCGATGAAGTCGTCGAGGTCGAGCGTGGGCGAGGTGATGTTCTTGCCCTCGCCGGCCATGTAGTCCGACAGCGGGAGCACGTAGTCGCCGCGCGAGTGGGTGCCGATGAGGTCGGAGTCGTTGACGTAGGCGTCGTAGATGTTCTGGTCGCCCTGGATCTGGGTCTGCAGCTTCTCGATGACGTCACCCTCCTGGATCAGATCGTGTTTGATCCTGATCCCGGTGATCTCGGTGAACGCCTTGGCCAGCTGGCGTGACTCGTACTCGTGCGTGGTGATCGTCTCGGAGACCACGTTGATCTGCATGCCCCGGTACGGGGCCGCGGCCTTCATGAACCACTCCATCTCGGCGAGCTGCTCGTCCTTGCTCAGCGTGCTCGGGGTGAACTCCTCCGACACCCACCGCTGGGCGGCGGCCCGGCCGTCGGCCTCCTTGAAGTCGCTCGTGGGCTTGTCCGCGCCCTGCGTGCAGCCGGCCACCACCAGGATGAGCGCCGCCGCTCCCATGGTCGCGGACCTCGTCGTCCGTCGCCTCATCGTTTGACTCCCTTTCCGTTAGCCCCATATGCCGATCGCGACCGCCACGAGCAGCGCGCAGCCGAGCGCCAGCCACATGGACAGGTCGGTGATTGCGATCCAGCCCGCCAGCACGACGGCGGCGCTGATCAGGCCGATGTAGAGCCGGTCGCCCCGATCGGTCTCGATGCGCAGGAAGCCCCGCCTGGCCACGGGAGGCGAGATGCGGCCCCAGACCGTCATGGCGATCAGCAGCACGGCGAGGCCGGCGAAGACCAGGGCCGTGGGGACGGTCCAGACCATCCAGTCGAGCACTGCTACACCCTCCCCATGGCGAAGCCCTTGGCGATGTAGTTGCGGACGAACCAGATGACGATCGCGCCCGGCACGATCGTCAGCACTCCCGCGGTCGCCAGCAGGCCCCAGTCGACGCCCGCCGCGCTCACCGTCCGCGTCATCGACGCGGCGATGGGCTTGGCGTTCACCGAGGTGATGGTCCTGGCGATCAGCAGTTCGACCCAGCTGAACATGAAGCAGAAGAACGCGGTCACGCCGATGGCCGAGCGGATCATCGGCAGGAATATCCGGACGAAGAAGCGCGGCAGCGAATAGCCGTCGATCGCGGCGGTCTCGTCGATCTCCCGGGGGATCCCCGACATGAAACCCTCGAGAATCCAGACGGCGAGCGGCACGTTGAAGAGCATGTGCGCGATGGCCACGCCGAGGTGCGTGTCGAAGAGGCCGACGCTCTGGTAGATCTGGAAGAACGGGAGCAGGAACACCGCCGGCGGCGCCATCCGGTTCGTCAGCAGCCAGAAGAACAGATGTTTGTCACCGGCGAACCGGAAACGCGAGAAGGCGTAGGCGGCGGGCAACGCCACGATGAGCGACATCACGGCGTTGAGCGAGGTGTAGATGATGGAGTTCAGATAGCTCGAATACCACGACGTCTCCCCGAAGAACGTGGCGTAGTTGTCGAACGTCACCCGTTCGGGGATGAGCGAGAAGCTGCCGAGGATGTCCTGGTTCGGCCGGATCGACATGCCGAACATCCACAGGATCGGCAGCATGAGCGTGGCCACGTAGAGCCAGAAGACCGTGCGCGCCCACGGGAGCCGTCTCATCGGCTCACCTCCCCGACCTGGTCAGCACGGTGAAGAAGACGTAACAGAGGATCTGCACGAACAGGAAATAGAGCAGCGAGAACGCGCCCGCCGGGCCCAGGTCGAACTGCCCGACCGCGATCTTCGACAGCAGGATGCTCAGGAACGACGTCGCGTTCCCCGGGCCGCCGCCCGTCACCACGAACGGCTCGGTGTAGATCATGAAGCTGTCCATGAACCTGAGCAGGATCGCGATCGTCAGCACCCCGCGCAGCCGGGGCAGCTGGATGTGCCGGAAGGTCGCCCACGCCGAGGCGCCGTCGATCTGCGCGGCCTGGAAGTACGGCTGGGGGATCGAGCGCAGCCCCGCGTACGCCAGCAGCGCCACCAGCGGCGTCCAGTGCCACACGTCCATGACCAGCACGGTGAGCCAGGCGTCGGTGGAGTCGAGCGTGTAGTTGAAGTTGACGCCGAGCACGTTGTTGATCGCCCAGCCGCCCAGGCCGATGTCGCCGCGGGCGAAGATCTGCCAGATCGTGCCCACCACGTTCCACGGGATGAGCAGCGGCAGCGCGACCAGCACCAGCGCCACCGACACCGAGACGCCGCGGCGCGGCATCGCCACGGCGACGGCCACCCCGAGCGGGATCTCGATCAGCAGCACCTGCGCGGAGAACAGCAGCGTGCGCACGAACGCCCCGCGCACCTCCGGGTCGCGGGCGATCTCGCGGAACCACTCCAGGCCGACGAAGATGCGCTCGCTCGGGCTGAAGACGTCCTGCACGGAGTAGTTGACCACGGTCATCAGCGGGATCACCGCGGTGAACGCCACCGACACGACCACCGGCAGGACCAGCCACCACGCGCGGTTGTTCTTCGGCCTGGGGTCCACCCGGGCGTCCTTGGCCTCCTCGGCCGGAGGCGGCGCGGGTTCGGCGGCGCCGGACGGGCTCTGCGCGACGGTGGTCTGGTCGGTCATGCCGGCCCCCTTCCGTTCAGCGGCGCGAGGGAGCCGCACCTGACCTCGTCGCGGAACAGGAACGTCCGGTCGGCGGGGAAGTGGAGGCACACGACCGCGTCCGGCTCGCAGGCGGAGCCGGCCTCGGTCTTGACGATCACCGGGTGCTCGCCGACCCGGGTGTGCACGAGGTCGTAGGCGCCCATGCGGTCGATCCCGGTGACCGTGGCGGCCGCGCCGGGGGAGGCGTCCGGCCCGGCGATGCGGACGAACTCGGGCCGCACCCCGATCCTGACCGGTCCCGCCGGCAGACCGTCGGGGGCGGCGCCCACGTCGGCCGTGCCGACGCGTACGACGTCGCCGACGATCTCGCCGGGCACCATGTTCATGCCCGGCGAGCCGATGAAGTGCCCCACGAACTCGTGCGTCGGCGACAGGAACAGCTCGGCGGGCGGGCCCGTCTGCACGATCGCCCCGTCGTTGAGCACCACGACCTCGTCGGCGAACGTCAGCGCCTCCGTCTGGTCGTGGGTGACGTAGATCAGCGTGTGGCCGGTGTCGCGGTGGATCTCCTTGAGCTTGCTGCGCAGCGTCCACTTCAGCGCCGGGTCGACCACGGTCAGCGGCTCGTCCAGCAGGACCGCCGCCACCTGGGGGCGCACCAGGCCGCGGCCCAGGCTGACGATCTGCTGGCGGCCCGGGTCGAGCCGGCGCGACCTGCGGCGCAGCACCTGGTCGAGGCCCAGGAGCTGGGAGACCTGGCGGACGCGCTGGTCCACCTCTTTCTTGGGAAATTTCCGGTTACGGAGGGGGAAGGCGAGGTTGTCGTAGACCGACATCTCCTCGTACAGGACCGGGAACTGGAAGACCTGCGCGATGTTGCGGCCGGCCGTCGGCACGCCGGTGACCTCGCGGTCGCCGAACCAGATCCGGCCTGTCGTGGGCGTGATCAGGCCGGAGATGATGTTCAGCAGCGTGGTCTTGCCGCAGCCGCTCGGCCCCAGCAGCGCGTACGCCCGCGAGCTCTGCCACGTCCAGGTCATCGGCTTGAGCGCCCACGTGCGGCCGCCGTCGTAGCTGTGTCCCACGCCTTCGAGGCGGATGTCAGCCATGCAGGTCGACCTCCGCGGCGCTGGTGGCGAGCAGGCGTCCCCCGGACTCGTCGAAGACGAAGACGTGCGCCGGGTCCACGTAGGCGACCGTGGACTCGCCCGGTGTGAAGAGCTGGGTGCCCTCCAGGTGGGCGACCAGGTGGAGGCCGTCCTGGAGCAGCAGGTGCAGGAACGTCGCGCTGCCCGTGACCTCGGCGAGCCGGATCTCGGCGGGCAGTTCGAGCGCGGCGTGGCCGTTCGGGGTGATGCTGACCTGGTGGGGGCGCACGCCGAGCATGACGTGGTGGCCCTGGGCGTGCGCGCGGGGCGCGGGGAACGACGTGCCGAGGCATTCGATGCGGCCGTCGCGTACGACGCCGGGCAGCAGGTTGAGCGGGGGGTCGCTGAGCGTGGCCGCTACGGCCAGCGTGGGCGGGTGGGCGTACATTTCGGCCACGTCGCCGGTGTGCTGGACCCTGCCCTCGCCCAGGACCACGGTCGGCGCGGCGAACGTCAGCGCCTCGTTCGGGTCGGCGGTGGCGTAGAGGACGACGCCGGAGGAGCCGGCGAACATGGTCTTCAGGTCGGAGCGGAGCTGTTCGCGCAGCTTGAAGTCCAGGTTGGCCAGGGGCTCGTCGAGCAGCAGCACGTCGACGGGGCGGGCCAGGGCGCGGGCGATGGCGGTGCGCTGCTGCTGGCCGCCCGACAGCTCGGCGGGCCGGCGGTCGAGCAGCCCCGCGATGCCCATGAGCTCGGCCACCTCGCGCACCCGCCGGTCGATCCCGTCGCGGCGGGACTTCGGGTCGAGGCGGAGCGGCGAGGCGATGTTCTCGTAGACGGTCAGGGACGGGTAGTTGATGAATTGCTGATAGACGAAGGCGACCGAGCGTTTGCGCACGGAAATGCCGGTCACGTCCTTTCCGTCGACCACCACCCGGCCGGAGTCGGGCGGCAGTAAACCGGCTGCGACGCGCATCAATGTCGTCTTTCCCGCGGTCATGGGGCCGACGAGGGTGGTCAATCCGTTCGGTAATTCCAGGTGAATGTCGTCGAGCCAGGTCTCCCCGCGCCGCCGCACGAAGACGCCGTCGAGTATCAGCGTCACGGTGCCCGGTCCTCTCTGCCGGCGCATGATCAGTTCCTTTGCTCTCCATCTAACATGATCTGATTGTGTGTGCAAAGAGGGCAGTTGCTATCGCAGTTAACGGCGGGACTGTTGTGCATCACGATTCGATGCCGAGATGGCGGTGAACGGCCGGGCCTATCGCCTCGACGACTTCTTCCCTGGTCAGCGCGGCCATGGGAGGGAAAGCCAGAACATAACGGCACAGGGCCATTCCGAGTATTTGCGTGGAGACGAGCCCGGCCCGGACCGGAGCCCCCTCCGGATCGCCGGTCAGCGCGGCCGCGACGGGGACGAGCTGCGTGGTGAAGACGGCGCGCATGCGCTCGGCCGCCGTCGCGTTCGTGACCCCCGTGCGTAGCAGGATCTGCAGGGTCTCGCCGGACTCCCAGCGCTCCAGGAAATGACGTACGAGCGCGGCGGCGATCTCGCCGGGCGGCGTGCCGAGCAGGTCGGGCAGGTGGAGGTCGACGGCGCACGCCGCGGCGAATAACCGGTCCTTGCTGCCGAAGCACCGCATGACCTGGGCCGGGTCGATGCCCGCGTCGGCGGCGATGGCCCTGATCGTGGCCCGCTCGTAGCCGTCGGCGGCGAACCGCTCGCGGGCCGCGGCCAGGATGAGCGCCTTCGTCTCGCTGGAGGATCTCCTCATGTCAACAACTGTAGGCCAACGTCTGTTGACAATCCAGATCCCCGTCTCTAACGTCAACAGTTGTTGGCCTACGAACGTTGGCCCTCCTGAGGAGGAGAAATGATCAACACAGACGTGCTCGTCGTCGGCGCCGGCCCCGTGGGGCTGGCCACCGCCGTCGTCCTGACCCGGCTCGGCCACGACGTGGTCATCGTCGACGGGCAGGCCGAGGGCGCCAACACCTCCAGGGCCGCCGTCGTGCACTCCCGCACGCTGGAGCTGCTGGAGCCGTACGGCGTCACCCCGGCGCTCGTCGAACGCGGGGTGCACACCCCCCGCTTCACCATCCGCGACCGCGACCGGCTGCTGGTGCCGGTGCCCTTCGACGGGCTGCCCACGCGCTACCCGTACACGCTGATGATCTCCCAGGCCGACACGGAGGCGTACCTGCTGGCCCGGCTGGAGGAGCTGGGCGGCAAGGTGCTGCGGCCCGTGCGGGTGACCTCGTTCGCGCAGGACGCCGGCGGAGTCACCGCCGCGCTCGACGACGGGCGCTCGGTGCGGGCCGCCTACCTGGTGGGCGCCGACGGCATGCACAGCGTCGTACGCGAGCAGTCGGGCATCGCCTTCGGCGGCGGCACCTACGCCGAGTCGTTCACCCTCGCCGACGTGCGGCTGAGCGGCGGCGTACCGCACGACGAGGTCATCCTGTACTTCTCGCCCGACGGCCTGGTGGTCGTCGCGCCGTTGCCCGACGGGCTGCACCGGATCGTGGCCACCGTCGACGAGGCCCCGCACGAGCCCGGCGTGGCGTTCGTGCAGCGGCTGCTCGGCACGCGCGGGCCCGAGGCCGTGCCCGCCGTGGTGGAGGAGGTGGTGTGGGGCTCCCGCTTCCGCGTCCACCACCGCATCGCGCAGACGTACAGGAAGGGGCGGGTGCTGCTGGCCGGCGACGCGGCGCACGTGCACTCGCCGGCCGGCGGGCAGGGCATGAACCTCGGCATCGAGGACGCCGTCATGCTGGGCGAGACGCTGTCGGAAGTGCTCGGAGGCGGCTCGCCCGACCTGCTCGACGGCTACGCCGCGGCCCGCCGCCCCGTCGCCGAGAAGGTGGTGGGGCTGGCGAGCCGCCTGACGACGCTGGCCACCATGAGCGCGGCCAGGCGGCCGCTGCGCAACCTCGTGCTGCGGCTGGCGGGCCGGCTGCCCGTCGTGCGGCGCCGGCTGGCCTGGCAGCTGTCCGGCCTGGACCGGCGCGCTAAGGGATGATGGAGTCCACGTAGCCGCCGTCCACCCGCACCGCCGCGCCCGTCGTGGCCGAGGCGAGCGGCGAGCTCAGGTAGACCACCATGTTGGCGATCTCCTCGGGCTCGATCAGGCGCTGCAGCAGCGACTGCGGCCGGTGCCGCAGCATGAACGCCCGCTGCGCCTCATCCCACGGCAGCTCCCTGCCCACCAGCTGATAGACGAAGTCCTCCACGCCCCCGGTGTGCGTCGGCCCCGCGATCACGGAGTTGACCGTGACCCCGCTGCCCGCCGCCTCCTTGGCGAGCCCCCTGGACACGGCCAGCAGCGCCGTCTTGGTCATGCCGTAGTGGATCATCTCGACGGGGATCACGACGGCGGAGTCGCTGGCGATGTACTGGATCCGGCCCCAGCCCCGCTCCATCATGCCCGGCAGGTAGGCGCGGGTGAGCCGGACCGCGGCCAGCACGTTGACCTCGAAGTAGCGCCGCCACTCGTCGTCGCCGATCTCCAGCGCAGGCTGCGCGCCGAAGATGCCCAGGTTGTTGACCAGGATGTCGACCTGCGGGAGCACGCTCAGCACCCGCTCGCACCCGTCGTCCTTGGACACGTCGCCCGGCGCCGCGACCAGGTCGCCGTCCATCCGCTCGACGACCTTGGCGACCGAGCCCTCGCCGCGGCCGTTGATCCCGACCCGGGCCCCCGCCCGCGCCAGCCCGGCGGCGATGGCCGCCCCGATTCCCTGAGTCGACCCGGTGACCAGCGCGGTCTTCCCGGTGAGATCGATGTGCACGATTCCGCACCCCCCTTGCCCCGCCATTCTCCGCGATCAGTCTCCCGCCGGCACGCACCGGGCCGGCGCCGGTGCGTAGGCTGGGGTGCGGGCGTGGAAGGGGCGTGGGTGCACCGGATCCTCTGGCTGATCGTCGCGGTCGCCTTCGTCGTGGGTGCGTTCGTGCCCGGCTCCTCCGAGCCGGCGGAGTGCCCGCCGCGCGACACCCGGGTCACCGCCCCCTACGCGATCACCGGCTACTGGGTCATCCCGCGGGCCGACCGCTGCGTGACCCAGCGCATGGTGGAGGCGATCCACACGATCGGCGGCGACACGCTCATCACGTTCGGCCCGCGCTTCAACGCCCGCGAGGACCCCGAGTTCGCCGCCTGCCGCGTCGACGGCCGCCCGTGCGCGCAGGTGCCGGGCAAGGAGATCCGGCAGGTCTACACGTACACGACCAGCGAGGAGTTCGGTAAGGGCATGCTGCGCTGCCCCGGGCTCGAGCGGCGGATCGAGAGCGGGGGCCGCGTCTTCTACCGGCTGTCGCTGGCGGAAACCTGCCGCGAACGCGTGCACGACCTCGTGCTCGTCGCCACGGACGGCGACGGGCTGGGCAACCTGATGGCCGAGGCGGCGGCGTACGGCATGAAGGTCTTCCCCGGGCTGCCCGCGGCGGCGCAGCGGGCGGACAAGCCGTGGGAGCCCGATCACGACCACACCCGCGCGCTGAACGCCTTCACCGCGCGGGTGCTGGCCGACTACCGGGCGCGCTTCGGGGCGTCCGGCGCCTTCGGCGGGGTCTACCAGTCGTTCGAGCTGGCCATGCGGGACCGCGCGCCGAAGGATCCGATCATCGAGCTCTACACCGCGCAGCACGCCGTCGTCGCCGACGTCCTGCCGGGCAAGCCGATCCTGGTCAGCCCGTACATCGACGCCCGCCGCGGGCGCGGGTTCCCGCCCGAGCAGGCGGGCGACGGCATGGAGGACATCGCGGCGACGCGGGCCGGAGCGCCCATGGCCATCGCCGTCCAGGACGGGCGCGGCACGGGCAAGGTGCCGGTCCACGGCGCGCACGAGGCCGACGCCAAGGTCGTGCCGCGGCTGGTGCCCGTGGTGGGCGACGTCAGCAACGCCCAGGCCTACTACGGGGCCACGCGCGAATACGTCGAGGCGGCCGCCGGCAAGGTGCCCGACGGGGTGGAGCTGTGGGTGAACGTCGAGGGCTTCGAACCCACCCCGGCCGCCGGCGAGTGCGGGCGGGTCGATCCGCTGCCGCTGCGCGGGCGGACCACGAAGAGCCGGCTCGACCAGCAGATCATGGCCGCGGGCCCGCACGCCGTGAAGATCATCTCGTACGGGTGGGATCCGTTCTTCACCTGCCAGGCCCGCTACGACACGCCCTCGCTGGCCGACGACATCGCGAGCGGCTGGCAGCAGCCCATCATCGTCAACGCCGTCAGGCAGGACAGGGACGGGCGGGCCGGCATCCTGGTCGAGGGCCACAACCTGCGGGGCGGCTCGCTGCGCTTCGACCCGCAGGGGGCGGTGGTCCGGCAGGAGTGGCACTCCGGCGGCCGGTTCGAGTCGGCCTGGGCGCCGTACGTCCCTCCGGGCCCCTGGACCTCCGTCACGGCCACGAACGGCGCCGGCCACACCAGCACGAGCCCGTACGTGATCCGCTAGCCGAGCGCCGCGACGAGCACGTCGCGAGCAGGGCCGCTCTCCGTCCGGGGCGGGGCCGACGGCCGGGAGGGCTCGTCGACAGGTAGCGGGGCTCATGCGCTTTTGTCGAGGAATCTCCCTGGATTGGCGATGAAGGTCAGGCCTGTGATGTTCTGATGGCCGGGGGAAGGCGCGTGAGGGGACGGTTGGGCCGGTCGTTGCGGGTGCGGCTGGCGATGTTCGCCAGCATCGCGATGCTGCTGCTGATCATCGTCGTCAGCGCGTTCGTGCTGCACGGCATCCGCGACGAGCTCGTCGACATCCAGGCGCAGGAGATGTCGAGCAGGGCCGTGTCCGTGCTGCTCATGGTCAAGGACGACCGCCTGCCGCAGGTGCTGGCGACCGTCGGGCTCGACGGCGTCCAGGTCGTCGACCCGTCGGGGAGCCCGGTCACCTCCACGCTCAACCTGGTCGGCCTGCCCAGGCAGACGACGGCGATCCCCCGGGACGGCCAGGCCAACGCCGTCGCGGAGCTCTGCGGGCTGAGCGGATTCCCCGGCGAATGCAAGATCGTGGTCGCCGTGACCGCGTACCAGCCGGACGGGGAGTGGATCATCTACGCCTTCGACCCGGCGGTGCCCTGGTACGTCGGACTTCAGGTGGTCCTCTCGCAGATCGCCCTCGCGGCGGCGCTGGTCGCGCTGACCTGGTTCGTGGTGTGGCGCGCCACGACCAGGACGCTCGCCCCGGTCAGCGCCATCACGAAGCGGCTGGCCGAGCTGACCGCGTTCGGCGGCGGGATGCGCGTGCCCGTGCCGCAGAACGACGACGAGATCGCGGCCCTGGCCGAGACCGCCAACCGGACGCTGGAGCGGCTGGAGACGGCGATGCGGGAGAAGGAGCTCGCGATGGAACGGCAGCGCAGGTTCGCCGCCGACGCCTCGCACGACCTGCGCAGCCCGATCACCGCCATGCGCGCCCAGATCGAGGACGCCCGGCTGCACCCCGAGGAAGCCGACTGGATGGAGACGAGCGACGAGGTGCTGGCCAGCCTGGACCGGCTGCAGGGGATCGTCTCCGACCTGCTCGTGCTGACCAGGCTGGACGCGGGCGCCCCGAGCCGCCGCGAGCCCGTGGACCTGGCCGAGTCGGTCGCCGCCGAGGCCGTGCGCCGGCGTTCGAAGCGGGTCGTCACCGACGCGCGGCGGGAGGTGGTCGTCACGGGCGACCGGCTGCAACTGGCCCGCCTGCTGACGAATCTCATGGACAACGCCGACCGGCACGCCGAGAGCCAGATCACCGTGACGGTGCGGGAGGAGGGCGGGCAGGCCGTGCTGGAGGTCCTCGACGACGGCGAGGGCATCGTGCCCGAGCAGCGTGAGGTCGTCTTCGAACGGTTCGCCCGCCTGGACGCCGCGCGCAACCGCGACGCCGGTGGCACCGGGCTCGGCCTGCCCATCGCCCGCGAGATCGCCACGGCCCACGGCGGCACGCTGACCGTCGAGGACTCCGAACGCGGCGCCCGGTTCGTCTTCCGGATGCCGCTCCGGGACGAGTGAGCCCCCCGGCCTACCCGTACGCGGCCGTGCTCTCCCGGACGATCAGCTCCGTGGCCAGCTCCACCCGCTTCGTCTCCGGCACGTCACCGTGGCCCATGGCCAGCACCGTACGGGTGGCCAGGGCCGCCATCTCCTGCAGCGGCTGACGCACCGTCGTCAGCGGCGGCCAGGCCGATTTGGCCAGCGGCAGGTCGTCGAAGCCCACCACGCTCAGATCCTCGGGGACGCGCAGCCCGCGCTGCCTGGCCGCCTCCAAGACGCCGAACGCCATCAGGTCGCTGTGCGCGAAGATGGCCGTGGGCGGCTCGTCGAGGTCGAGCAGGGCGTGGGCCTGGTCGTGACCGGAGTCCACCAGGAACGTGCCGCGCCTGATCAGCTCGGGCACGACGGGCAGCCCGGCCGTCTCCAGCGCGGCACGATAGCCGTCGATCCTGGCCTGGCTGCAGAGCATGTCGGACAGGCCGCTGATCATGCCGATCCTGCGGTGACCCAGCTCCAGCAGGTGGCGGGTCGCGGCCAGGCCGCCGTTCCAGTTGGTGGCGCCCACCGAGACGACGCCGGGGGCGGGCTCGCCCTCGGGATCGACCACCGCGAACGGCAGCGAACGGGCGCTGAGCTGGGCCTGGATGCCGGTCGACAGCCGCGAGGCGACGATCACCACACCGTCGGTCCTGCGCGCGGCCAGGCGTTCGAGCCAGTCGCGTCCCGGGCCGGCGTGCGTGTGCAGGACGGAGATGACCACGCTGGCTCCGGCCTCGTGGGCCGCGCCTTCCGCGCCCCGCACGATCTCCATGGCCCACGGCGACTCGATCTCGGCGAACACCAGGTCGACCAGGCCGGCCGGGGTGTCGTCCTGGCTGATGCGCCGTTGGTAGCCGTGCTCCTGCAACAGCCGCTCGACCCGGTGGCGGGTCGCGGGAGCGACTTCTGGACGTCCGTTGATGACCTTCGAGACCGTCGGGATGGAGACTCCGGCCTCCTCCGCGATCAGTGCGATCGTCACCCGCCTCTTCGCTGACACGTTCGGGAGTGTATCCGAAAGTTTCGGTTTGCCATCGCTCGGCCCCCAGGTGTTGACGCTTTACCTGGCGTTTACTTACGCTCCGAGGAAAGAAATTATCGGGGGTTATACGAAATTTTCACACCTTTCCAAGAAGGGACCCCTATGCGACGCAGTGTGGTGCTGATCGCGGCCCCAATGCTCATAACCGGGCTCCTGGCCGGCTGCGGCGGCGGTGGAGAGTCCGCGTCACCCCAGGGCGAGGGCGGCTCGCCCGGCAAGGTCACGCTCGAGTGGTGGCACCTGTCGACCTCCGAGCCGCTCAAGACGCTCTGGGCGCAGCGCGCCAAGGAATTCATGGCCAAGAACCCGAACGTCACCATCAAGGCCACCGTCCTGGAGAACGACGCCTACAAGGCCAAGCTCACCACGATCACGCAGTCGGGCAAGGCGCCCGACATCTTCGCGACGTGGGGCGGCGGCGTGCTCCAGCAGCAAATCGAGGCGGGGCTGGTCAAGGACCTGTCGGGCGACGTCGCCGACGTCCTGCCGAACTTCACGCCCGCCGCGCTGAGCGCGTACCAGTTCGACGGCAAGACGTACGGGTTGCCGACCGACATCGGGCTGGTGGGTTTCTGGTACAACAAGAAACATTTCGAGAAGGCGGGCATCAGCGAACCCCCCGCCACCTGGTCGGCGTTCCTCGAAGACGTCACGAAGCTCAAGGCCGCGGGCATCACCCCGATCGCCCTGGCCGGCAAGGAGAAGTGGCCGGGCCACTACTACTGGGCCTACCTCGCCATGCGCATCGCCGGCCTGGACGCGCTCAAGCAGGCGGCCACCGACCACGACTTCACCAAGCCGGACTTCGTGGCCGCGGGGCAGCAGGTCAAGGCGCTTGCGGACCTGCAGCCGTTCCAGAAGGGCTTCCTGGGCGCCGGCTACGGCACCCCTGACGGCCAGGCGGCCACGATGGGCAACGGCAAGGCGGCCATGGAGCTGATGGGCCAGTGGGCGCCCGCCACGCAGGAGTCCGCGGGCAAGGGCCTCGGCGACGACCTCGGCTTCTTCCCCTTCCCCGCGGTCGAAGGCGGCAAGGGCTCGATCGGCGACGCCTTCGGCGGCGGCGGAGGCCTGGCCGTGGGCACCGACGCGCCCAAGGAGGCCGTCGACTTCGTCAAGTACATGACCGAGATGGAGAACCACGCGAAGGCCGTCGAGGCGGGCGGCGTGCTGCCGGTGCTCAAGGGCGAGGAGAGCGCGGTCAAGGACGCCAACCTCAAGCAGGTGGCGACCCTGCTCGCCGAGACCACCGGCTACCAGCTCTACCTCGACCAGGCCTACCCGCCGGCCGTCGGCCAGCAGGTCAACGACAGTGTGGCCGAGCTCATCGGCGGCACGAAGACGCCGGAAGAGGTTTCCCAGGACATCACGGAAGTGGCCAAGAGCGAAGAATGACGACACTCACCAGAGGGCCGGAGGCGGTCAGGCTTCCGGCCCCCGCCCCTGCCGCCAGGCGGCGCGGACGCTGGGTGACCATCACCCTGTTCCTGCTGCCGGCACTCGTCCTGTTCCTCCTCCTCGTCGTGGCCCCCATGCTGGTGGCCGTCTACTCCAGCGCGTTCAAGTGGAACGGCTTCGGCGGGCTGCCGACCGACTTCATCGGGCTGGACAACTTCACCCGGCTGTTCGGCAGCGAGATCTTCGCGCAGGACCTGTGGCACCTGCTGGTGCTGGTCGTGCTGTCGATCTGCCTGCAACTGCCGTTCTCCCTGGCCCTCGCGATGCTGCTGAACCAGCGCATCCGCGGGCGGGCGCTCTACCGGGTCGTGTTCTTCGCGCCGTACGTGCTCTCCGAGGTGATCACCGGCGTGCTGTTCTCGCTGATCCTGGCGCCGGACGCGGGCATGGCCAACCAGCTGCTGTCGGTGTTCGGGATCGAGTCGGAGTGGCTGGCCAACCCCGACACGGTGATGCCGTCGCTCTTCATCGTCATGACCTGGAAGTACTTCGGCTTCCACATGATGATCTATCTGGCGGGACGCCAGAACATCCCCAACGAGCTCATCGAGGCGGCGCAGATCGACGGCGCGACGGGCTGGAAGACGTTCAGGCACGTCACGCTGCCACTGCTCGGCCCGACGATCCGGATCAGCATCTTCCTGTCCGTCATCTACACGATCCAGCTGTTCGACCTCGTGTGGATCCTCACCGGAGGCGGGCCGTCGCACTCCTCGGAGACGATGGCCGTCACGATGATGGAGTGGGGCTTCAAACGCACCCAGGTCGGCTACGCCAGCGCGATCAGCGTCGTGATGTTCGTGCTCAGCCTCGTCTTCGCCCTCATCTACCAGCGTTTCGTGATGCGCCGCGACCTCGAGGGCGCGTCCACCTCCATGGGAGGCCGCCGATGAACCACGGCAAGGCGACCCGTGCGCGCCGTACCACCCTGCCGCTCCACCTGATCGCGTGGATCGTCGGCGCGTTCATCCTGATCCCGGTCGTCTACGCGCTGCTCGGAGGGTTCAAGCAGAACAGCGAGCTGTCCGCGAACCCCTTCGGCCTGCCGGAGACGTGGGCCACCGGCAACTACACCGAGGTGCTGGCCTCCGGCTCGTTCTGGCTGCAGATGTGGAACAGCACGTTCATCGCCGTCGCCACGACCGTGGTGACGGTCGCGCTGTCGGCGCTGGCGGCGTTCGTCTTCGCCCGGTTCGCCTTCCGCGGCAGGGAGCTGTACTTCACGCTGTTCACGGCCGGGCTGATGTTCCCGTTCGCGGTGGCCATCCTGCCGATCTTCGTGCTGCTGCGCACGCTCGGGCTGCTGGACAACCCGATGGGCGTGATCCTCACCCAGGCCGCCTTCGGCCTGCCGCTGACGATCATCATCCTGCGGGGCTTCTTCCGCAGCATCCCCGGCGAGCTCGAAGAGGCGGCCACCATCGACGGCTGCACCCCGTTCGGCTTCTTCTGGCGCATCCTGCTGCCGATGGCCAGGCCCGCCATCGCCACCGTCTCCGTCCTGGCCATCGTGGGCAGCTGGAACAACTTCATGCTGCCGCTCGTGGTCTTCAGCGAAGAGGCGAGCTGGACGCTGCCGCTGGGCATCCAGCAGTTCCAGGGCCAGTACGCCTCCGACACCGCCCGCATCCTCGCCTACCTCGTCCTGGCCATGGTGCCGGCACTCGGGTTCTACGCCGTCGCAGAACGTCACCTCGTCGGTGGTCTCACCGCTGGTGCTACGAAAGGGTGAACATGCTTCACGTGTCCGGAACCCAGCTCGTCGCGGACGACAACACACCGGTACGACTACGCGGGGTGGGTCTCGGGGGCTGGATGAACATGGAGAACTTCATCACGGGCTATCCGGCCAACGAGAGCTCGATGCGGCGGGCCGTGCGCTCGGTGCTGGGCGAGGAGCGGGCGGAAGTCTTCTTCGACCGGCTGCTCGCGTCGTTCTTCACCGAGCGGGACGCGGACCTGCTGGCCGGGCTGGGCATGAACTGCGTGCGCATCCCGGTCAACTACCGCCACTGGGAGTCCGACGACCGGCCCTTCGAGATCGACCCGCAGGGTTTCCGCCACCTCGACCGGGTGATCGGGCTGCTCGGCGAGCGCGGTGTCTACAGCGTCATCGACCTGCACGCCCTGCCCGGCTCCCAGAACCAGCACTGGCACTCCGACAACCCCACGCACGTGGCCGGGTTCTGGCAGCACCGCCACTTCCAGGACCGGGCGGTGCACCTGTGGGAGGTCATCGCCGACCACTACCGCGACCATCCCTGGGTGGCCGGCTACAACCCGGTCAACGAGCCGGGCGACCTCACCGGCAAGGTGATCGGCCCCTTCTACGATCGGCTGGTCAAGGCCGTGCGCTCCGCGGACCCGCGGCACATCCTGTTCCTGGACGGCAACACGTACGCCACCGACTTCTCAATATTTCGGGAAATGTACGAAAACGCGGTTTTCGTCCTGCACGACTACGCGCTCGCCGGCTTCGCCCACGGCGGGCCGTACCCCGGATACACCCGCGGCGAGTGGTGCGACCGCGACGAGCTGGAACGCGCCTTCGCCAGACGCTCCCGCTTCCAGCGCGAGACCGGCACACCCCTGTGGGTGGGGGAGTTCGGCCCCGTCTACACCGGCAACCCCGGCGTGGACGCGCAGCGCTACCAGATCCTCCGCGACCAGCTGGAGATCTACGACGGCCACGGCGCGGGCTGGTCGTTGTGGACCTACAAGGACGTGGGACTGCAGGGCCTGGTGCACGCCGCGGGGCCGTACCTCGACAGGTTCGGCGACTTCATCGCCAAGAAGCGGCGGCTCGGGGTGGACCGCTGGGGCTCGACCATGGAGGAGTCGGCCGACGTCCTGGCTCCGCTGCACACGCTGATCGAGACCGAGTTCCCCGGCTGGGAGCCCTATCCGTGGGGCGCCCGCTACCAGACCGACGACCTCATCCGGCACATCCTCATGGCCCAGGCGCTGCTGCCGGAGTACGCCGAGCTCTTCCGCGGTCTCGACGACGGGGAACTGACCGCCCTCGCCGACTCCTTCCTCCTCGACCGCTGCGTACGCCGCCGGCCCCTGCTCGACCTGCTCTCCGACAACCTCAAAGGCCGCTGACGAGCCGCCTGGGCGAGCATTCGCCGCCATTCCCCGGCGGCGAACCGAACGCGCCGCGGGCCAGGCCGGGGGACGCCATCCCTCGGCCTGCCCTCAGCCGTCCCCTTCCGGGCGGGCGCTCACGCACGCACCCGTGACGTTCGGTCTCACGGCCACGTGGGCCGGCTCCGCGAGGCTGCTGCCACGTAGAGCCCCGCGGGCGGCGAGGTGCGTGGGGGAACGCCGGAGGTCGGTAGGGTCCTGTTCCGTGACGACGGAGCTGGAGGACCTCGCCGTACGGCTGCGGGAGTTCGCGAAGGTCAGGGAGTGGGAGCGGTTCCACACGCCGAAGAACCTGGCGATGGCGCTCGCGGGCGAGGTGGGGGAGCTGGTGGCGGAGTTCCAGTGGCTCACCGCCGAGGAGTCCAGGAGCCCCGGCGACGAGGCACTCGCGAGGATGCGCACCGAGCTCGGCGACGTGACCCTCTACCTGGTGCGCCTGGCAGACGTCCTGGGCGTCGACCTGGTGGAGGCGGCCAGGGCCAAGCTCGACGACAACGACCGCCGCTACGACCCCGACGTCTATCGCGGTTCGGCCAGGAAGGCGCCACCGTCCCCTGGCACCACCTGAGAAAGGCTGCTTCTCGCGGTCACCCGGCCCCGCATAAGGTGACGAGCATGCGATTCGGGGTGCTGGGGCCGCTGGCCGTGTGGACGGACGCCGGCGAGACCGTCACGATTCCCGGTCTCAAAGTCCGGGCGCTCCTCGTGGACCTGCTCGTCCACGAGGGCCATCCGGTGTCCGTGGACCGGCTGGTCGACGACCTCTGGGGCGAGGAGCCACCGGCCAACCCGGCGGGCGCGCTGCAGGTCCGCGTGTCCCAGCTGCGCAAGGCGCTGGAGGACGCCGAGCCCGGCGGCAAGAACCTGATCGTCTCCCGCGCCCCCGGCTACCTGCTGCGCACCGATGACAGGGCCGGCGACAGGGCCGGCGAGAGGGCCGGCGAGAAGGCCGGCGACAGCGCCGTGGACGCCGTCCGCTTCGCCGGCCTGCTGGCCCAGGCCGAGGCGGCGGGCAGCGCGCGGACCAGGGCGCGGCTGCTGGGCGACGCGCTGGCGTTGTGGCGCGGGCCCGCGTACGCCGACTTCGCCGACGAGGAGTACACGAGGACGGCCGTGCTCCGGCTGGAGGAGCAGCGGCTGTCGGCGCTGGAGCAGCACGCCGAGGCCCGGCTGGAGCTGGGCGAGCACGGGCTGCTCGTCGGCGAGCTCGGCGACCTGGTGGCCAGGCATCCGCTCAGGGAGCGGCTGAGGGCCGTGCACATGCGGGCCCTCTACCGGGCCGGGCGGCAGAGCGAGGCGCTGGCCGGTTACGGCGAGCTGCGCGAGCGGCTGGCCGACGAGCTCGGCCTCGACCCCGGCCCCGAGCTGGTGGCGCTGCACCAGGCGATCCTCGGGCAGGACCCCGAGCTCAACGTGCCCGCCGCACGCCCCGTGAGCAACCTGCCCACCCCCGTCGGCAAGCTGATCGGCCGGGAGCAGGCGCTGGCCGAGGTGTGCGCGCTCGCAGGCGACGAGCGGCTGGTGACGCTCACCGGCAGCGGCGGGGTCGGCAAGACCCGGCTGGCGCTGGAGGCCGCGAACCGGCTCATCGACGACTTCGCCGACGGCGCGTGGATGGTCGCGCTCGACCAGGTGTCCCGGGGGCCGGCGTCCTCCCTGATCTACGAGGCCGTCATGGCGGCCCTGGACATCAGGGAGGACGCCGGCGGCGACCCCGCGGGGCAGCTGGCCGCCGCGCTCAGGCCCCGGCGGATGCTGCTCGTCCTGGACAACTGCGAGCACGTGGTCGAGCAGGTCGCCGAGCTGGCCGAGCGGCTCCTGCGGGCCTGCCCCGACCTGCGCGTCCTGGCCACCAGCAGGGAGCCGCTGGCCGTGGCGGGCGAGGTGCTGTGGAGCGTGCCGCCGCTGGACGTGCCCGCCGGCGCGGACCTGGCGACCATGGTCTGCTCCGACGCCGTCAGGCTGTTCGTGTCCAGGGCCGCCGCCTCCGCTCGCGGCTTCAAGCTCGACGCGGGCAACGCGCAGGCCATCGCCCAGCTGTGCCGGCGGCTCGACGGCATCCCGCTGGCCCTCGAACTGGCCGCGACCCGGGTGCGGGCGCTCGGCGTGCACGGCGTGGTGGCCCGGCTCGACGACAGGTTCCGGCTGCTGGCCTCCGGGCAGCGCGGCGCCCCTGCCAGGCAGCAGACGCTCACCGCGGTGATCGACTGGAGCTGGGACCTGCTGCCCGACGACGAACGCCTCGTCCTGCGCCGCCTGGCCGTGCACGCCGACGGCTGCACCATGGTGTCCGCGGAGGCGGTCTGCGCCGAGAGCGGCCTCGACGTGCTCGACCTGCTGGCCCGCCTCGTCGACCGCTCGCTCGTCGTCGTCGCCGACGCTCCCGCGGGTGTCAGATACCGGCTGCTGGAGTCGGTGTCCGAATACTGCGTGGCGCGGCTGACCGACGCGGCCGAGCTCGACCGGGTACGCTTCGCGCACCTGCGCCACTACCTGGAGCTGGCCGAGCGGGCCGAGCCGGAGCTGTACGGGCCCGAGCAGCGCGACTGGCTGCTGCGCCTCGACGCCGAGGCCGCGAACATGCGGGCGGCGCTGGACACGGCGGTCGCGGCGAAGGAAGGCGACCGCGCGACCCGGCTGGTCAACGCGCTGGCCTGGTACTGGTTCCTGCGCGGCAGGCTGGCCGAGGGCCGGCGGTCGCTCGCGGAGGCGCTGGCGATCGACGGGCAGCCGTCCCCTGCCAGGGCCAGGGCCGCCGCCTGGCACGCCGGGTTCGCGCTCATGCTGGGCGAGCAGGTCGCGTACGAGCCCGCGCTCGCGGCGATCGACGACCCGGGCGCGCGGGCCAGGGCCGAGCTGTTCGTCGGCCTGCACATCAGGGACATGCCGACCGGGCAGGAGCTGACCAGCCGGGCGCTGGCCACGTTCCGGGCCCTCGACGACAAATGGGGCATCGCCGCCGCGCTGACCCGGCAGGCCAGGGACGCGTTCACCCAGCGCGACCTGGAGGCGCTCGAGCGCACCGCGGGGGAGAGCGCGCGCCTGTTCACCGAGCTGGGCGACCGGTGGGGGCTGCTGCGGGCCACCGAGTGGCTGGCCTCCCAGGCCGAGATGGCCCACGACGCCGAGCGGGCGAACCGGCTGTTCGGCGAGGGCCTGCGGATGGCCGAGGACCTCGGGCTGTGGGCGGAGGTCGCCACGCAGACGGCGTGGCTGGGCTGGATCGCGTTCTCCAGCGGCGACTACGACAGCGCCGTCGAGATCTGCGGGCGCGCCATGAAACTCTCCATCGAGCAGGGCTACAAGGAGGGCGAGGCCATGGCCAGGATGGGCCTGGCCTTCGCCGCGCGCCGCGCCGGGCGCCTGGACCTGGCCGAGGAGCACCTGGCCCGCCTGCTCGAAGGCGTGCCGCGCGATCCGGACATCGAACCCTCCATGCACGTCCCGTCCACGCTGATCGAGCTGGGATTCCTCACGGAAGCGCGCGGCGACCCGGCCACGGCCCTGGATCTGCAGCTGGAGGCGCTGGCCGCCGCCGGGAAGATCGGTGACCCCAGGACGATGGTGTGGGCCGTCGAGGGCGCGGCCTCCGCGACGAGGGCGCCCGGCATGGCCGCCCTGCTGCTGGGGCTGGCGGCCGCGGCCAGGGAGCACAACCAGACCCCCGCGGGGCCGTCGGAGCTGGCCGAGATCGACCGGGTCGCGGCCGGGGCGCGCGAGGCGCTGGGGGAGGAGCGGTTCACGGCGGCGTACGAGGAGGGTACGGCGTACAAGCTGGACGACGTGCACGACCTGCTGCGCGACGAGGCGCGCGGCCCGCGGTGAGACGGGCCGGGCGGCCTGCGCGACGAGGCGCGCGGCCCGCGCTGAGACGGGATGGGTGGCCCGCGGTGGGGTGTGGCGCGCCGCTACAAGGTGGTGGTGCGGCACGCGGCGGTGCTCATCCGAGGTGGGCGGCGAGGCGGTGGAAGAACGCCATCCAGCTCGCCCTGGCCTGTTCGGCGTGGACCCGGTCGGTGTTGACGCCGTACTGGTGGAAGCGCATCTCGGTCCGGCCCGCCAGGTCCGCGAACTCGATCGTCACCACCGACGCGGGGCCGTCGCCCGGGCCGTCCGGGTCGCCGGTCGTGAACACCAGCCGTTCCGGCGGCTCCACCTCACGGTACGTGCCGTCGAGTGTCGCCTCGAACCCCTCCTCGCCCACGAGCGTGGCCCGCCAGATCCCGCCCGGCCAGGCGTCCAGCGTGAGCCGGCCCACCGGCGTGGCGAGCGAGGCGGGCCCGAACCAGCGGGAGAAGTGCTCGGGCTCGGTCCAGGCGGCCCACACGAGCTCGCGGGGGGCGTCGAAGACGAGCGTGAGGCCGTACTCGGCGGTCTGAGCCATCGTCCATGCCCTCCGTGCTGCCGGTCGCGACCGCTCCACGGTGTCGTACGGCGCTTACGGTCCCCTTCTCGGCGCCTTAAGGACCATGGCAGGCTGAGATCATGCGGATCATTCGCGCGGCAAGAGTGCTCACCGGACGCCCCGGAGAGCTGATCGCTGAGGGAGAGGTCCTCATCGACGGGACGACGATCGTCTCGGTCGGGCCGCGCGGCAGCGCGGGCGAGGCCGGCGAGGTCATCGAGCTGCCCGGCCACACGGTGCTGCCCGGTCTGGTCGACGCGCACGTGCACCTGGGGTTCGACGCCGCGGTCGACCCGGTGACGCGGCGGAGCGCCGAGAGCGACCAGCATCTGCTGCTGCGAATGGCGGAGAACGCGCGCAAGCTCGTGTCCGCCGGCGTCACCACCGCCCGCGACCTCGGCGGGCGTGACTTCCTCGACCTGGCGCTACGGGACGCGATCGAGGAAGGGCTGGCCGTCGGCCCGCACATCGTGGCCGCCACCAGACCCATCACGATCACCGGCGGCCACTGCTGGTACATGGGCGGCGAGGCCGACGACGAGGTGGCCATCCGCCGCGTGGCCAGGGAGAACCTGCGGGCCGGCGCCGACTGCCTCAAGGTGATGGCCTCCGGCGGCCTGATGACGCCGGGCGCGCCCCCGAGCTGGGTGCCCCAGTACACCACCGAGCAGCTCAGAGTGGTCGTGGAGGAGGCCGGCGCGCGCGGCAGGGGCGTCGCCGCGCACGCCCACGCCCACGCGGCGATCCGCAGCGCGCTCGAAGCCGGGGTCACCACGATCGAGCACTGCTCCTTCTTCACCCCCTCGGGCCATCGTTACGACTCCAAGCTCGCCGACCTGGTCGCGGCCGGCGGCACGTACGTCTGCCCGACCCTGCACGGCGTGTTCTGGCGCTCGCGCGAGGTGTTCGGCGCCGAGATGCTCGACGACTGGCTGAGCGGCATCGTGGCCATGCGGGAGGCGGGCGTGCGGCTCATCGCGGGGACCGACGCCGGGTTCGCCTCCGGCGGCGTGGCCAACCGTACGGACGGATTCGTCGCGAGCCTGGAGGCGTTCGCGGAGGCCGGGTTCGGCAACGCGGAGATCATCGAGCTGGCCACCGTGCGGGCCGCCGACGCCTGCGGGGTGGGGGAGGTCGCCGGCAGCCTGGAGGCGGGCAAGCGGGCCGACCTGATCGCGGTCGCGGGCGACCCGCTCACCCGCCTGTCCGACCTGCGCAACCTCGCCCTCGTCCTGGTCTCGGGCCGATCCGTGGGCCAGACGGGCGTGGAGACGGTGACGTCGTCCACAGGCTGAGGCACCGGCCCCCAGGATCCTCTCGGACGGCTAGGCTCCTCCCATGAACCTGAAAGATCGGGTACGCGAGCTGCGCCTCCAGGGCCGCTCCCCGAAGGAGATCGCCCGCGCGCTCAAGGTCGCGCCGTCGGTCGTCGCGCCGCTCGTGCGGGCCATCGCCGCCGAGACCGCCCCCACGGGCGACCCCGAGGTGGTCGGGTGCTGGATCAACACCGGCTGGAGCGACGGCCTCGACGTCGACCCCGCGCGCGGCTGGGTGGACGAAGCGCCCGGTTCCGGCGCGGACGGCATGGTGTGCGTGCTCGTGGCCCGGCGGCACACGTGGGACCGGATGACGGTCTGCGGCTACCTCGCCGACGTCTACTGCCTGGGCGTGAAGAACGCCATCGGGCCCGACGTGTTCGACGACCTCGAGCTGCGGCGCTTTCGCGAATACTTCTTCGGCGAGTACGCGGGATGGCAGGAGGCGCCGATCGAGCTGGCCAGGCACCTCGTGCTCGGGTCGGTCGACCACGCCCGCACGCTCGGGTTCGAGCCCGACGAGGAGATCACACCCGTGGCCGACGCCCTCGGCGCGTGGGACGAGAAGTCCGCGATCACGTTCGGCCGTGACGGCAGGCCCTTCTACGTGGAGGGGCCGCACGACGACGCGGCCAAGGTGCTGCGGACCCTGCGGCGCACGCTCTCCGACGACGACTTCGACTACGTCACCGCGGCCCCGTGACGGTCAGCCGGCCGGAGAGGGCCAGGCCGGCACGGATCGTATGACGCGGGCCGGAAGGGGGCCAGGCCGGCACGGATCGCATGGCGCCGGCCACCTCGTCCACCACCGCCCGCGTAGGCCGCCGGCGCACAAGCCACGTCATCGTCACGGCCTGCGCCAGCTCCTGCACACGCGCCCATTGCCGGCCGGGCAGCCTGAGTGGGCGTATCTCATGATGACCAGATTGCCCAACTCGACAGGTGCGGGCCTTCTGCGGCGACAGTCGTCAGCACGAGGGCTATGACCTGACGCCGCGCATACCCCTCGGATCTGTGTGACGCCCGCCGGGCGTTGATCGAGCCGACCCTGAGCGCCTGGCGAGCCGTACGCATGCAGGCGCGCGCGGGCTGGAATCACCGTCGCCGACCCGCCGACCCGCCTGCGCGACATCTTCTACGTCAACGCACCGGCATCGCCTGGAAGTCCTCCCCCACGCCTTCCCACCTCGCACGACCGTGTACCACTACATCTCAGCGCGTGACTGGCAATCAATCGCGAACATGGCACTTCAGACACCCTGCAACACTCCGGTGCGTCCCGCCACGGCGCGCCAACCCTCACCCGCCAGAGGTCTTCGGGAGCCGGAAACGGTACGGAAACGCCTGCTGCTTTAGACATGAGGCCGGCGTCGCGTGGGACCCCGGCTCGGCGAGTTCCGGGCATGCGGCTGGCGCCTTTCAGATGTCACTCGCAAGGAAGGATCACGAGGATGAATCCCCCGAAGGCCATCGGCATCGCCGGGATGGCCTGCGCGATAATCGCGCTGGGCAGCGTGCAGCCCGCCACCGCCGAGGCCAAGCCTCGATTCGGGGACGTGCAGAAGGCGCTGACCGCCCTGGCGAAGAACTCTGGGATCGTCGGGGCCATCGGCGAACTCTACGTCGACGGCAGGAAGGTCGACGGAGGTACGGCCGGCTCCAAGCTCCTGGATGGTAAGGGCGGAAAGATTCCCGAGAACGCCCGCTACCGCATCGGATCCCAGGGCAAGTACATGACGGCCACCGTGGCGTTGCAACTGGTCGAGGAGGACAAGCTCGACCTGGACGACAAGCTCAGCGAAGTGCTGCCGATCGTGGCCGAGCAGGACCTGGTGGAACTGGCCGGCGAGATCACCATCCGGCACCTTGTCCAGCAGACCTCCGGCATCCCCAGCGGCCTCGTCGACATCTTCGACTTCACGACCAACTATTCGCCGGTCGATCTGGTGAAGAAGACCCGCGACCTGCCCCGGACGGGGAAGCCGGGCGAGAAGTACCACTACTCCAACACCAACTTCATCCTCCTCGGAATGATCATCGAGGAGATCACCGGCAACCCCCCAACCGAGGAGTTCAAGCAGCGGATCTTCGACCCGCTCAAGATGACCCGCACCTACGGGACCACCAAGCCCCCTGAGGGCATCAAGGGCCCGCACGGGCACGGTTACGCTCGTGATGACGAGGGCAAGCTCCGCGACATGGACCGGCTCAACGCGAGCTACGGCGCGGGCACCGGAGGAGTGGTCTCCACCGCGCGTGACATGAGCAGGTTCTTCAGCGCGTTCGAGAAGGACAAGCTGTTGCCGGATGACCTGCAGCAGGTCTGGGACGCAACGCCGCCGGGCAAGCCGGAAGCGCCGCCTCCTGCCGAGCGCGTATGCGGGAACGAGCCGCCGATGCGGGTTGTCGGAGGCGCAGCGGCAGGTTTCAACGCGATGACCTTCAGCACGCTCGACGGGCGCGTACAATTCGCCGTATCCACCACGCTGACCGTTAATCCCCAAGCCCCTATTTCGATCATCCAGCAAGCGGCCGAAGCGGTGCTCTGCCCGAAGCAATAGCAACTGCTCCGCGTTCACGAGTGCGCCCGCCGCAGCACGCGGGCGGTGGCGGCGGCGGGGCCCAGGGTACGAACGACCCCACCAGGGACGTGAGCTGGACGCCGCCCCGGGCGGCGACCGTCGCCCGCTCACAAGCAGCGAGCCAATCAGAAGCGGTCCACCACTCCGGAGTGGAGTTGCCCCGGTTAGTAGACACATCAGGGCTTGCGACAACGCGGCAGCGTAGTCGAGATCTTCCGCGTTCCTGAGCGCATGCCGGCGCTTGGCGTCGCGTCGTGGCGCCGCGCCGGTCCATCGCCTCCCAACACGCATCGCGCGGCTACAGCTCGGAGACGGTCGATCGCATGACCGGCCGCCCTCGGCAGGTCAGGTGGACGGCCGGGCGGTTCCGGGCATACGCTCGCCGGACTTTCGATCAAGGAGTGAGCGATGGCGCAGTCACGGGAGCA
The DNA here is from genome assembly GCF_004348685.1 of Nonomuraea deserti. GTDB lineage: Bacteria > Actinomycetota > Actinomycetes > Streptosporangiales > Streptosporangiaceae > Nonomuraea > Nonomuraea deserti. The sequence continues at coordinate 40,068 of NZ_SMKO01000019.1, read as the reverse complement.
CACCTTCTCCGGCACCAGGGGCCGCATCACGGCCCGCAGCTGGCCGAATGACCGGCCGCGCTATGTCGCCGTGCTGGTCCACGGTTACGGCGAGCACATCGGCCGCTACGAGTACGTGGCCGACCGGCTCGTCCGGCACGGCGCCGCCGTCTACGGGCCCGACCACATGGGCCACGGCAGATCCGAGGGCGACCGCGTGCTCATCGAGGACTTCGAGGACGTCGTCACCGACGTGCACGCCGTCGAGGAGCACGGCAGGGCCGACCACCCGGACGTGCCCGTCGTGGTGATCGGCCACTCGATGGGAGGCCTGATCGCGGCCCGCTACGCACAGCGCTACGGAGCCGGGCTGGCCGCTCTCGTCCTGTCGGGGCCGGTGATCGGCAGCTGGGCGATCGTCCCGGAACTGCTGGCCTACGAGGAGCCGCCGGACACCCCGATCGACCCGGACACCCTCTCCCGCGACCTGCCGGTGGGCGCCGCGTACGCCGCCGACCCGCTGGTGTGGCACGGCCCCTTCAAGCGCGCCACCCTGAAGGCGTTCGCGACGACGCTGGCCACGATCACCGGGAGCGGCACGCTCGGATCGCTGCCGACGTTGTGGGTGCACGGGGAGGCGGACGAGCTCGTCCCGATCAGCGGCAGCCGCCCCGGCATCGAGGCCGTGCGCGGCACGGATCTGACGGAGCGCATCTACCCGGGCGCCCGGCACGAGGTGTTCAACGAGACCAACAAGGACGAGGTGCTGGACGACGTCACGACCTTCATCGACCGCGCCCTGACCCGGACGTAACCCTCCAGCCTCGGACCAGGACCTCCAGCCTCGGATCGGGACCTCCGGCCCTCGGACCAGGACCTCCAGCCTCGGATCGGGACCTCCGGCCCTCGGACCAGGACCTCCAGCCTGGACCAGGACCTCCGGCCTCGGCCTCGGATCGGGACCTCCGGCCTCGGCCTCGGCGCCGGCCCCGGGCCAGACCTCTGGCCCCGGCCCTGGGACTTCGACCCCGGACGCGAACTTCGGCGTGGGTCTGGGACCCGGGCCTTCGGCGTCGGACTCGGTCCCATCCCTTCGGACTCGGTCTCGGACCTTCGGACTCGGTCCCGGGCCTTCAGCGTCGGAGGTGGGGAGATCTCCCTGCCAGGCGGGAGCGGAGTCAGTCCACGGCCAGCCAGACGTGCCCCGAGCCCCGCGTACGGGTCAGCTCGACCTTCCAGCATCCCGGCTTCGGGAACACGAACCCGGTGCCCCACTCCTGGCCGGGCCGCCGCCAGGTGGATCCGTCGTGCTGCTCGGGCCCCCAGACGAGCTTGGCGGCGGCGCCGTCGGGCAGCGTGGCCTTGACACGCAGCGGCCCCTCACCGGTCATCCGCCACACGATCTTGATCTCGTCGCCATGGTGGAGCGGGGTCTTCTTCACGAAGAGCAGCCCCCACAGCTCGGCGTCCCGAGCCGTCCCCTGTACCTCGGGGAACCCCCCGCCCGCCGGCGCGACGGCCTCCGCACACCCATCGCTCCGGCCGGGGCCCGGGGTGCCGCTCGCGACGCCGCTCGGGGCCGGGCTCGCGACGCCGCTCGCGACGTCGCTAGGGGTCGGGCTCGCAGCGCCGGTCGGTACGGCGGTCGCGGTCGCGCTGGCAGCGCCGCTCGGGGCGGAGCCCGAAGCCGGTGCCACGGTCGAACATCCGGCCAGGGCGACCGCCGCCACCACGGCCGCCCCACATGTCAGCCACCTCATCATCGAACCTCCTCACCTTGTCTACTTCTGATCGGGACGGAAGGTTGCGATGAGTTTCCCGCCGTGGCCGGGTCTTCCTGTCCGAGGAGGCGATGATGGGCGAGCAGAATCGGGCATTGGCCGCCGGTGTGGCGTTGCTGGAGCGGGCGATCGAATACGCCGTGGGGAGCCTGCGGGTGGTCACGCCGGACGCGCTCTGCCGCGGCACACCCTGCTCGGGCTGGAGCCTGCAGCGGCTGCTCGACCACGTCGACGACTCGCTGCGGAGCCTGAACGAGGCGGCGGCGTCCCGCACCGTCGAGCTGTGCGGGGCCGCCGCTCCCCGGCCGGCCGCCGCCAACCCGGCCCTGCTCCTCAGGGACGACGCGACGGCGGTGCTCGGCCTCTGGACGGCCCTGCTCGCCGACGAGCCCGTCTCCATCGGCGGATGGCACGTGTCGAGCCCGATGGTGGCCGCGGTCGGCGCGATCGAGATCGCCGTGCACGGCTGGGACGTGGCCAGGTCGTGCGGGGAGCACCGCCCGATCCCGCCCGCGATGGCCGAGGAACTTCTGGATCTGGCCCACGTGTTGGTCACGCCTGCGGACCGGCCGGACAGGTTCGCCGCGCGCGTGGTCGTTCCGCGCCAGGCACCCGCGCAGGATCACCTGCTCGCCTTCCTGGGCCGTGACCCGGACTGGCGCGCGCACCTCTGAGACATGACTCCGGCCATGGAAATGCAGGCGCGGCGTGTTTTCGTCCATAAACAGGAGATCTCGGATGTTCCGCGTGGAATGGCCCTTGAAGGGGGAATGGCTGTCCGAAAAATAGGGCATTGTCGTCCTGATGTGGTTGCGAGCGATCTGATCAGCCCTTAGTGTTTCTGACGCATGTTCACGTTCTCGGAAAGCTTGATGGTTAAGGGGTCGGTACAGGTATTCACCTGCATCTGATCCCCTTTATGGGGGACATGAGTGGCACTCGGATTGCGCGCGGTTTCGGCGGCGGAGCCTGCGGCAGGGGGCGGGCGTCATCCCGCCATCCGATCGGCTCGGGGCTCATCGGCGCAGGTAGATGAGGCATTCGGGGTCATGAGCGCACCGGCTCGGCCGAGCGCCCGCCTTCGCCACCAGGGAGAGACCTCCACCGAGGAGGGCATTCAGACGACCGGCTGAGGAGTGTCCAGCCGGACTGATCCCGCATTGGGGCGGTCAATTTACTGCGCGTAATCACGCATGGGCATATCGGTCCTTTCAGGAGGTTTGTAGTCTCCATGGCTTCGTACTATGAGAAGGTCGGCGCTTCGACCATTCGCGACGTGGTCGACCGCTTCTATACGGTCGTGCTGGACGATGTCGAGCTCAAGCCGTATTTCAACGGTGTCGACATGGCGCGGCTCAAGCGGCACATGGTCATGCTGCTCTGCTCCGTCCTCGGCGGCCCTGAGGTGTACGAAGGCCACGACCTGGGCGACGCCCACCGGGGCATGGCCATCACGGGCGAGCACTACGAGAAGGTCGGCCGCATCCTGGTCACCGTGCTCCGGGAGGACTTCGGCGCCGACGACGGCCTCGTGGAGCACGTCGCGACGGTCCTGGGCCAGGTGCGGGGGTCCATCGTGGAGGTAGGAGCAGCGGGATAAGTGGACACGCAAGCTCTGAAGGGCAGTTGGCATCAGGTCGCCCAGTCGGGTGACCAGGTGCCGCTGTTCTTCTACTCCGCCTTGTTCCTCATGTATCCGGAGACCCGCGGCCTGTTCCCGGTCTCCATGGCCGCCCAGCGCGACCGGCTCGTCAACGCGCTGGGGCACGTCGTCAGCAACGTCGACCGGGTGAACGAGCTGGTGCCGTTCCTCCAGCAACTCGGCCGCGACCACCGCAAGTACTCCGTGGTCGCCCAGCACTATCCCGCCGTCGGGCAGGCGCTGCTCGCCACCCTGGAGCACTTCCTCGGCGACCGCTGGACGCCGGCCCTGGCGCGCGACTGGACGGCGGCGTACGGGCTGGTCGCGCAGGTGATGACCGAGGCGGCGGAGGAGTCGTCGGCCACGTCGCCGCCATGGTGGGAGGGCGAGATCGTGCTCCACGAGGTGCGCGCCCCCGGCATCGCGGTCATCCGCACCCGCCTCAACTACCAGTATCCCTTCCGCCCCGGGCAGTCCGCCTCCGTCTCGATCGCGCAGCGTCCCAAACTGTGGCGCTACTACTCCATCGCCAACGCGCCGCGCCGCGACAACACCATCGACCTGCACGTACGCGTCGTCGACGGCGGCACCGTCAGCACGGCCCTCGTGCACGGCGCGCAGCGCGGCGACATCCTGAAAGTCAGCGCACCGGTGGGCGACCGGCTGACGCTCGGCCACAACTCGGCCAGGGAACTCCTCCTCATCGCGGGCGGCACGGGCCTGGCCCCTCTCAAAGCGCTCGTGGAGCAGGTGGCCTACGAAGGCCCGCCCCGTGCGGTCCGCCTCTTCGTCGGTGCCAGAACCTCCCGCGAGCTGTACGACACCGAGGCGCTCTCCAAGCTGGCGGCCGACAACCCCTGGCTGCGCGTGGTGCCCGTCGTGTCCCGCGACGCCTTCTACCGGGGTGAGCACGGCTACGCGGTGGACACCGCGCTGAAGGCCTGGCGCGACCAGGACGTCTTCGTCTGCGGCTCGGAGGAGATGGTCCAAGGCTCCGTCGCCCGGCTCCTGGACGCCGGGGTGCCGCCCGAGCAAATCCGCTTCGACGAGTTCACCACTGCTGGAGGTAGGGAGCCGTGACCGGAGACATGCCGTGGGGGGAGCGCCCATCGAACGACCGTCAGCGACTCACACCGGAACGAGTGCGGAACAAAGCCTTCTCCCGTACCAAGCTCGGGCACCGCGGCTACAGCGAGGACGAGGTGCGGACCTTCCTGTACCGCATGGCCGACGACATGGCGGCCGGCGACATGGAGAAGGCCGATCTCCGCGCCGAGGTGGAACGGCTGAAGAACTGGTACAAGGACCGGGGCACCGACGTCACTGCCCCGAACGCGAACCAGCAGGCCAGGCTCAGCGTCGACGCGGTCAACCTTCTTTCCCGCGCCCAGCAGACGGCCGACGCCCAGATCGCCGAGGCGGAGGACTACGCCCGCCGGCTGGTGGCCCAGGCACGCCAGCAGTACGAGCAGGTGCTGCAGGAGGCGCAGCAGCGGGCGGAGGAGGCCGCCAACCAGGCGGTCAACGTCTACCGGTCGAGCGGCGGGCACCAGTCGGCCGAGGCCGAGGAACTGGAACGGCGGATCGCCTATCTGCGCACCTTCGCGGAGGTCACGCAGGTCCAGTTGCGCGCGGTGCTCGAAGGGCTGACGAACGAGGTGAACAAGCTCGGCAACCTCCCGGATTCCGGGCAGTACGCCGCCTACTCCTCATCGGGCCGCGACTGACACGGGCCGTCCGTCCATGCCAGGGCCGCCCGGCGCGTCGGCGCGACCCGAGGTAATCGCGCGCGCCCATCCCACCAAAACCACACAAAACGCCGTACGATCGTGCTGTACAGAGCAGTCACCCGGACATGACTCTCCGCGAACCCCCAACGATCCATCCGATACGGTGGGAAGATCGTAAGTGGCCACCGGTCACCACCGGACCATCACACGGGGCATTCCGTGTCATAGGGGAGCGGATATCCGTCCGGCCCGGTCGGCGTGGCGACCCGGCTGATCGCCACGGCCAGGGCCGAGCAACGTGGTGGCGACGACCGTTCTTCGTGCGGCCGTCGCCACCACCCGCCGCCCCACGTGATCGCGGCGGTTGTCATCATCCGCTTCCTTCGCCGCCACCACCCGACCCCGGCCGTCCCGGCGTTGCCACCACTGGCCTCGAAGGGTCCGGCGGTGGTGGTTGCCGTCCGGCTTCGAAGGGTCCGGCGGTGGTGGTTGCCGTCCGGCCTCGAAGGGTCCGGCGGTGGTCGCAGTCTGGGTCTCGGGGTTTGGCGGTGGTCGGCGTCTGGTGCCGGAGGCTGTTGTTGGTCTGGCCTCGGGGTTGCCGTGGAGGATGTGCCTGGGCAGGGGGGTGCTGGTGGTGGTTGGCGTGTGATCCCAGAGGTCCTGGTGGTGGCTGGCGTCTGGTGCCGGGGGTGCTGGTGGTGGTTGGTGCATGGGCTCGGGGGCCTGGTGGTGGGCACCGCCCGATCCCGGTGGCCGGGCGTCAGTGGCTTTCGTGCAACGTGGCCAGCACCTGCTCGCCGTATTTGGCCAGTTTGTTCTCGCCCACGCCGTTGACCTGGCTCAGCTCCGCCAGTGAGGACGGCGATCGGGTGGCGATCTCGCGCAGCGTCGCGTCGTGGAAGATCACGTAGGCGGGCACCCCCTGCTCCTTGGCGGCGGCGGCGCGCCAGGCGCGCAGGCGTTCGAAGACCGGCGCGGCCTCCTCGGGCAGCTCGGCCGCGGCCTGGGCCTTCGCCGACGCGGTCCTGGTGCGGGCCGGGCGCAGCGCGTCGCGGCGCAGCGGCACCTCGCGCCGGCCCCTGAGCACGGCCGCGCTACCGTCGGTGAGCACCAGCGCGCCGTGGTTGGGCTCCACCGCCAGCAACCCCTGGGCCAGCAGTTGCCGCACGACCCCGTGCCACTCCGCGTTGCCCAGGTCGGTCCCCACCCCGAACACCGTCAGCGTCTCGTGGCCGTGCTGGAGCACCTTGGCGGTCTTCTTGCCGAGCAGGATGTCGACCGTCTGCCCCACGCCGAACTTCTGGCGACGCTCCTTGTCGAGCCGCCACACGGTGGAGAGCACCTTCTGGGCCGCGGTCGTGCCGTCCCACGACTCGGGGGGCGTCTGGCAGGTGTCGCAGTTGCCGCAGGACTCCGGGCTCTTCTGGCCGAAGTAGTCGAGCAACATCGTCCGCCGGCAGCCCACGGTCTCGCAGAGCGCGAGCATGGCGTCGAGGTGGTGCACCTGGCGGCGGCGGTGTGCTTCGTCGCCCTCCATGGCCATCCGCCGGTGTTGCACCACATCTTGCAGGCCGTAGGCCATCCACGCGGTGGCGGGCAGCCCGTCGCGCCCGGCCCGCCCGGTCTCCTGGTAGTAGCCCTCCACCGACTTGGGCAGGTCGAGGTGGGCGACGAAGCGCACGTCGGGCTTGTCGATGCCCATCCCGAACGCGATCGTGGCCACCACGATCAGCCCGTCCTCGCGCAGGAAGCGGGACTGGTGGGCGGCGCGCGTGCGGGCGTCGAGGCCCGCGTGGTAGGGCACCGCGGCGATGCCGTTGCCGGCCAGGAACTCGGCGATCTTCTCCGCCGAGGAGCGGGACAGGCAGTAGACGATGCCCGAATCGCCCGGGTGCTCGGTGCGCAGGAAGTCGAGCAGCTGCCGCTTGGGCTCGCTCTTGGGGGTGATGCGGTAGTGGATGTTGGGCCGGTCGAAGCCGGCGACGAAGTGGCGGGCCTCGTCGAGGCCGAGCCTGGCGGAGATCTCGGTGCGGGTGGCCGGGGTGGCGGTGGCGGTCAGGGCGATGCGCGGCACGTCGGGCCAGGACTCCCGCAGCTTGGACAGCTCGAGGTAGTCGGGGCGGAAGTCGTGGCCCCACTGCGCCACGCAGTGGGCCTCGTCGATGGCGAACATCGAGATGTCACCCTTGGCCAGCAGCCGCAGCGTGGCATCGACGCGCAGCCGCTCGGGGGCGAGGTAGAGCAGGTCGAGCTCGCCCGCCAGGAACTCCGACTCCACCAGCCGGCGCTCGTCGAAATCCTGCGTCGAGTTGAGAAACCCCGCCCGCACGCCGAGCGCCCGCAGCGCGTCGACCTGGTCCTGCATCAGCGCGATGAGGGGCGAGACGACCACCCCCACACCGCGTCGCACCAGGGCGGGAATCTGATAGCACAGTGACTTGCCGCCGCCGGTGGGCATGAGGACGAGCGCGTCGCCGCCGGCCACGACGTGGTCGATGATCTCTTGCTGACCCGCCCTGAACGAGTCGTAGCCGAACACGCGGTGCAGGACCTCGAGGGGTGTATCCATGCGGCTACCTTACGTGTTCGGGGGCCGGCTTTCCGGGAGTTCGCCGACGGCGATCGGGCGATCAGGCGGGTGCTCCGCCGGCGCGCTCCGACCGATCGTAGGCCACCAGGGAGAGAGCGCCGAGCGCGCAGGCCGTCGCCACCGCCGCCATGACCGCCGGATACCCGACGAACTGGGCGATACCGGCCGCCAGCAGCGGCGCGACGGCCTTGGCCACGGTGACGGGGAGCGCGAGCGCGCCGTTCAACGACGCGTACGCGGCCGTCCCGTATCTGTCGGCCAGGAGCGCCGGTCGCGCGATCGTCCCCACCCCGAACCCCAGCCCGAACAGCACCACGGCCGCCACGGCTCCGGCCGCGCTCCGCCCCGCCAGCGGCAGCAGCAGCGCGGCCAGCCCCTGCAGCGCGAACATCGCCGCCGTGATCAGCGCGACCGGCCAGCGCGCCTGCAACCCGGTGGTGACCAGGCGGCCGGTCACCGAGAGCACCCCGAGCAGGCCCGCCACGCCCGCGGCGAACACCGGCGGGTGGCCGAGCACGATGAGGTACGTGACCAGCAGCACCCCCATGACCGCCAGCGCGCCGGTCTGGGTCAGGAACGCGGACACCAGCAGCCAGAACGGACGCTCGCGCAGGGCGGTCCGGACGATCTCGCGCCGGTCCACGTGGACGGGCGCACGCCGGCCGCGTACCGCCAGCGCGTGCAGCGGCACCGCGACCAGGGCGTATCCGGCGGCCAGGACGACCAGCGCCGACCGCCAGCCGTAGAGCTCGATCAGCAGCCCCGTCAAGGGCAGGAAGATGCTCGACGCGAACCCCGCCACCACGGTCACCGCCAGCAGCGCCCGCGCGCGCCGCGCCGCGTCGAACCAGGCCACGATCACCGCGAAGGCGGCCTCGTACAGCACCATCGCCGACGCCACGCCGAGCACCCCGCACACCAGGTAGAGCTGGGCCACGGAGCGCACCTGCGACCAGGCCAGCAGCGCCAGGGCGCCCAGCGCGGATCCCGCCGTCATCAGCGCGCGCCCGCCGTGCCGGTCCAGCCAGTGCCCGACGGCCGGCGCCACCAACCCGGACACCAGCACGGCCAGCGTGAGCGCTCCGGTGAGCTGCGCGACGCCGGTGTGAAGGTCCCGCGACATCGGCGGAATGAAGACCGAGAACGCGTAATAGAGCACGCCGTATCCGGCGGTCTGGGTGATCGCGAGTGCACCGATCAGTCGTACGGAAGATGTCGGTTGAGCGATCACGCGATTACTGTTCCCGTTCATGTGACGGCAACTCGTGATAAAGGTCACGCCGCCAGGAATTGCATTGTCCTATATGCGTGAACAGCTAATAGCGTTGTGTCATGGGACATTCCTTTGTGGTAACCGGTGGCGGACGCGGTATCGGCAAGGCCGTGGTCGAACGGCTGCTCGGCGAGGGGAGCACCGTGGTCGCCGTCGAGCGCGACCCCGACGCCCTGGCCTGGGCGGGCCCTCGGGTGATCCCTGTGATCGGCGACGCGGCGGACGAGGAGGTCGCAGCCTGGGCCGCCGACCTGGCCCAGGAGTCGGGCACGCTGAGCGGCTGGGTGAACAACGCCGCTGTGTTCAGGGACGCCTCGGTGCACTCCGCCCCGATCGCCGAGGTCAGAGCGTTGATCGCGGCCAACCTGGACCTGGCCGTGGTCGGCTGCGCCACCGCCGTACGCCATTTCCTCGACGCCGGCACGCCGGGCGCCATCGTCAACGTCACCTCGCACCAGGCCACCAGGGCCGTGCCCGGCGGCCTCCCGTACGCGACCGCGAAGGCCGCCACGGAGGGGCTGACCAGGTCGCTGGCGGTGGAGTACGGCAGGCGCGGCATCAGGGTCAACGCCGTGGCACCCGGCACGGTGGCCACGGAACGGCACGAGGCGTTCATGGCCGCCCAGTCCCCGGAGAGCGCGGCGGCCGTCGAGGAGCAGCTGGCCACGCTCCATCCCTTGGGACGCGTGGCGACGCCCGCCGAGGTGGCCTCCGTCGTGGCCCACCTCCTGTCGGACGACGCCTCCTTCGTCAACGGGGCCACGATCCCGGTGGACGGCGGACGCACCGTCCTCGGGCTCGACCCGGAGGCACGGTGAGCTCGCCCCGTAGGCACGGTGAGCTCGCCCCGTAGGCACGGGATTGAGGACGCCCCGTCGGCAAAGGAGCGGCATGTCCGCCCCCACGGCGGGTAAGAGGTGGTCAGCGGTGTGAGGTGATCGCGATGAGTCTCTCCCCAAGGGAGCGCCGCATCCTCGCCGAGATCGAGGGTGCCCTTGAGCAGGAGGACCCCGAGCTGGCCAGGCGCGTCGCCGAGATCAACAGGGCCGGGTGGGCGCGGGACGCCCGTCCTGGGTCGCGCGGCGTGCGCAGGCGGGCGCCCCGCGCCTGGATGATCTACCTCGCCGTCGCCCTGGTGATCGTGTCACTGCTGGTCGCCGTGTTGACGACCTGATCGGTGGCGCAGCACCAGCAGGTCGACGGCGGCGATGACGGCCACCGCGGCGGCGATCAGGGCCTCCCAGCGCCAGACCTCCTCGCCCGTGCTCATGGCGCGTACGAGGAAGAACACTCCCGCCACGACGGCGATCACGAGTGCCACCCATGACAGGATCCGCCGGGCGCGCAGCGGGCTGCGCGCGGTCACCGGCTCCGTTCCCGAGCGGTCGCGCAACCACATGACCAGGTCTCCTCTCAGAAGCTCGAAGGGTTCAGGCCAGGCACCTCAGCGCCGCGGCGACGCGCGGGTCGACCCCGCTGGAGGCGGGCAGCCGGCCCACCGTGGCCTCGACGAACTGCGCGGGCGACAGCGTCGCGCCGACCCCGTCGACGGACGCCCGAATCTGCTCGGCCGTCTGCTCGACCTGCACCTCGGCCTCCTGCTCCGCCAGCACGAACCGCCCCACGGCGACCCGCCACGATGTCCTGCCCTCGGCCTCGTCCGCGGACACGGGGGCGCCGACGTCGTCGGCGTGGGTGGCGTACTCGGAGTCGTAGTGGAAGGCCTGCAGGCCGTTGGGGTAGGGGCCGGCCATCGTGTCGAGCGGGGCGTCGGGGCCGAGCTCCCGCATGCGCCGGCGCGTCTCGCCGTTCTTGACCCGCCACTCCTCCAGGACCTCTCCGACGGGCAGCTCCCGGCGCCTTCGCACGGACCACTCGTTGAAGTCGTTGTAGCCGCTCACCCCTTCCGCGGACAGGCGGGCCAGCAGGTCCTGGACGGTCCCGTCGAGGCAGGCGTGGTTGTACAGCTCCTCGCCCGCCAGGTGGCCCAGCACGTCGCGGACGGACCAGCCGTCGCAGCGCGAGGGGCTCGACCAGCCGGCCTCGTCGAGCCCCGAGAAGAACCGGTCGAGCCGGGCCGCCTCGGCGTCGAGGATGTCGAACGGGTCGTAGTCCCTGAGCAGGTCGTCAGCCATACCCGGGACGCTACCCGTCAGGTGCCGGCTTTCACCGCCATGGAGCCGAGGGCCGTCTTGACGCGGGCGTATTCGTCGGCGCAGGAGGGCGCCCGCTCGGCGGGGACCCAGCCGCCCTTGGCGATCTCGGCGTGCTTGCCGGGGTCGGAGCCGTACAACAGGCAGGCGAACGTGGCCGACTGGGTCAGGCCGGACAGGTGGTCGACGCCGGTGTGCCCGGCCAGCAGGTGGCGGGCCTCGGCGGCGGACACCACCCGCTTGGGCGCGTCGGCCGCGAGCGTGAGCGCCGCGAACCGGTCGGCCTGGCCCTCGCTGTCGCGCATGCCGTTGAGCGTGGTCAGGGCGTGGCCGAGCTGGTGGTGGAAGAGCACGCTCAGCGCGCCGTCCATGCGGGCGGCCGCGGCCGCGGAGTCGACCTCCTCGGTCTCCGCGATGCCCTTCATCGTCGTACGAACCTTGTCGACCAGCTGGTAGCAGATCGTGATGCGGCGCTCGCCGTGATCCCAGATGGCCTCGGGCGAGCCGCAGTCCTTGGCGACGACCTTGACGGGCTGGGGGACCCGGATCCTGGTCTTGAGCGCGCCGCTTTCCTTCAGGAGCTTCCTGGCCTGCTCGGCGCGCGGCGAGCCGGCGGGGTCGTAACGTACGGACACTTCGGACGAAGGGGCCGTCCCGAGCGTGCTCGTCATGCTCAGGACGAGGGCGATCACGGGATGCGGCATTCGGCGGCTCCTTCGAGGTCGATCAACGCAATGGGGTAGTCCATGCGGCATTCAAGTGATCGATAAACCTCGGATCGTGAAGCAATCCGGAAAGCCTGAGGCCCGGCCCCCTTCAGGGGACCGGGCCTCAGGTGGATGAACTACCGGCGCCAGCTGTAGACCCGCACGTAGTCCGTGCGGCTCGTGGTGGGCTGGAGCTCGCGGTCACCGCGGTAGACGGCCTTGAAGCTGCCGCTGCGGTAGGCGCGCGTCTTGCCGTAGAACTTGCCGTGCCGACCGGTCGTGGCGGAGTCGACCCACTTCCAGGCGCTGGAGCCGCTGGCGCGGTAGTAGATGCTGACCCGCTCGCCGCGGACGCCCTCCCACCGGTGGTCATCGACCTGGAGGCGGCCGGAGAAGTAGATCGACCGGCCCTTGCGCACCTTGTACGGGGACGCGTAGAACCGGGAGATCCGGGTGTCGGCCCGGCCCTTGCGGACGTCCACGTAGAAGTACGCGGAGTCGGTGGCGATCCGCCTGCCGTCCTCGTTGTAGGCGACGGCCGTGGCCTTCCACTTGCCCTCGGGGTCGTTCTTGTTGAAGGCGATGGCGTAGCGCCAGCCCTCGAGGTCGTCGACGCCCTTGGTGCGCATGGTGCGGAACCTGGAGCTGGCAGGCTCCACGCTGAGCACGACCTTCTCGATGTCGCGGCTGGCGCCGACGTCGAAGTACGCCTTGGTCTCGGAGTTGCCCTTGACCACGACGGGGTTCGGCGAGATGTCGCGGATCCTGAGCTCGGTGTCGTAGGTGGTGGCCGAAGCCACACCCGCGCCCGACACGAGCATGGTGCCGCCGGCGATGGCGGAAATGAGGCCTGCTGTGATCTTCTTCATGAGGGTGCTGATTCCTCTCCCCGTATTGACTTCAGAACCGGCCCGGGGCGCCGGCTCCTCTACTGCTTAGAGGCACTCGTTCGGGAAAAGGTTGGCCCAAGTTTCAAGAAAATTTTTGATCACGCTTTAACCTGCACTTATGCGGGAAGAAAGACTGTTTGGGTGACTTGAGCCACTACAGTTTGAGGTCATGACCGACGTCTACACCCTGGGCGAGCCGCTGGGCGTCGTCTCCAGCGGCCGCGTGCGCCACGAGAGCGAGGCCAGGCTGGACGTCTGCGGGCCCGAGTTCACCCTGGCGATCGCCCTGGCCCGCCTCGGGCACCGGTCCGCGTACCTCGGCAAGGTGGGCGACGACGAGCTGGGCGCCAGGGCGCTCACCGTGCTCAAGGGCGAGGGCGTGGACGTGCTGGACATGCGGATGTCCGAGGGGCTGCGCACGGGGCTGATCCTCAGGGAGACGCGCGTCGGCCGGGAGCCGAGGGCGGCGCAGTACCGCGCCGGCTCGGCGGGCTCGCGGCTGGCGCCGGGCAACGTGCCCATCGACCGGATCGCCGCGGCCAAGATGCTGCACGTCACCGGCCTGACGGCCGGCCTCGGCAGGGACACGCTCGAGGCCGTGCGGGTCGCCGTGAACGCCGCCAGGAACGCCGACGTGATGATCTCCTTCGCCGTCGAGTACGTCCCGGAGCTGTGGGCGTCCGTGCGCGAGGCCGAGGACGTGCTCGGCGAGCTGGCCTGCCGCTCCCACCTGCTCTTCCTCCACCAGGACGAGCTCGACCTGGTCAAGCCCGCGCTCACCCCCGAGCGCGAGGTCGTGGTGGACCGCGGGGCGAAGGGCGCGAGCGTGCGGGCCGACCGCATGCGCTACGACGTGCCCGGCTGGCAGGTGCCCGTCGTGGACACGTCCGGGGCGGGAGAGGCCTTCACCGCCGGTTACATCAGCGCCGCGCTCGACGGCCTCATCCCCCAGGAACGCCTGCACCGCGGGGCGCTGCTGAGCGCCGCCGCGGTGACCAGCGCGAGCGACTGGCAGGGCCTGCCCACCAGGTCGGACCTCACCTGACGGGAGCCCCGGCCGTCAGGGGTTGATGGTCAGCGTGAAGGTCGAGGTCGTGTTCCTGACGTCCTGGGCGTTGCCCGAGAACCGCAGGCCGTTGAACGTGGCCGACCCGACCGCCGGGCCCTGACCGGGTTCGGGCAGCTCGTTCACCCAGATGCCGAACCCCGACTTGGCGTCGAAGGCGTCGCCGCTCTTCTTCGCCCCGCTGATGGAGACGTTCGTGAAGACCGTGTCCTCGATCGGGTTGAGCGGCGTGGGCCCCTGGTAGCCGGTCTGGAACATGATCCCGCTGTACGTCGGGTCCACGATGTCCAGGTTGCTGACGCGGATGCCCTGGAACTTCTTGGACGAGGAGAACAGCCACATCGCCGGGAACGTCTGCTGCCCCCAGAAGTGCCCGCCGGCCCTGACCAGCGAGATGTTCTCGAAGACCGTGGGCGGGCTGGCCCCGAACCCGTGCATCGGGATGCCGAAGTCCAGCGAGCTGATCGTGACGCCGGAGTACACCAGCGTGTCGGCCACGTAGATGTTCCTGAACGTGTTGTCGTAGCCGCCGTAGACGGCCACGCCCGCGGCCCGCCAGGTGAGCAGCGAGGTCAGGTTCTCGTAGACGTTCCCGTGCTGCTCGCCCGAGTTGTTGTCGATCGCGGAGAACAGGGCGAAGCTGTCGTCGCCCGTGGACCTGGTCTCGACGTTGGTGACGTGGTTGCCGGTGCTGCCGTTGGTCATGTTGAGGCCGTCGGCGAACACGTTGCGGATCCGCGCGTTCCTGATCGTCATGTTGTCGGTGTTGGAGCCCCAGTACATGCAGATCTGGTGCTCGACCCAGATGTCGTCGATCGTCATGTTCGCCACGTTGGTGAAGTCGAACACCTTGCCGGGGCCGTCGATGCGCGAGGTGTAGTTGCCGAAGTAGGCGAAGCCCGCGAACGTCGAGCCGTTGGCCGTGGCGTCGGCGCGGAAGCCGATGTCGGTGTTCTGCTGCCCGGACGGCGCGTGGAACCTCGTGTACCAGGGGCCGGCGCCGACGATCCTGACGGACTTGCCGTACACCTGGAACTTGCTGGAGGTCTGGTAGTCGCCCGCGGGCAGGTAGACGCCGGTCAGGCCGGCGTCCATGCGGGCCTTGTCCAGCGCGTTCTGCACGTCCTGGTGGGAGAACCCGGCCGGTACGGCGTACTTCGCCGGGTCGGGGTTGGCGGCCGGGGACACCCGCTCGAAGTCGACGAAGTCGATCGCGTACGTGGAGCCGTTGGCCGCGTCCTTCTGCAGCCTGATCGTGCTGCCCGCCGGCACGGTGGTGTCGAGCATCAGGTTCGCCTCGTCGTAGATGTGCCTGGGCGGGCCCGAGCCGGGATCGTTGCCGGGACTGGCCTCGGGGCCGTAGAGCCAGGCGTAGCGGGAGGTCAGGTCGATGGCCTTGTGGAACGCCCCGTCGACGTAGACGTTGAGCGTGGAGTCGATGCCGCCGCCGCCCGGGGCGTCGGGGATGGAGAAGCGGGTGACGAGGGTGTTGGCCGGCGCCTTGGTGGTGAACTCGACGTAGGCGCCGGTCCTGTCCAGCGTCACCGCGCGCCGCCCTGACGCCTCACCGGCGGTCGTGCCGATCTCCCTGCTCGGGCCGACGCGGGTGGCGCCGCCGCCGAGCACGGCGTCCTCGGCCTCATAGGTGTCGTACGGCATGTTCGCGCCGCGGCCCACGAACAGCGGCAGCGTGCTGGTGTTGTTGTCGCGCCGAACGGGCAGTTCCTCCGCGTCGGCGGCGATCACGGTCTTGACGGTGTACTTGCCGTTCGCCGCGGTCCAGGTGCCGAGGTTGACCGGGGCGGTGGTGGCGCCGGGGGCGATCGCGCCGGTCGCGGAGCCGGTCAGCGTCCTGACGACGTCGCCGGAGTCGTCGGCGACGGTGAGCGTGACGCCGTGGGAACCGCCGCTGGAGGCGACCGTGCCCTGGTTTTTGATCGCCACGGTGAACGTCACGGTGGTGCCCGCGGCGGGGTTGCCCGGTGTCCAGGAGACGGGGGAGGCGACCAGGTCGGCCGTGTCGGCGGGCCGCACGGTCAGCGTGCCGGTCGTGGCGTTGTTGGCCTCGTTCTGCTCGGTGACCTCGCCGTCCTCGTCCACCTTGGCGGACAGCTCGTGGGTGCCGGCCGTACGCGTGCCGGCGTCCGCGGACACGGTGGCCGACGCTCCCGCGGCCAGCGCGGCCACGTCGGCGCTGCCGGCCCTGTCGTCGCCGACGTAGAAGTTCACCGTGGTCGCGGCGGAGCGTTCGGTGCCGGCGTTCCTGACGGTGGCGGAGAGCGTGACGTCGTCGGTCTCGACCGGCGACGCCGGCGAGGAGGTGAGTCCCGACACGGTCAGGTCGGGGTTGGGCGCGGGCGTGCCGAAGATCTGGAACTCGGCGATCTGGCCGCCGGGCGCGCCGGAGTTGGCGGTGATGCTGAGCCGGACGTCGGCGGCCCTGCCGGTCACGGGGATGGTGACGGCGTTGCCGGTGGCCGGGTCGAAGGTGTAGGTGGCCTGGGCGACGAGGCCGGTGAAGCCGGTGGCGCCCTGCTCGCGGCCGAGGACCTGGATGGCCTGCGTGCGCCTGGCCCACTCCTGGGCGGGGTTGAGCTTGAGCGTGATGGAGCTCAGGTCGGTGTCGGCGCCGAGCTTCACGGTGAGCGTGCCGGGGTAGGCAGCGCTCTCCCAGTACGTGGTCAGGTCGTCGTCGTTGGCGTTCCCGGCGACGTAGGTGTGGGTGTGGGAGGAGCCCTCGACGGGCTTGCCGAGGGCCAGGTTGGCGCCGTCGCCAGGGCCGCCGGGCTCGTCGGGGCGACTTCCCCAGATCTCGAACTCGGACAGTTGCCCGGCCGGCCAGCCGGTGTTGGCGGTGAACCGCAGCCGGACGTAGCGGGTTCTGGCCTCGGCGAGGGTGATCGTCGCTGTGGGCTCGAAGGTGTACGTGGCCGAGCCGGCGAGCGTGGTGAAGGTCGTGCCGTCGGCGCTGCCCTGGACGGTCAGCGTCTGGGTGCGGCGGGGCCAGCCGGCGGGCAGCTTGAGCACGAGCTTGCTGACGTCGGCGGTGGCGCCGAGGTCGACCTGGATCCACTGCGGGAAGGCGTGGTTGGCCGACTCCCAGTAGGTGGCCTGGTCGCCGTCGGTCGCGTTGGCGGCGCGGTAGACGTCGGCGTGGCTGCTGGCGGTGGCCGTCTTCCCGGCGGCGAGGTCGGTGTCGGCCGCGGCGTGCGCGGGGGCGGCGAGGAGTCCGATGAGTAACGTGAGGGCGGCGATGAGTGCTCTCATGGGGGTGGCCCTTCGGGTCAGGCGGATGGCCGAACCATAGGATGCCGAGCAGACAGTCGCAATATTACGACGATGTTTCGCAAGGAATTGACTGACTCTCGTTATGGTTTCCAGGCCCTCCTCGCTGGTCAGGACAGGCCGCCGCGGTCGAAAACCGCCGTGGACGCGTTGCAAGCGACGGCGCCGGATTCACGTAAGCCATTGCAAGCGCTTGCGTTCCAGGCCGTATAGTTTGCGCATGACACGACGACTCGCAGAGGTGGCCAAGAAGGTCGGGGTGAGCGAGGCGACCGTGAGCCGCGTGCTCAACGGCAAGCCCGGGGTGTCCGACGCGACCCGCGAGGCGGTGCTCACCGCCCTCGACGTCCTCGGTTACGAACGCCCCACCCAGCTGCGCGGCGACCGGGCCCGGCTGGTCGGCCTGGTGCTCCCCGAGCTGCAGAACCCGATCTTCCCCGCCTTCGCCGAGGTGGTCGGCGGCGCCCTGGCCCAGCAGGGCTTCACCTCAGTGCTGTGCACGCGCACGGTCGGCGGCGTCTCCGAGGCCGACTACGTCGACCTGCTGCTGCAGCAGCAGGTCAGCGGCGTGGTCTTCGCCGGCGGGCTCTACGCCCAGGCCGACGCCGCGCACGGGCACTACGAGCTGCTGCACGAGCGCAAGCTGCCCACCGTGCTGGTGAACGCGGCCGTGGCGCGGCTCGACTTCCCCCAGGTGTCCTGCGATGACGTGGTGGCCGCCGAGATGGCCGTCGCCCACCTGCGCGCGCTCGGCCACGAGCGGATCGGCATGGTGCTCGGGCCGAAGGACCACATGCCGTCGCGGCGCAAGCTGGAGACGTTCGTGTCGGAGGGCTGCGACCCCGAGCTGGTCGAGCACACGATGTTCTCGCTGGAGGGCGGGCACGCGGCCGCGGCCAGGCTGGTCAGGCGCGGCGTCACCGGCGTGGTCTGCGCCAGCGACCTGCTCGCGCTCGGCACCATCAGGGCGGCCCGCCGCGCCGGGCTCGCCGTGCCTGCGGACGTCTCGGTCATCGGCTTCGACGACTCCGCGCTGATGAACTGCACCGAGCCGCCGCTGACGACGGTCCGCCAGCCGATCGACGCCATGGGCAGGGCCGCGGTGGACCTGCTGGTCGCGCAGATCGACAAGGCGGTCGTGCCCGCGGACGAGCTGCTGTTCGAGCCCGAGCTGGTGGTCAGGGCCTCCACGGCCCGCGCTCCGGAGGAGGCGCGGGCGGCCCGCCGTTGACGCGAGGCCGCTCGTAATGTAGTCGTTATATTGCAATAGTCCGTCAAAATATTGCGTACTTCGATCGGCGATCCTATGGTGTGGGCACCTCGCATCAGAAGGGTCAGACCATGCAGAGATCCACGGGACTCCTGCTCGTAACCGTGCTCGGGCTCGCGGCCACGGCCTGCGGCTCGGGCGAGCCCGCCTCCCCTTCCGCCGGCGGCGCCGAGGCCGTGACGATCACGGTGGCCTGCCAGCCCGCCAAGTCCGCGCCCAAGGAACGGCAGGCCTGGGATGACGACGTGGCCACGTTCATGAAGAACCACCCCGGGGTGACGGTCAAGAGCACGGACCAGCAGCCGTGCTTCGACCCCAAGACGTTCGGCCCCAAGATGGCGGGCGGCCAGATGGAGACCGTCTTCGTGGTGCCCGTGACCAACTACGCCGACGTCATCGGCAAGGGCCAGGCGCTCGACATCACCCCGTACACGAGCACGATCAAGAACTGGAACGACCTGCGCCCCGACGTCCGCGAGCTGGTCACCAAGGACGGCAAGGTGTACGGCGTGCCGAACGTCCACTACGGCGTCGGCCTCGTCTACAACCGCGCCCTGTTCACCAAGGCAGGGCTCGACCCGAACAGCCCGCCTGCGACCTGGGCCGAGGTCCGCGAGGCGGCCAAGAAGATCGCCGCCCTCGGCCAGGGCTACGTCGGCTACGGCGAATACTCCGGCGGCAACACCGGAGGCTGGCACTTCACCCAGGCGATCTACGGTCGCGGCGGCAGCATCCTGACCCCCGACAACACGAAAGCCGCCTTCAACTCTCCCGAGGGCAAGGCCGTGCTGCAGACCCTGCACGACATGCGCTGGGTGGACAACAGCATGGGCAACAAGCTCCTGGTCGGCTGGGAGTCGCTGATGATGGCGATGGGCAGTGGCAAGGTCGGCATGATGCTCGGCGCGCCCGACGTGGTCACCGACGTGGTCAACAAGTTCAAGGGCAACGTCGCCGACTACGGCATCACCGGCTTCCCCGAGGCCAAGGCGTCGCTCAGCGGCGGCGAGGCGTTCATGATCAACCCGAAGGCCACCCCCGAGGAGGCAAAGGCGGGCCTGGCGTGGCTCGACTTCCGCTTCAACACCGTCGGAAAGGGCCGCTTCGACTTCGCCCGCGGCAAGGCCCTCGGCAACCCGGTGGGCGTGCCGGACAACGACGTCTACGGCGACTCGCCCACCGGCAAGGCGATCCAGGCCGACCGCGTGAAGAACGCCTCGCTGCCGGTCGAGAACTACGAGCCGTACGTGCGGGCCGCCGCCACGATCCCGCCGAAGGCCGAGCCGGTGCACGCGCAGGAGCTGTACGCCATCCTCGACGTGCCCATGTCGGGCGTGCTGAGCCGCAAGGACGCCGGCATCGACCAGCTCCTCGCCGACGCCGAGACCAAGGCGAACTCCCTGCTGGCGGCCAAGGGCTGACCCTGTGGGCATCTTGAGGCGCAATCTGACGGCCTACGGGTTCCTGTGCGCGGCGCTGGCCTGCTTCGCGGTGTTCGCCTGGTATCCGATGGTCAGGGAGTTCGTGCTGAGCTTCCAGAAGACCGACCTGATCAACCCGCCCGAATGGGTGGGGCTGGACAACTTCACGGCAGCCGTCCAGGACCCCGCCTTCGGCGAGGCCTGGCTGAACACCGTGGAATTCACGCTCCTCGCGCTGCTGTGCGGCTATGCCGTGCCGTTCGTCGTCGCGCTCGTGCTGAACGAGCTGCGCCACGCCCGGGCCTACCTGCGGTTCGTCGTCTACCTGCCGGTCATGTTGCCGCCCATCGTCGCGGTGCTGCTGTTCCGGTGGTTCTACGATCCGGGGCCCGGGCTGTTCAACCAGGTCCTCGGCGCCGTCGGCCTCCCGCCGCTGGCCTGGCTCGACAGCTCGTCCACGGCGCTGATCTCGCTGGTGCTCGTCTCGACGTGGATGAACATGGGCAGCGCGACGCTCATCTATCTCGCCGCGCTGCAGAACATCCCGCCCGAGCTGTACGAGGCCGCCGAGCTCGACGGGGCCGGCATCCTCAAGCGCGTCAGGCACGTCACCA
Source organism: Nonomuraea deserti (assembly GCF_004348685.1). Lineage (GTDB taxonomy): Bacteria > Actinomycetota > Actinomycetes > Streptosporangiales > Streptosporangiaceae > Nonomuraea > Nonomuraea deserti. Next base: position 19,667 of record NZ_SMKO01000019.1, on the reverse strand, counting down.
TCCCCCAGACCCGGCTGATCCTTCTCCTCATGCTGATGTTGCAGATCGTGGCCACCATGCAGGTCTTCATCGAGCCGTACATGCTCACCGGCGGAGGGCCGGAGAACGCCACGGTCTCGGTGGCGTACCTGATGTACCAGTTCGCCTTCTCGCAGATGAACTACGGCCAGGCGGGCGCGCTCGGCATGATGCTCATGCTGGCCCTCCTCGTCTTCGCGGCCCTCCAGCTCCGGACGACCAGGGAGGACCAGGCATGACCTCCGCCACGGACGTCCGGCCCGCCACACGACGCAGGGCCGGGAAGGCGCGCGCGCCGAAACCCATTCACGTGCAGTTCCGCACGATCGTCTCGCCACACCAGCTCAACAGCAGGTGGGGGCGGCGGATCTACTGGCTGGTGCTGGTCGCGGTCATCGTGGTGTTCACGCTGGCCTTCGTCTTCCCGCTCTACTGGATGATCACCGGCGCCATGAAGACGCCGGAGGAGATCGCCGAGATGCCGCCGTCGCTCTTCCCCGCCCACCCGACGACCGACGCGTTCGCCGAGGCGTGGGACCTGTTCGACATCGGCACGCTGCTGGCCAACACCGTCTACTACGCGCTGGGCGCGTGGCTGTTCTCCATGGCGGTGGACGTCACGGCCGCGTACGCGCTGTCGAAGCTGCGGCCGATGTTCGGCAACGTGATCCTCGGCGCCATGCTGGCCACCCTGATGATCCCGCCGATGGTGATCCTCATCCCGCTCTACGTCACGATCGTGGACCTGGGACTGCTCAACAACCCGTGGGGCCTGTGGTTCCCCGCGGCCGCCAACGGCTTCAACATCTTCCTGCTCAAACGGTTCTTCGACTCTATTCCCCGCGAGCTGATCGAGGCGGCGCAGATCGACGGCGCCGGCCCCGTGCGGGTGTTGTGGTCGGTCGTGCTGCCGGTCTCCAGGCCGATCCTCGGCGTGGTCTCCATCTTCACCATCGTCACCGCGTTCAAGGATTTCGTCCTGCCGCTGCTGGTCATGACCGACAGCGAGAAGATGACCATCAGCGTGGGCCTGTCGCAGACGGCAGGAGCGGTGACGCAGAACCAAGTCATGGGAGGCCTGGTCATCGCCGGCATCCCCATGATCATCGTTTTCTTCGTCTTCCAACGGCACATCATGGCGGGACTCACCGCCGGAAGCATCAAGGGATGAGCGCATGTCGCAAACGTGGTGGCGGGGGGCCGCGATCTACCAGGTTTACCTGCGTAGCTTCGCCGACGGCAACGGCGACGGCGTGGGCGACCTCGCCGGCCTGCGCGCCCGACTGCCGTACCTGAAGGATCTGGGGATCGACGCCATCTGGCTGAACCCGTGGTATCCGTCGCCGATGGCCGACGGCGGCTACGACGTGGCCGACTACCGGGACATCGAGCCGGTCTTCGGCACGCTCGCCGAGGCCGAGCGGTTCGTCGCCGAGGCGCACGACCTGGACATCAAGGTCATCATCGACGTGGTGCCGAACCACAGCTCGACGGAGAGCGCCTGGTTCCAGGAGGCGCTGGCGAACCCGGCGGTCAGGGACCGGTTCTGGTTCAGCGACGAGCCCGTGAACGACTGGCGGTCCATCTTCGGCGGCTCCGCCTGGACCCAGGTGCCCGACGGGCAGTGGTACCTGCACCTGTTCGCCCCCGAGCAGCCCGACTTCAACTGGGCCAACCCCGAGGTGCACCGGGAGTTCGAGGACGTGCTGCGGTTCTGGTTCGAGCGCGGCGTCGACGGTTTCCGCATCGACTCGGCGGCCCTGCTGTACAAGTCGGACACCGGCTACGAGGACCTCGACGAGGTCCACGACGTCTACCGGCGGTGGCGCGAGGTGGCCGACGAGTACGGCGAGCGCGTCCTGATCGGCGAGGTCTGGCTGCCCGACCAGGAGCGGTTCGCCCGCTACCTGCGTCCCGACGAGCTGCACACGGCCTTCAACTTCGACTTCCTGTCCTGCCCGTGGGACCCCGCCGAGCTGCGCCGGGTCATCGACCTGACGCTGGCCACCCACACCCCGATCGGCGCCCCGCCCACGTGGGTGCTGTCCAACCACGACGTGACCAGGCCCGTCACCCGCTACGGCCGCGCCGACACCACGTTCGAGCACGGCGGGCGCCTGCACGGCACCCCGTCGGACCCGGAGCTGGGCTACCGGCGGGCGCGGGCGGCGGCCCTGCTGTCGATGGCGCTGCCCGGCTCGGTCTACGTCTACCAGGGCGACGAGCTGGGCCTGCCGGAGGTGGAGGACCTTCCGGACGAGCTCCGCCAGGACCCGATGTTCGCCAGGTCGGGCGGCGCCAACCCGGGCCGCGACGGCTGCCGGGTGCCGCTGCCCTGGTCGGGCGACGAGCCGCCGTACGGCTTCGGCACCGGCACGCCCTGGCTGCCGCAGCCGGTGAGCTGGCGCAAGCTCACCGCCGAGGCCCAGCGCACGGATCTGGGGTCGATGCTCAACCTCTACCGGACGGCCCTGGCCATCCGGCGTGACCGGCTGGGCGACGGCACCATGACCTGGCTCCCGCTGGGGGAGAACGTCCTGGCCTTCACCCGCGAGTCGGGCCTGACCTGCGTCACCAACCTGGACCCCGGCCCGGTGCCGATGCCCGCCGGCGAGGTCGTCCTGGCCAGCGGCCCGCTGGAGGACGGCACGCTGCCGCCGGACACCACGGTCTGGCTGGCCGGGCGCTGAGCGCTCACGCCCCGTGCGCGATGGGGGCGGCTCGGCGGGTCCCGGCCGTCTCGGGTGCGGAGCTTCCGCGCCTGACCAGCCGCAACCCGCCGGCCGCCGCGAGCACCAGGCACAACCAGGCGAACCAGTCGCCGAAGCGGGCGTAGACGGTGGTGCCCGGCCCCTCGGGCACGCCGGCGGCCGCCATGACGAACGGGCTGCTGCTCTCGGTGTCGGTCTCGGCGAGCACCCGTCCCCACGGGTCGGAGATCATCGGCGTGCCCTGCTGCGCCGCCCACGCCACCGAGAGCCCGCTCTCCACGCCGCGCAGCAGCGCGTTCCGGCTGTGCTGCCGGCCGTTGCCGAACTCGTCGGCGGCCGGCGTCGCCAGCAGGCGCGCCCCCGCCAGGGCGTAGTCGCGGATCGGCGTGGGGAAGTTGAGGTCCATGCAGTTGGCCAGGCCGACGTCGCGCCCGTGGCCGTGCGCGAAGACCAGCTCGTCGCCGCGGCGGAACGGCACGCCGGGGGCGAAGTGCCACTTCGTGTAGGAGACCGGCGCGGACCCGTCGGACGGGAGGTGCACGGAGTAGTTGTACTTGATCTCCGGGGTCGTGTGTACGATCCCGATCACCACGTCGACGCCTCGCTCGCGGGCGACCGCGCGCAGCGGCTGGAGCGCGCCGGCCAGGCTGTCCTCGTCGGTGCCCAGAACGCCCTCCGGCAGCACGGCCATGGTGCCCTCCGGCAGCGCGGCGATCTGCTCCGCGTACTCCTTGACCAGGGCCTGGGCTTCCGGGCCGGCCGCGTCGGGGGCCCACTGGAAGCGGCTCGCCGACAGGACCGCCACCCGCTGTGCGGCGGGTCCGCCCGCGTCGGCCAGGCGCAGCGCCCCGAAGCCGAGCACGACGGCGCACGCCGCCACCCCTGCGACACCGGTACGCAGCCGTGCTCCCGTGACGGCCCCCGGCCACGCCACCGCCGCGATGGCGGCCGGCACCATGAGCACGACGAACTCCACGCCCCACGCGCCCGTCACCGAGGCGATCTGGATCACGACGGGCACGTCGGCCACGGACGTGGCCAACGGCCAGACGATGCCCGTCGGGTTGGCCAGGACGGTCGCGTACATGAACGCCACCCATACGGCGGGCGGCGCGCTCGCGGCGAGCAGCGGCAGCCCGCGCAGGAGGAGCGCCCGGAACAGCCAGGCCACCAGACCGAACAGCAGGGAGGTGCCGATGACGATGGTGATCCCGATGGGCAGCGGCACCGACGGTGTCTTCAGGAAGAACTCGAACTGGTTGCTCAGGCCCAGCAGGTACGCCAGGAAGGCGACGCAGAAGGCCGTCCTTGCGCTCACCCGAGGCGCCAGCAGCAGCACCGGCAGCGGCGCGAGCCAGGTGAGGGCCGGGATCGGCGCGAAGCCGGTGCCGAAGTAGAACAGCAGTGCCGAGGCCGCCAGCGCGACCGGCGCTCTTAGTCGTGATGCCATGAAGCTCCCCCGTCCGTCGGCGTGTATACACCGTAAACATACCCAGTATACGGTGTCAACGTGCCGCGGGGCGGCCCCCGCCGTCCAGCGCTACGATCGCCGGATGGCTCGCCTGCGCAGAACGCCCCCGCATGACCTGGCACCGCACGCCCGTGCCCTCTACGAGAAGATCACCGCCGGACCGCGCGGCACGTTCATGGTGGCTCCCGAGGGCGGGCTGACGGGCCCGTTCAACGCGATGCTGCTCAGCCCGCCGGTCGGCGACGCGCTGCAGGAGCTCGGGGCGGCCGTCCGCTACCGCTCCTCGCTCACCGACCGGGCGCGGGAGCTGGCGATCCTGGTCGTGGCCGGCCACCACGACAGCGCGTTCGAGCGGGCCGCCCACGAGCCGATCGCCCGCGACCTGGGCTTCACCGACGACCAGCTCCGGGCGCTGCGCGACGGCTCGCCCCTGTCGCTGCCCGAGCACGAGCAGGCGGTCCTTGACGTCGCCCGCGCCCTGGTGGCCAGGGGTGACCTCGACGACGACGAGTACGCGAGGCTGGGGGAGCAGGAGCTGTTCGAGCTGACCACCCTGGTCGGCTACTACGCGACCCTGGCGCTCCAGCTCCGCGTCTTCCGGGTGTAGCCGGGGCGACGCCGGTCACTGGCCTGGGCGACCTCTCCGACTCGGCGGTCGCCAGACCGGGACCAGCCCGTCGTGAAGGTCATCGATGGCGTTCCGGAGTTCGACGTGGACACGGTCGTGTCGCGGCGTTGTCACTTGACCGCGTCGCCGTTGGGGAAAGCGGTCCGCGGTGCTGCCGCGATCGTCAGGGACCTGCTCGCCCGTACCCATGCCGCGGACAGGATGGTCACCATGACCGTTCCGATCGCTCCGGACGTCGCAATCACCGTGGATGACATCGCATTCTGGCCGGCGAGCCCGAATATCAGAATGGCGGTGCCCTGGGTGACCCGCATCGTCGTCGTGAGCAGCCCCACGGCCTGTCCGCGCATGTCGTCAGGAACGGTCTGCGTGAACTCGGCGGCGAGCGGGATCCAGAAGTACAGAGCGATTCCGGAGACCACCATCAGGGCGGCCGCGGCCACCATCCCGGGCACGGCGACGAACAGCACCAACGGTGCGCAACTCATGATGGTCAGGACCACGACGTGGAGCGGGCGCTGGTCGGGGATCAGCAGGGGGAAGATCCAGAGTCCGACGACGATGCCGGCGGTACTGGCCGCCATCAACAGGCCGGCCCCGGCCGGTCCGTGGCCGATCTGCGCTGTGTAGGGCGTCGCAAGCGTCTGGCAGACGAGTGTGGTGGCGATGGGGAACGGAAACAGCATGATCACCCGGAGCCGCCGGTGGGCGGCAACGTAGCGGATCGCGGCGCGCGTGGCACCGAGCCAGGACAACGAGGGACCGGTGCGAGCAGTCGCCGGGCGGGTACGCACACCCAGCAGGATGACGACGCCGGAGAGGGTGAAGGTGGCGGCGTTGGACACCAGGACCACGGACAATCCGGTAAGGGAGACGATCACGCCCCCAGCCGCGAAGCCGATGGTGTAGGAGACGTGGTTGACCAACTGCGTGAGCGCAGACCCTTTCACGAGCCGCTTCCCCGGGAGCACCACGGACATGGTTGACATGTAGGCGCTGGTGAACGGTGAGTCGAGCAGCCGAATCGCGGCCAGAAGTGCCCACAGGGCGACCAGCGGGAGTCCGGGGATCGCCATGACCAACAGGAGGAGTGCTCGTCCGAGATCAGCGGCCACCATGACGGCGCGACGAGGGAGCCGGTCTGCCAGACCGGCCAGCATCGGGCCGCCGAAGAGGTCCGGCAGGGTGGTAAGAGCGAAGGTGACGCCCATGAGAGCCACGGACCCGGTTTCGGCGAAGACCGTGATCACCAGCGCCACTCGAGCGACGTAGTCGCCGATGGTCGACAGCGCCCGGCTGACGAACAACGCGCGGAACTCGCGCCCGCCGAAGATGTCGGCATATGTGACGCGGACGTGTGGTTCGCCCTTCCCCGGCACCCTTTCGTCCTTTGTGATCAACCTGTGTGGCCACTTGTCGTCGTGCGTGTCAGCGCGCCGATCACCGAGCAGCCCATCACCAATTCGTGGGCGGCGTCGATCCCCAGCAGGTCTTCCAGTGCCTCGTCCTGGATTGCCGCAGTGAAGGTGACGCCGAGTCCCAGCGCGGTCGCCAGCAGGTACACGGTCTGGCTGAGGTGACCGACGTCGAGATTGAGCATGCGATACGTGCGCGCGGTGGAGTATTTCCAGGTGCTGCGCGCGAGCACGCAGGTGAAGAACACCACACATCCGCTGTCCGACACCCAGTCCTGGTCCCCCAGCAGCCTCACGAGGCTGTCCGCACTCTGCGGCGGCCCCACCAGTTCGAGCTCATCGCGTCGGGTGTTCAGGTGATAGATCCCAGGCTGGAGCCCGCTGACCCGGTGCGCATGGAGGTAGATCTCGGTGGGGTGCCGGCCTCCCCCGGAAGCGGAGGTCTTGAAGGCGGTCTGGGTGCGCTCGTCGAGTTCGGTGATCCCACCACACCAGCGCAGCAGTGCGCTGACGGCCTCGAAGGGCACGGGTTCTCCGCTGAACCGTCGTGAACTACGGCGATGCGACAGGACGTCCAGGAAGTCGGAGCGGGACCACGAAGCCGTGTCGGCCGCCGCCAGTACGACACGGCGTGGCGCGGGCACTTCCCGGCAGACGGGAGGTGGCGGTTCATGCTCGAGGCGTTGCCGCAGCCGGTGCTGATCGAGCTCGGACGTGATGAACCGCTGGTCGCGCAGGTTGCGTGTCTCCGTGTGAAACAGCGCGGCGAGCCGGCCCCAGCGATGCCACGCGGCCTCGTTGGCGTCCTCGACGCGGTGCCGTTCCGACTCCCAGGCGATGAGAATATTGGCCACGCGCAGTCGCTCGGCGATCGTGATCAGAAACTGGGCATGGTCCTCATCGCGGGCGCGCGTACGTATGTGGCTCAATGGTTGCCACGTGACGAAACACCGCAGCACGATGTCGGCGTCCTCATCAAGGGCAAAGCGACGATGAGCCAAGGTGTCATGCCAGACCAGCTGATCGGCATGCCGCAGCAACGCGCCGCACGATGAGATGCGTAGCGGCCGGTCGTCCATGTGGCGGCTCCGCCAGACCTCCCGAAGCTGATCAGTCGATGTCCGACGTCCGCTCCACCCAGGCATTCAGCACCTCGGCGGGCAGGTGATCGTCGCTCAGTTCCACGACGACGTGGTCCGTGGCTGACATGTTCATGGCGCTCCTCATCCCGGGCAGAATCGCCTGGCTCCAGATCATGCGGATCTGGGCGATCCCGCTGTCCTGTTGAAGACAACCGCCTCTCGGGCGGCCAAATCCAGGGCAGCGCCCGGACACTGTGCGGACACTTGCCACTCACCAGCGGCCCTCACCCGAAGGTCCGACCCCACCCGACCCCTGGCGACCGTAGATCGGTGTCGACCCGACCCTCACGACGCCGGGCTGGTTGATCGGTTCTCGCATCACTTCAGCGCCCGCGGCCTCGACGACGAGTACGCGAAGCTGGAGGAGAGCGTGCTGTTCGAGCTGACCACCCTGGTCGGCTACTACACGACGCCGCCACTCCAGCTCCGCGTCTTCCGGGTGCGGCCGGGCTTCAGCGAGCCCGGCTCATGGGCCGCCGCAGGCCTTGCGGATGTCCTTGAACCAGCGCACATACTGGTCGTGCAGGTCGCGGCCGGCGATGCGCAGCCAGGCGTCGTCGGCGTTCTCCAGGTGCGAGAAGTTCGCGCTGCCGGTGTAGACGCGCGGCGTGATGTCGTCGTCGTAGAAGCCGTCCAGCAGCATGAGCTTGGTGTGCGGCACCACGCTCCGCGAGCCGACGGTGAAGCGGCAGGGCGTGACCTGCATGTACTTCCCGTTGGACGCCCGGGTGGCGAGGACCTTCCTGATCTCGCTGTCGACGTTCGTCATGGCGTTGCCGGCGTTCTCGTAGAAGACGATGTCGATCCAGCAGTTCTCGCCCCTGAGCCGCAGCAGCTCGTCGGCGATGGCCTTGCGGTTCTTGTTGAAGGCCGTGAGCGACAGCCGGATGTCGGTCTGCTTGGTCACGCCGTCGACGTCCCTGTAGGAGCACTCGACGAGCCGCAGGATGTTGACGACGGGGTCGCCGGACGACTTCGCCCGGGGGAAGAAGTGCGCCTTGATCGGCGTGCCCGTCGGGGTGGCCCAGAAGTAGCCGGGGTTGACGTCCGCGCGCCGACCCGTACGCATGTCGTCGAAGTATTTCAGGTAGCCGTCATAGACCGTGGCGTCGGTGAAGGTGTAGGCGTCGTTGTAGGAGTTGTACAGGTACCAGTCGGACAGGTTCGACGACGTCTGGAAGCCGACCTTGGCGTGCACGGTGCCGTCGACCAGCACGTTGGAGAAGAGCGCGAACTTGTTGTGCTGGTAGTTGCGCGCGATGCAGCCGCGGTTCTTCGTGGCCGGGTCGGGATATTCGCAGCCCACCACCCACGAACCGGCGCTCTCCGAGGTGCCGAGCGCGGCGGCGAGCTGGGCGTGGACGGCGTCGCTGGAGGCGTCCTCGCGGCTGTCGAGGATGACCTTCACCCGCACGCCGCGGTCGTGGGCGGCGACCAGCGCGTCGGCCACCTCGCTCGACCGCTGGCCGGTGGAGAACTGGTGCATCACGAACCGGATGTCGCCACCGGGCTGCACCGCCCGGATCAGCCTGATGAGCTGGTCCATGACGGCGGACTGCGCGGCGCTCGGCGTGCCGGGCACGCCCGGGTCGGCGGTGGGATCGTTGAAGACGGCCGCGTCCAGCACGGGCGGCCCGGTGACCGCCGTCGTCCGCGCCGGGTCGGCGGCGGCCGGGTGGCCGGTGGCCAGGAGCGAGGCGGCCAGGCATAACGCCACGGTGACGCGGCGGCTGACAGATCTCGTGGTCATGGAGATCCCCTTCGGAGGGTGGGGCATGATCGTCGAGATCGACTGTCGTGTCGGTGGTCGGAGCTGTCAAGGCCGCGGTCAGGCCGACTCGCGGATCACCAGCTCGGTGGGCAGGATCACCGGCTCGCTCGCCCCGCCCTCGAAGAGGTTGAGCAGCAGCCTGACCATGGCCGCCGCCTGCTCGGCGACCGGATGGCGGAGCGTGGTCAGCGGCGGCTCGGTGTATTTCGCCGCCTCGATGTCGTCGAAGCCCACCACGGCGACGTCGTCGGGCACCCGCCGGCCGGCCTGGCGCAACGACTGCAGCGCGCCGACCGCCATCAGGTCGTTGGCCACGAACACGGCGTCGAGCTCGGGATCGTCGCGCAGGAGCTGGCGCATCGCCACCGCCCCCGACTCCCGCGTGAAGTCGCCGACGGCGACGATCGAGCGGTGGTCGGAGTCGCGCAGCACGTTGCGGTAGCCGGTCAGGCGGTCCTGGCCGCCGATCATGTCCTGTGGGCCGGCGATCGTGGCGATCCTGCGCCGCCCCGTCTCCACCAGGTGCCGCACCCCGGCCTCCGCGCCGCCGATGTTGTCGTTGTCGACGTACGGGATCTCCACGGGGACGGCCGGCCGCCCGTAGGAGACCACGGGGACGCGCAACCGCGACAGGGCCGACGGCAGCGGGTCGGCGCCGTGCATGGAGATCAGCATGACGCCGTCGACGTGGCCGCCGGAGATGTAGCGCTCCAGGCGGGCGTGGCTCTTGGCGGAGGAGGCCATCATGAGCACGACCTGCTTGTTGACCGCCTCCAGCTCCATGGAGGCCGACCTGATCGCCGTGGAGAACATCGGGTCTTCGGAGAAGACGCGGGTGCCGGGCTCGCTGACGACCAGGGCGATCGAGTCGGTGCGCTGGGTGACGAGGCTGCGCGCGGCGGAGTTGGGGACATAGCCCAGCTCGTCGATCGCGCGCAGCACGGCGTCGCGGATGTGCGGCGCCACCGTCGTCTGCCCGTTGACGACCCGGGAAGCGGTGGCGCGCGACACGCCCGCCCGGGCGGCGACCGCTTCCAGTGTCGGACGTCTCATGGCTGGACCGGCAGGAGGGAGAGCATGGAAAAAATCTACAGGCCGTTTCGGCTGATCACGTCCCGGTACCAGAGGGCGCTGTCCTTGAGCGTCCGGGTTTGTGTCGCATAGTCCACATGGACGATGCCGAAACGCCGCCGGTAGCCCTCCGCCCACTCGAAGTTGTCGAGCAGCGACCAGACCAGATATCCGCGCAGGTCCGCGCCCGCCTCGATGGCCCGGTGCACCTCGCGCAGGTGCCCGTCCAGGTACGCCACCCGCTCGTCGTCGTGCACGCGCCCGTCCTCCACGACGTCGTCGAAGGCCGCGCCGTTCTCCGTGACCATCAGGCCGACCTGCGGGTAGTCCCGCGAGAGGCGTACGAGCAGCCTGGACAGGCCGTCCGGCACGATGGGCCAGCCCATCGCGGTCGTCGGCGCGTCCGCCGCCGCGAACCTGACGTCCTCCGAGCCCGGCCACGCGGCGTCGGCGGGCAGCCCCGGGCCCGCCTCGACCACGCACGGGTTGTAGTAGTTGATGCCCACCAGGTCGATCGGCGCGTTGATGAGCGCGAGGTCGCCGTCCTGGATGTGGCCGGTCCCGCCGTTGCGGGCCGCCGCGTCCAGCACCTCCTGGGGGTACGTCCCGTACACCGCCGGGTCCAGGAACTGCCGGGTCAGCAGCGTGTGGATGCGGTGGGCGACGGCCGCGTCCGCCTCGTCCGGCACCGCGGAGGGGTCGTTGACCTGGGCGGGTGTGAGCACAGGCGCGGAGTTGACCACCAGCATGATGCTCTGCGCGCCGCCCGCGCGCAGCCGCCGCGCGGCCAGCCCGTGGCCGAGCAGCAGGTGGTGCGCGGAGCGCATGGCGTCGGCCGGGTCGCGGCGGCCCGGGGCGTGCACGCCGTTGCCGTAGCCGAGGTACGCCGCCACCCACGGCTCGTTCAGCGTCGCCCAGTCGCTGACGCGGTCGCCGAGCCGGTCGTGTACGGCCTGCGCGTAGTCGGCGAACCGGTAGGCCGTGTCGCGGTGGGTCCAGCCGCCGCGTTCTTCGAGGGCTTGGGGGAGATCCCAGTGATAAAGCGTGACGTAGGGCGAAATTTCGGCGGCTAGTAGTTCATCGACGAGCTTGTCGTAGAACGCCAGGCCGCGCGGGTTGATCGACCCCGCGCCGTCGGGCTGGATGCGCGGCCATGCGATCGAGAACCGGTAGGCCGCCAGCCGCAGCTCGCGCATCAGCCCGACGTCGTCCCGGTAGCGGTGGTAGTGGTCGCACGCCACGTCGCCGGTGTCGCCGTCCGCCACGTTCCCGGGGGTGTGGGAGAAGGCGTCCCAGATCGACTGGCCCCGCCCGTCCTCCTTGACCGCCCCCTCGATCTGGTACGAGGCCGTGGCGGCCCCCCAGACGAAGTCCTCGGGAAAGATCATCCCTTCACAGCTCCTTGCATGATTCCGCCGATGATTTGCTTGCCGAACAGGGCGAAGACGGCAACGAGCGGCAGCGTGCCGATCGCCGTTCCGGCCAGGCCCAGCACGTAGTCGTTGACGTATCCGCTGGCCAGCGTCGACAGGGCGACCTGGACCGTCGGGTTGTCCGGGCTCAGCACGACCAGCGGCCAGAAATAGTCGTTCCAGGCCGACATGAAGGTCAGCATGCCGAGCACGGCCGCCGCGGGCCGGGCCGCCGGCAGCACGACGTGCCAGAACAGCCCCCATGTCGTGCACCCGTCCACCCGCCCGGCCTCCAGCAGCTCGGTGGGCAGGGCGCGCGAGAGGTACTGCGTCATGAAGAACACGCCGAACGCGTTGACCAGCGCCGGCACGATCAGCGCGTAGTTGGTGCCGGTCCACTCCAGCTTCACCATGAGCATGTAGAGCGGGATGATGCCGAGCTGCGCCGGGACCATCATGGTCGCCACGGTGATCACGAGCATGGCGTTCTTGCCCCGGAACTTGAGCTTGGCGAACGCGAACCCGGCCAGCGTCGAGAAGAACATCACCGCGATGGAGATCGACCCGGCCACGATGATCGAGTTGAGCAGCGCGAGCCCGAAGGGGACGGTGTCGAAGACCCGGGCGACGTTGGCGAAGAAGTTGCCGCCGGGCAGCAGCGGCGGCGGCACCTCGGCCAGCGCCGAGTTGTGCCGGGAGGCCACCACGACGCTGTAGTAGAGCGGGAACGCCGAGAAGAAGGCGACCGCGGTCAGGGTCAGATAGCGCAGCCTCACACCAGTCCTCCCTTCGCCCTGCGGGTGATCAGGAAGTTGACGCCGGCCACGATCACCACGGCCAGGAACATCAGCCAGGACGCGGCCGAGGCGTAGCCGAAGTCGAACGTCGAGTTCGCGAAGCCCTGCTCGTAGACGAACAACGCCAGGGTCTGGAACTGCCGGTCGGGCCCGCCGGTGGCGATGCCGCCCCCGCCGCCGCTGCTCTGCCCGAACAACATGGGCTCGGCGATGATCTGCATGGCGCCGATCGTGGAGACGATGACCACGAAGATCATCGTCGGCCGGATCATCGGGATGGTGATCCTGCGCAGCTGCGTGAAGTTGCCCGCCCCGTCGAGGGTGGCGGCCTCGTACAGCTCGCGCGGCACGGCCTGCATGGCGGCCAGGAAGATCAGCGCGTTGTAGCCGGTCCAGCGCCACATGATCATCACCGACAGGGCGACGTGCGAGCTCGCGGTGCCCGCCGCCCAGTCGACGCTGCCGACCCCGAACCACGACAGGACCCAGTTGATCATGCCGAAGTCGCGGCCGAAGAGCTGGCTGAAGATCACCACCACCGCCACCACGCTCGTGACGTTGGGCAGCAGCAGCGAGACACGGAACAACGTCTGGAACCGCAGCCGCCTGTTGAGCAGGTGCGCCAGCCAGATGGCCAGCACGAGCTGCGGCACCGTCGACAGCACGCCGATGGAGAGCGTGTTGAACGTGGCGTTCCAGAAGTAGCCGTCGGCGAGCAGCGTCGCGAAGTTGTCCAGCCCGATGAACGTCTGGGTCTCCGACAACAACGTCCACTCGTGCAGGCTCACCCAGGCCGTGTAGACGAGCGGGAACAACCCGAACGCGCAGAACAGCAGGAAGAACGGCGCCACGTAGGCGTACGGCGACACCCTCACATCGAGGGTGTGCCGCATGCCCTGCCCGCGCCGTCGCGTGACCGCGAGGGGAAGAGTGCTCATTTGATCTTCTTGACGTCCTCGAGCACCTGCGCCCACGCCTCGTCCGGCGTCTGCTTGCCCTGCTCGACCCGGCCGAGCCCGTTGCCGATGGCGACCCGGACGTCGGCCTCCTTGGGGCCGAGGTGCTGCGGCTTGAGCGCCTTGGCCGCGTCGGAGTAGATCTTGCCGATGGGGGCGTCGCCGAAGAACGGCTTGGTGAAGTTCTGGATCTCAGGGTCGTCGTAGAGCGCCGGGATCGAGGGGAACGTGCCCTCCTCCTTGAAGACCTTGGCCTGGTTCTCCTTGGAGGTGAGGAAGTCGATCAGCTCGGCCGCCTCCTTCGGGTGCTCGCTCTGCTTCGGCACCATCAGGTGCGAGCCGCCGCTGTTGCCCGAGCCGCCGGGCACGGCCGCGATGTCCCACTTGCCGGAGGCGTCCTTGGCCTGCTCCTGGATGAAGCCCGTCATCCAGGCCGGGCAGATGATCGTGGCGAACGAACCCTTGGCGAAACCGGTGTTCCACGGCGGGGAGAAGGCCGCCAGCTTCGCGGTCAGGCCCTCCTGGGTGAGCTGGTTCGACAGGTCCCAGGCCTTCTTCACGTCGGGGTTGGAGTCCACGATGATCTGGTCCTGGGCGTCGTACAGGCCGACGGGGGCCTGGTTGACCATGGCGCGGAAGATCTCGCCGGGGGAGTCGACGAACTTCGCGCCGGCCACGTCCGCCGCGGCGAACTTCTTGCCGGTCGCGATGTACGCGTCCCACGTCGGCCAGAGCGCCGCCACCTCCTCGCGGTCGCTCGGCAGGCCCGCCTTCTCGAACAGGTCCTTGCGGTAGCACATGGCCAGGCCGCCCACATCGGTGCCGAGCCCGAGCACCTGCGAGCCGTCCTTGCTCAGACCCTGCTGCCACTTCCAGTCGAGGTAGTCGGCCTGCCGCTTGTCGAGCCCGAACTGCTTGAGGTCGGTGAACTTGGCGGGCTGCGCGGTGAACGTGCTGATGTAGCCGACCTCGACGGCCGTGACGTCGCCCGCGCCCGAGTTCGTGGCCAGCCGCTTGACCAGGTTGCTGTGGTGGTCGTTGAACTGCGTGACGTTCTCGACGATCTCGATGTCGGGATGGGTCTTCTTGTATTCCTCGTAGAGAGGTTTGAAACCGAAGTCGCCGAAGAGGTCGACGGTCAGCTTGATCTTCTCGCCGGGGTTGGCGCTCGCCTCTGTGGCGGAGTCCCCGCCACCACCGCCGCCGCACGCGGCCGCCAGGGTGAGCGCGGACGCGGCGAGCAACGACAGGCCGAGCCGCCGGATACGAGGGGTCATCGGAAACCCTCCTGGGTAGGAACTGGAAGGTGGAGAGAGCGCTCTCTCAAGAGATTCCAGGCGTTCGTACGGCGCTGTCAACGGGTCTTGAATAACAATCGGCGTTATGAAGAGAGCGTTCTCCCGGCACCGCCAGGTGTCCGGCGGGCTTCGTGGGGTCGCGCCGGGCCCCTGCTCAGTCGCTGAGCACGCGGCCGGCCATCCGGGCGTACATCCGGCCGGGGCTCGGCGCCCTGGTCAGGAAGCCCGGCAGCATGGGGAGGCCGACGGCGAACGGGTCGAGCCGCCCGTAGAGCTCGTCGGCGTCCGCGGGCCGGTCGTCCGGCCTCTTCTCCAGCAGCTGCGCCAGCAGCGCGCCCAGCTCTCCCGGCAGCCCGGGGAGGGCGGGCGGACGCTCCTTGACCTGCTTCTCGAAGACCACGTAGTCGGTGGGACCGGTGAAGAGCTGGCGTCCGGCCAGCATCTCGTGCAGGACGCAGCCGAGCGAGTAGAGGTCGCTGCGCGGCTCGGCGACGCCGTGCTGGATCTGCTCCGGCGCCATGTACGCCGGCGTGCCCAGGATCTGGCCGATCCTGGTGAACGTGGTGACGTCCGCGTCACGGAGCATGGCCAGCCCGAAGTCCAGCACCTTCACGCTGCCGTCGGGGCAGAGCATGAGGTTCGTCGGCTTCAGGTCGCGATGGCAGATCGACAGCGCGTGGGCCGCCGACAACACCGCGCACGCCTGGGCCGCGATCGCCGCCGCCCACGGCACGGGCAGCGGGCCGTGCTCGCTGACCACGTCGGCCACCGTGACGCCCTCGATGAACTGCATCACCTGGTAGAGCCGCTGCTCGTGGGTGCCGAAGTCGTACAGCACGGGGGCGCCGGGGTGCTCCAGCCTGGCCAGGATGCGGGCCTCGCGGATGAACCTGCGCTCCAGCTCCTCGTCGGGCCCGCTGGGCAACCTGAGCAGCTTCACCGCGACCCGGCGATCGAGGTGGCGGTCGTGGCCCGCGTAGACCGCGCCCATGCCGCCCTGCCCCAGGGGAAGGTCGTCGAGCTCATAGCGGTCGCCGATGACCATTCGCCCTCCTGCCGCCTTATCGGGAAAAAACTACACCGTCAGCACGGCGAGAGAGCGCGGCGTTGGGCGATCGAGCCCGCCTCACGAAGTGAGGCCATGAGCAGGGGGGTGCAGGTGGCCGTCGGCGAGCCCGTCGAGGCCCAGCCTGATGAGCGTCTGTCCCAGGGCGGCGGTCTCGCGCAGGGCGTCCTCCAGTACGGCGAGCTGCCGGAACGCCGCGCCGTAGGCCTTCTGCTCCCGCAGCGACAGCCGCGGCAGCCGGGTGCGGCGCACGTCGAACCTGCTGGAGCCGGTCGTCACCCGCCCACCAGCGGCCCGCAGGAACCCGGCCAGGAAGTCGGGGTCGAGCCGCCGGGCGTCGCCGCGGTAGAGGGTCAGGTGGGGCCCCAGCACCGCGCCGTCGTCGGCGATCACCCGCACCGCCGAGTAGGAGGCCACCACGTCGCCGGGGCGGATCGCGACCAGCCCCTGCTGCGTGCTGGTGAGGCCGGACGGCGAGGTGCCGTTGAGCACGTCGTCGGTGGTCAGCACCGGGATGTCGCCCCCGTCCGCGACCATCTTGGGCGGGGCCTGCATGGAGGTCACCAGGCCCTCCTTGATCAGATCGCCCAGCGTGGTGGCGGGCTGGTCGAGCGGCTGCTCCAGGACCTTCAGGTCGGGCGGCACGGCGGCGGCCGCCAGGAACCGGTCGCGGGCCTCGGCGAACGCCCGCCCGACGTCGTCACGCCGCTGGTGGCGGGCCGGCGTCATGTCGACCTCGTCGGCCAGCAGGTCGATGATGCGTACGGTCTGGTCGGAACGGTCCTCCACGTAAGCCTGCCAGGCCGGCTCGACCAGCGACAGGTCGGCCGTGGCGTCGAGGATCAGCACGTCGGACGGCGGCCGCTCGCCCGCCGCGGGGCGGCGCAGCAGCCACAGGTCGGAGCCGGGCAGCGCCACGACCGCCCGCAGCGCGCCCGCGCGCAGCAGGTTGGCGCGGATGCGGCGGCCTGCCTTGCGGCTGGCGGCCGCTGGGGGCATGAGGATGGCGACCAGGCCGCGCGGTTTGACGTGGGTGAGGCAGTGCTGCACCCAGGCCAGCTCGGGCTCGCCGCGCGGCGGCAGGCCGTGCTCCCAGCGCGGGTCGCCGGTCAGCTCCTCGTAACCCCAGGCGCGTTCGTTGAACGGCGGGTCGCACACCACCGCGTCGGCCCGTTCTCCGGCGAACCCGTCGTGGCGCATGGAGTCGCCCGCCACGACCGTGGCCTCGATGCCGCGCAGCCGGAGCCTGGAGGCGGTGATGGCCGCCGACGTCTCGCTCAGCTCCTGGCCCAGCATCCTGGCGGGCAGCTTGGCGGGCATCGCGCGCTCGCCGCCGCCCTCACCATGAACGGGGCCATGAACCGGCCGCGCGGGGGCGAGCAACAGTGTCCCGACGCCGCAGGCCGGGTCGAGGATGGTCGCGCCGTCCGGGCTGACGAGCCGGACCATCAGCTCGGCCACGTCGTCGCGGGTGACGGAGAGCTGCCTGGAATGAGCTTCGAGGTAGCGCTCACACAGGAACTCGTACGCGGTCAGCGGGCCGTGCTGCCCGGCCAGCTCCAGGATCAGCTCGGCCAGCTCCACGTCGAGCCCGACCGGTTCGTCCCCGCCCACCGCCCCTGCGGCCTCACCGGCAAGCGCGCCACCGGTTCGCGGGTCCCCGGTGTGCGAGCCACCGGCTCGTCCGTCTCTGGCCCGCCCGTCCCCTGTTCGCCCGTCCCCGGTTCGCCCGTCCTTGGCTTCCCCGTGGCCGGCTTGCCCGTCGCCGGTTCGCCCGTCCATGGCCCGGCCGCCGTCGGGGCCGGGAGCGTGACTTCCCGCGGCAGGGCGGGGGAGGGTGGCCTGCGCATGGCGGGTCAGAAGCACCCCGGCCTGGGCCACCAGCTCGCCCAGCCGCAAATCGCCGGCGGCTTTCAGGCGTTGCCACACCCGATCTCCCAGGGAGACCTGGTAGGACTTCCCGTAGCGGCGCAGCCAGGACTCGACCTGCCGCAGCGAGAACAGCGGCTGGTTGGCGGTGCCCCCGACGGGGTGGGGGAAGTCGTCGTGGCGGCGGCGCCAGTTGCTCACCGCGGCACGCCCGACACCGGCGAGCCGGGCGATGTCCCCGGCGTTGACGGTCGGGTCGTGGCTCATGGGGCCACAGTAGTTCACAAGAGTCTTCAGCGCATCTGCTTGTGAAGTCTTTCAACCAATGATTTACTGCTGGGTATGAAGCACAACATCCGCTATGCCGCCGGATCAGACGTGGGCCGCCGCAGGGAGCAGAACGAGGATTCCGGCTATGCGAGTGGCCGGTTGCTCGTGGTGGCTGACGGGATGGGTGGGCACGCCGCCGGTGAGCTGGCGAGTTCGGCGGCGATCGCCGTCATGCGGGAGCTGGATGCCACGCTTCCCGAGACGGGCGCCGACCTGGAGGGGGCGCTGGAAGGCGCCGTGCACGAGGCGGCCCGCAGGCTGGTCGAGCTGGCCGACATCGACCCCGCCCGCAGGGGGATGGGGACCACGGTGACCGCCATGCTGTGGGACGGCTACCGGTTCGCCCTGGCTCATCTTGGTGACTCCCGCGGATATCTGCTTCGCGACGGCGCTCTCTACCAGATGACCAAGGATCACACACTTGTGCAGTCGATGGTGGACGAAGGGCGGATAACGGAGGATCAAGCGGCCGTGCACCCCAGGCGCTCGATGGTGCTGCGGGTGCTGGGCAGCGAGGGCAGGGCGGAGCCGGACATGGCGCTGCGCGAAGCCGAGCCTGATGATCGCTACCTCCTCTGCTCCGACGGGCTCACGACCGTGCTCGGGCCCGAGGTCCTGCACGAGGTGCTGACCACGGTGGCAGACCCGGGCGCGGCCGTCCAGCGGTTGATAGATCTGGCCAACGAGGGCGGCTCGCCCGACAACGTGACCGTGATCGTGGCCGACGTCGTCGCGCCGGGCGCCGGAGATGTGAGCGTCTACCGCGTGGGCGCGGGTTCCTGATCTTCGCAGCAGGAGTCCCAGGAGCCTCACCAGCCTCAAAAGTCCCGAGGGCCACATAGTCGAAATTTCGCCTCATAGCAAGACACTTTCGCGGTGACACACGCGCACGCGCGATGGCGCTACTACAGTCCATCGTGATTTGTCGGTTATCTGGGAGGTGTCACCCTGGACCCGATCGCGGACGAGCTGCTGAAAACGGTGCGGCAGGAACTCGGCTACAGGGAGAAGAGCGGCCAGGTCACCAAGTTCGGTCAGTGGTACGCGGATCGCGTCCAAGACACCCAGTATCGCGACGCGCCCTGGTGTGACATGTTCCTCGCCTGGGCCGCGGACAAGGCCGGCCTCACCGACTACGTCGGCATATTCGCGTGGACCCCTTCCCACGCGGCCTGGTTCATCAAGCAGGACGCGTGGACGCGGAAGCCCGAGCCGGGAGCGCTGGTCTTCTTCGACTGGCGCGGCGGCAAGAGTTACAAGGGCGTCGACCATGTGGGCGTCGTGGAGCGCGTCGCCGGCAAGAAGATCCACACGATCGAGGCCAACGTCGACCGCGAATGGCTCAAGCGCAAAACCCGCGAGACGGACAAGGTCGTCGGCTACGGCGTCCCGCGATTAGTCAAGGCGAACGCCGAGCGGCTCGACGAGATCCGGTCGACCGAACGGCCGTTCGTGTCCGCACCGCGGCCGGAGACCGGGCACGGCTCGCCGCTGGACGTCCTGGGCACCCCGCCCGCGCTGCTCGCCGCGATGGTGCTCACCACGATCGTGCTCTCGCTCCGCCTGACCGGCCGCCGCCGCGGCACCCACCGCCGCTTCACCTGGCCCTGGAACGCGCCAACCGCCCGCCGTCCCGCCAAGACCTCCTCCGGCCCGCGATCTCCGCAGGCCCGCGAGAAGGTACGGACCGCCGCCCAGCGCCACCCCGCACC
>NZ_SMKO01000199.1 GCF_004348685.1 Nonomuraea deserti | reverse complement strand
CCGTGGACCCGCCCGCCCCCACGTCGGTGCTGCGCGATCCGGTCTCAGGCGTGGAGATCGTGCCGGGACGGCTGACCGCCCTGGTCAGCGCCCGCCCGGCGGAGGCGGCGGCGGTGCTAGATCGGTTGGGCGGGTTCGCCGGTCCCGCCGCGACCTGGGGCGGGATCCGGCTGAGCGACATCGACCCGGCGCGACTCCGGGAGCGGATCCTGGTGGCCGACAACGAGGCCGACCTGTTCGCGGGCACGTTGCGCGACGTCGTCGCGGGCAGGCTCGACCCCGACGACGACGCCATCGGCCTCGCCGTCCACGCGGCCATGGCGGACGACATCGTCCGCGGCCTGCCCGGCGGGCTGGACGCGCGCGTCGACGCGCAGGGCCGCAACCTGTCGGGAGGCCAGCGCCAGCGCGTACGCCTGGCCAGGGCCCTGCTGGCCGACCCCGAGATCCTCCTCGCGGCCGAGCCCACCTCGGCCGTGGACGCGCACACCGAGGCGACGATCGCGGCCCGGCTGCGCGCGGCGCGCGCCGGCCGCACCACGGTCGTGACCACCACGTCGCCCCTCGTGCTGGCCCATGCGGACACCGTCCACTACCTGGCGGGCGGCTCCGTCGTGGCGACCGGCGGGCACGGCGAGCTCCTGGGCGGGCAGCCCGGCTACCGCGCCCTGGTGGCCAGGGAGGACGAGGGCAGCAGGGAGGCGGCCCGATGAAGGGCTCGCCGGTGCCCGGGGAGCGAGCGCGCCAGAAGGACGACCCGAGGACCCGCTCGCCGGTGCCCGGGGAGCGAGCGCGGCGGGAGGCGGACCGATGACGGGTGGGGCCCTGCCGGTGGCCGATTCGTCCAGGCTGCGCGGGGCGGCGTTCCGGCTCATCCGCCTGGACTGGCGCGCGTTCTGCGCCATGATCGTGCTCAACGCGCTGGCCTCCGCCGCGGGGCTGGCCGGCCCGTGGCTGCTCGGCCGCATCATCGACGAGGTCCGGAACGGCGCCGGGGTCGCCACCGTGGACCGGCTGGCGCTCGCGCTCCTCGGGTTCGCGCTGGCCCAGTTCCTGCTGACCCGCTACGCCGGCCACATCGGGCACCGCTTCGGCGAGCGTACGCTGGCGCGCATCCGCGAGGAGTTCACCGGCCGCGTGCTCGCCCTGCCGGTGGGGGTGGTCGAGCGCGCCGGGGCGGGCGACCTGACCACGCGCGGCACCGCCGACGTCGCGGCGGTGGGCGCCATGCTGCGCGGCGCGGGTCCCGACGTGCTGATCGCGAGCGTGCAGGCCGTGTTCGTGCTGGGCGCGGTCGTCGTCCTCGACCCGCTGCTGGGCGGGTGCGGCGTGCTCGGGCTGACGTGCATCTGGTTCGCCGCCCGGTGGTACATGCGCCGGGCGGTGCCGGCCTACCTCGCCGAAGGGGCCGCCAACTCGGAGCTCGCCGAGCAGCTCGCGGCCACCACCGCGGGCGCCCGCACGGTGGAGGCCCTGGGGCTGGGACGGCGCCGCCTCGAGACCTGCCAGGAGGCGATCGACCGGTGCCGGAGGACCCGCACCCGGACGTTGTTCCTGCGCAGCGTGCTCTTCCCCATCGTGGACGTCTCCTACGCCGTCCCGGTGGTCGCCGTGCTGCTCGCCGGCGGCGTGCTGCTCGGTCAGGGCGCCGTGACGCTGGGCACGGTGGTCGCCGCCGCGCTCTACCTGCGCCAGCTCTCCCAGCCGCTCGACGTCATCCTGTTCAACATGGAACGCCTCCAGAGCGGCGCCGCCTCCTTCGCCCGGGTGGAGGGCGCCGGCCTTGCCCCTCGGGCGGACCAGGACGCCGCCGCTCCCGAGCCGGCCGACGACCGGCTTCAGGTGTCCGGTGCGCACTATGCGTACGACGGCGGCCCCGACGTCCTGCACGGGGTGGACCTGTCGGTGCGGCCCGGCGAGCGGCTGGCCGTCGTCGGGCCGTCCGGCGCGGGCAAGACCACCCTGGGCAGGCTGCTGGCGGGCATGGACGTCCCGCGCGCCGGCTCCGTGACCGTCGGGCGGGTGCCGGTCGCCGGGCTCGACCCGGCCCGGCTGCGCGAGCGGGTCATGCTCGTCACCCAGGAGCATCACGTGTTCCTCGGCACCGTACGCGACAATCTGCGGATCGCCGCGCCCGAGGCCACCGACGACGAGTTGCGCGCCGCGCTGGCCGCCGTCGGCGCGAGCTGGATCGACGAGCTCCCCGACGGCCTGGACACCGAACCGGGCCCGGGGGGCGAGCGGCTGGACGGCGCGCAGGCCCAGCAGCTGGCCCTGGCCCGCGTGGTGCTGGCCGACCCGCACACGCTGATCCTCGACGAGGCCACCGCCCTGCTGGACCCGCGCACCGCGCGGCACACCGAACGCGCGCTGGCCGCGGTGCTCGCCGGGCGCACCGTCATCGCGATCGCCCACCGCCTCCAGACCGCCCACGACGCCGACCGGGTGGCCGTGCTGCGGGACGGCAGGCTGACCGAGCTCGGCACGCACGACGAGCTCGTGGCGGCGGGCGGCGCGTACGCCGCGCTGTGGCGCTCCTGGCACGGCGGGCACGGCGGGCACGGCGGGCACCGGGGTGAGCGGCACCGGTCATGAGGACGGGTGGCCGAGGATCAGCACGATCGCGTCCAGCAGCCGCTGCCAGTCGCCTTCGTGCAGGTCCCGGTCGAGCGGTCCGGCGACGGCGGTGAGCGCAGCGACGAGCTTGGCCCGCACCACCCGGTCCTCCTCGCCCAGCAGCGCGGCCAGGGATCCGGCCGCGCTTCGGAACCTCCGGGTCCGCGCGAACTCCACGAGCGACGGCGGCGCCGCCGGGACGGCCTCCCCCGTGCCCGAGTCCGTGCCCGCGTCCGCGCCCGCGGCTGTGCCCAGGTCGGCGAAGGTGAGCACCAGCCGGGTGCCGAGGGCCTCGGCAAGCCGGTCGAGAGCGGCGAGGGTGGGGTTGCCCCGGCCGTTCTCCAGGTTGGCCACGTAGGGCACCGACAGCGCGGCGTCGGTGGCCACCGACGCGACGGTCCTGCCGAGTGCCGCCCGGCGGCTGCGCAGCCGCCGGCCCAGTTCCGCATGATCCACGCCCATATCTTGACAGAATAGTCGATCGGCATTTCTATTTTGTGAGAATATAAGCGATCGGGGGTGGGAGATGTTGCGGGTCCTGCGGGTGCGGGACTTCCGGCTGCTGTGGGCGGCCCGGGCGGTGGCAGGGCTCGGGACGAGCATGCTGGTCGTCGCGATCCCCGCCCACGTCTTCGCCGTCACCGGGTCGGTGCTGGCCACCGGCGTCACCCTCGCCTTCGAGTACCTGCCCTCACTGCTGCTGGGGCCGTTCGCCGGAGTGATGGCCGACCGGTGGGACCGCCGCCGCCTGATGGTGGCGACCGACCTCGTGCACGTCCTGGCGATCAGCGTGGCGCTGCTCGCCAGGACCCCCGAGACGATCTGGCTCGTCTACGTCGCCGTGCTCGGGCAGGGCAGCGCCGCCGTGCTCTTCCGTCCCGCCGGCCAGGCGCACATCCCCGCCGTGGTGGGCACCGGACCGGCCCTCACCAGCGCCAACGCGCTCAGCGCCGTCACCACCGGCGTGGTCGCGCTGGGCGGCCCGCCGCTCGGCGGGCTGCTGTTCGCGGTCAACGGCATCGGCGCGGTCGTCGCGGCCAGCGCTGCCGCCGCCCTGCTGTCGGCGGCGACCATCGCCATGACCTCGGCCCGGCCCCGCGACGGCGGCCCGGCCTCCCGCAACGTGCTCGCAAGCATCAGCCAGGGGCTGCGGCACGTACGGCAGGCCGCGGCGACCCGGGGCCTGCTGGCGACGAACAGCCTCTACCTGCTGGCCAACGCGGCGCTCACCGCCCTCCTCGTGCCGTTCGGCGTGACCCGGCTCGGCGGCAGCATGGAGGTCGGCTACCTGCTGTCCGCGCTGGGGCTCGGCTTCCTCCTCGGCGCTCCCGTCAGCCGCGGGCTCGCCGACCGCCACCCCGCCAGGACGACCGTCGCCGCCGGCCAGGCGCTCGTCGCGGCCGCGTTCGCGCTGCTGTTCAACAGCACCGCACTGCCCCTCGCGCTGGTCTCCGCCGTGCTGCTCGGGCTGCCGGCGGTGACCGTACTGGTGTCCGTGCAGTCCTGGGTGCAGCGGACGACGCCCGAGGGGCTGCTCGGCCGGGTCACCTCCGCGTTCCTCACCATGGAGGCCGCCGCGACGATGCTCGGCGCCTTCGCGGGGCCCGCCGCGAGCGAGCTGTTCGGCATGACGGCCGCGCTCAACGCCGCCTGCGCGGTCGCGCTGCTGTCGGCCCCGCTCACGCTCTGGCTGGTCCCCCGGCGGCCCGGGCGAGACCTGGCTGGTCCCGCGGCGACCGGGGCGAGGCGTGGCCGGCTCCCGTCCCCCGGCGGGGAGTGAGGTCGGACGCCGGCCTCACGGCCCGGCGCGGCACCCGCCAGACTGGGGCGAACCCGGTGCGGACGGTCCCGGTCAGTCCGCAGGCGGGATCGACGCGGACAGGTCTCAGGAAGGGAGTACGCGGCGATGGCGGTGGAGGCCCACTGGCTCGTGGAGGAGGTCGAGCGCACCTCTGACCGGCTGGACGCGCTGCGAAGCTCGGCCTTCGTGTTCTGGATGGACGTCCACGGTCCCGTGCCCTGCCCCGGGCACGGGAAGGATCTGGCGGCGGCGGCCGTCGCCGCCTACGGGGAGGTGACGCGGGTGACGGGGGTCGACCCGGCCAACGACTGGAGGAGCGAGGTCCGGGAGGCGGCCCATCGGATGGGGCATTTCGCCGAGTTGTTCCGCGGTGAGGCTCGCAAGGAGCCGGAGTTCCTGGTCGAGTGGGTGCTGGAGATCGTCGAGGACACCCTCGGGACCGTACTTGCCGCGGGCCGGGTCACGCATCGGCCGCCCGGATGGTACGCGGCGTTGTGGGAGGACTGGATCCTGGTCACGGACGGGTGGGCGGTCGTGCTGAGCCTGACCAACGACAGCTGAGCGGGCTCTCCCCGCCAAGGGATGAAGAATCTCTTCGCAAAGATCTCGCCTGCGAAGGAAAATGTTGAGACGCTGAACCCCACCAGGCACCCCCAGCCCCAAGGAGTGGTTCATGCGCAGACTTCTGGCGATCTCCCTCGTCGCCGTCCTGCCGTTAGGCACCGTGACAGCGGCGCACGCCCAGGAACCCCCCGGCCGTCAGGCGGCCTTCGCGTCCGCCGCCGAGGAGTTCCAGGTGCCCGAGAGCGTGCTGCTCGGCGTCTCCTACCTCGAGTCGCGCTGGGACGCCCACGCCGGCCGGCCGTCCAGCGACGCCGGGTTCGGGCCCATGCACCTGACCGACGCCGCCGCCTTCACCGGATCGAACCACCACCACGAAGGCGAGGAGGACGCGCGCGGCGACGACAGCCGGCCCCTGCCCGCACCGAGCGCGCGTCCCGCACCGACCGACCTTCCTGCCTCGCTCCGCACGATCGAGAAGGCCGCCGAGCTCACCGGCGAGAGCCGCGAGCGGCTGCGTACGGACGCCGCCGCCAACATCCGCGGCGGCGCGGCGCTGCTCGCGGACTACCAGAATGCGCTCGGCGCCCCGCTGAGCGACGAGCCCGGCGACTGGTACGGCGCCGTCGCGAAATACTCCGGAGCCGAGGAGGCGGGCGCGGCCAGGTTCTTCGCCGACGAGGTCTTCGCGACGATCAAGGAGGGCGCCGCGCGGACGACGGACGACGGGCACCAGGTCGAGCTGGCCCCCGTCCCCGGGCTCACGAAGATCGAGAAGTGGCTGGACAGGCTCGGGCTGCGCAAGCCGAGGACCGACGGCGTGGAGTGCCCGGCGTCGATCTCGTGCGAGTGGATCCCCTCGGCGTACGCGGAGCTTCCGAACGACGACTACGGCCACTACGACCTGGCGAACCGCCCGGTCAGCCAGAAGATCGAGTACATCATCATTCACGACATGGAGGGATATTTCCTGCCCTCCATCCGCCTCAACCAGGACCCTGCCTACGGCGCCAGCTGGCAGTACTCCGTCCGCTCCACCGACGGCCACATCGCCCAGCACATCAAGGCCAAGGACGTCGCCTGGCAGGCCGGCAACTGGTACGTCAACGCCAAGTCCATCGGCATCGAGCACGAGGGTTTCCTGGCCGAGGGCGGCACCTGGTACACCGAGGCGATGTACCGCTCCTCCGCCCGCCTGGTCCGCTACCTGGCGCAGCGGCACGGCGTCCCGATGGACCGGGCCCACATCCTGGGCCATGACAACGTCCCCGGCACGCTGCCGACCACGGTCAGGCAGATGCACGAGGACCCGGGCCCGTTCTGGGACTGGGCGCACTACTTCCAGCTGATGGGCGCCCCGCTGCACCGCTTCGGCGGCCCCAATTCGGGCTCGATCATGATAAAGCCGGACTTCGCCACGAATAAGCCGTACTTCTATGGCTGCGACCGCCAGAACCCCGAGGCCGCCTGCCCGCCCCTCCCCGCCGGCACCGTCTGGCTCCGCACCGAGCCGCGCGACGACGCCCCGCTGGTCAAGGACATCGGCAAGCACCCCACGGGCGAGTCGCTCTACAGCGTGTACGACCACAGCGCCCGCGCGAGCACCGGCCAGCGCTTCGCCGTGGCCGACCGCCAGGGCGACTGGACCGCCATCTGGTACCTCGGCCAGAAGGCCTGGTTCCACAACCCGAAGAGCGCGCCCACGGCCGTGCCCTCCATGGGCCTGGTGGTCACCCCCAAGCCCGGCAAGGCGACGGTCCCGGTCTACGGCCGGGCGTACCCGGAGGCGGAGGCCTACCCGGAGGGCATCCCCTACCAGGCGGTGACCCCGCTGCAGTACACGTTCTCGGCCGGCGAGAAGTACACCCTCGCGGGGCCTGCCGCGACGGAGTACTACCGGGCGGTCACGTTCAACCTGGAGGACCACAAGGTGGTGCGGGGCAGGACGAAGTACCTGCAGATCCAGTTCGGCCACCGCGTGATGTTCGTCAAGGCTGACGACGTGCGGGTGACGTTCTCCGGGTGAACGCGTTGACGGCGCGCCTGGTGCTCGCGAGCGCCTCCTGAGAGGAGTCGAACGTACGCTGGGCGACGCCGACGAACACGCAGTCGACGACGAGGAGCTGGCTGATCCGGCTGGCCAGGGCGCCGGGACGGAACTCCGTCTCGCGCCCGGCCGAGATCAGCACGTGTTCGGCCAGCTCCGCGATGGTGGACCGGGGGTTGTTGGTGATGGCGACGGTCGTGGCCCCGCCCTCGGCGGCCCGGGTCAGCGGCTCGATCACGTCGGGGGTCTCCCCCGAGGTGCTGACGCCGAGCGCCACGTCGCCATGTTTCAGCAGCACCGCGCTGGTCAGCGCCAGGTGCGCGTCCTGGAACGCGTGGCTGGACAGCCCGATGCGCAGCAGCTTCTGGGCGAAGTCCTCGGCCACCAGCCCCGACGCGCCGACCCCGTAGGCGTCGATCCGCCGCGCGCCGACGACGGCGTCGACCACGAGCCCGAGCCGCTCGGAGGTCAGCTGCGCGACCGTGTCGTTGATCGCCTCGGACTCGGCCCGCGCCACCTTGTGGATCACCTCCGACAGCGGGTCGTCGGGGGCCAGGTCGCCGGGCACCAGCCGGTCGGGCTGCGCGGCGGCGGCCGCCAGGGCTAACCGGAGCTGCGGATAGCCCGCGAACCCGAGCAGCCGTGCCGTGCGCACGATCGTGGCCTCGCTGGTGCCGGAGGCGGCGGAGAGCTCCGTGATGGTGCTCCGCGCTACCGTCGCGGGATCTTCGAGAATGAGGCGGGCGACGGTCTGGGCGGCAGGCGTCAGGGATGGCAGCACACCGCGGACCGTGGCCACCAGAGTGTCGGCCCGCAGGCCGTTGCCGCTGTCGTCCACGGTCCCGATTATGCCGCCTGTGCCGGGATCCCGAGCTGCTGGTTAGCGCAGAGTCCCGTTCGTCATGCCCGCGGGCTCCTCGGGCACCGTGATGAGCCCCAGCTCGGCCGGGGTGACGACGAGCGGGTGATGCGGGACGACGCGCACGGTGTAGCCGAAGGCGCCCGTGTGGTCGAGCGGGACGACCCCGGAGTAGTGCGCCCGCCCGTCGTCCTCCGCCGACGCCATCTCCAGCTTCGCGTACGCGGGACGCACCAGCTCGTCGTGCGGCCCGACCTTGCCGTAGACGGCCTCGACCCGCACGTCGGCGGGCTCCAGGTCGCCGAGCGCGATCGTGGCGTGCAGCTCGATGGACGACCCGACCTCCGGCGTGTCGCCCACGCCCGTGGCCTCGGCGTGCTCGACCCTTACGCCCGGCCACGCCTTGGCGACCCGCAGCCGCCAGGCGGCGAACGCCTTCGCCGGGGCGTACCCGTCGGCGGACAGCGCCCTGGCCGCGCCGGCCGCCGGGTTGTACAGGGTCACGACGTAGTCGCGCAGCATGCGCCCGGCGAGCACCTTCGGCCCGAGCGAGGCCAGCGTGTGCTTGACCATCTCCATCCACCGCCGGGGCAGCCCGTCGCCGGGACGGTCGTAGAACCGGTCGGACACCTCGTGCTCGATCAGGTCGTAGAGTGCGGCGGCCTCCAGCTCGTCGCGGCGGTCGTTGTCGGCCACGCCGTCCGCGGTGGGGATCGCCCAGCCGTTGGAGCCGTCGTACCACTCATCCCACCAGCCGTCGCGGATGGACAGGTTGAGGCCGCCGTTGAGCGCGGACTTCATCCCGGACGTGCCGGACGCCTCCAGCGGGCGCAGCGGGTTGTTCAGCCAGACGTCGCAGCCCTGCACCATGAGCCGGCCGAGCGCCATGTCGTAGTCGGGCAGGAAGACGATGCGGTGGCGGACCTTCTGCTGGTCGGCGAACTTGACGATCTGCTGGATCAGCTTCTTGCCGCCCTCGTCGGCCGGATGGGCCTTGCCCGCGATCACGATCTGGACCGGCTTGTCCGGGTCGAGCAGCAGCTCGGTGAGCCGCTTCGGGTCGCGCAACATGAGCGTGAGCCGCTTGTAGGAGGGGACGCGCCTGGCGAACCCGATCGTCAGCACGTCGGGGTCGAGCGCGTCGTCGATCCACCCCAGCTCGGCGTCGGAGGCCCCGCGCTCGCGCCACGACCGGCGCAGCCGCACGCGGGCGCCTTCGACGAGCCGCCTGCGCAGCGTTCCCCTGATCTGCCAGATGTCGCCGTCGGGGATCTTCTGGATGCCGTCCCAGCCGCGGGCGCGTTCGATCAGCGAGGGCAGCTCGCGGTCGGCCAGCTCCATGAACTCGCGCCCCACCCACGTGGGGGCGTGCACGCCGTTCGTGATCGAGCCGATCGGCACCTCGTCCAGGTCGAAGCCCGGCCAGAGGTCCTTGAACATCTCCCTGCTGACCTCGCCGTGCAGCCGGGACACGCCGTTGACGCGCTGCGCCAGGCGCATGCCCATGACGGCCATGTTGAACCGGCTGGGGTCGGACTCCGCGCCCAGCGCCAGGATGCGGTCGACGGGCACGGTGGGCCAGGCGTTCGATCCGCCGAAGTGCCGCTCGATCATCTCGACGGGGAAGCGGTCGATCCCGGCGGGCACGGGCGTGTGCGTGGTGAACACCGTGCCGGCCCGCACCGCCTCCCACGCCTCGTCGAAGGAGAGCCGCGCCTCGGTCAGCTCGCGGATGCGCTCGAGGCCCAGGAATCCGGCGTGGCCCTCGTTGGTGTGGAACACCTCGGGCTCGGCATGCCCGATGATCTTGCAGTACGCCCTGATCGCGCGCACGCCGCCCACGCCCAGCAGCAGCTCCTGCATGAGCCGATGGTCGGTGCCGCCGCCGTAGAGCCGGTCGGTGACGTCGCGGGCGGCGGTGTCGTTGTCGGCCACGTCGGAGTCGAGCAGCAGCAGCGGCACCCGGCCCACCTGCGCCACCCACACCTGGGCGTGCAGCATCCGCTCGTCCGGCAGCCCGATGCGGATCTTGACCGGCGTGTCGTCGGCGTCCTTGAGCAGGCTGAGCGGCAACCCGCCGGCGTCGAGCGACGGGTAGTGCTCCTGCTGCCAGCCCTCGGGCGACAACGACTGCGTGAAGTAGCCGTGGCGGTAGAGCAGGCCGACCGCGAGGATCGGCACGCCCAGATCGCTGGCGGCTTTGAGGTGGTCTCCCGCGAGGATGCCGAGCCCGCCCGAATACTGCGGCAGGGCCGCGGCGATGCCGTACTCGGGGGAGAAGTAGGCGATGGCGCGCGCGGCGTCGGGCAGCGTCTGGTACCAGCGCGGCGAGGTCATGTACTCGCGCAGGTCGTCGGCGGCGTCGGCGAGCCGGCGCAGGAAGCGGCGGTCGGCGGCCAGCTCGGACAGCCTGGCGGGGGTGACCGCGCCGAGCAGGGCGACGGGGTCGTGCCCGACCCGCTCCCAGAGCTCGGCGTCGACCTCGGAGAAGAGGTCCATGGTCTCCGGGTGCCATGACCAGCGGAGATTGTGCACGAGCTCGCCGAGGGCGGCCAGCTCCGCGGGCAGGACGGTGCGGACGGTAAACCGGCGGATAGCTCTCACGTTTCTGCACCCTACGGGCTAGGAGGGACCTCTCAGTCCTTCACCCTCATGAAGGCCGTTCAAACCCCTTCCAGGAACAAGCATGAAGAGGCACCATTGGGGCAACTTTCCTCTTTGTTGGCCCTCCCACAGACACACTCGGGAGGTCTATCCGGTGCTGTCCAGAAATAACGTGCAAGGATCGTTACTGCCAGGGAGGCCGCCTCCAGCGGACCACCGGCAACGGCGTGTGCATCCACGGAAAGCCTCCGGCGGCACCGAGTGTGTCGCCGCAAACCCTTGAATGCGATGATCGGACGAATTCCCATCACGGACATCTCCCCCGTCGTCGACTGCGGGCAGTGGCCCGCCAAGGCGGTCGCCGGCGAGACCTTCGAGGTCTCGGCGACCGTGTTCAGAGAGGGCCACGACGCGGTGGCCGCGGGCGTGGTGCTGACCGCGCCCGACGGGCAGCGCGGTCGGCTGAGACCGATGCGCGAGCTGGCGCCGGGCACCGACCGCTGGGGCGTGGAGGTGTGCCTGCCGGCCGAGGGCGACTGGCTGTTCCGCGTGGAGGCGTGGAGCGATCCGATCAGCACGTGGCTGCACGACGCCGAGATCAAGATCCCGCGCGGGATGGACGTCGACCTCATGTGCGAGGAGGGCGCGCGGCTGTTCGAGCGGGCCGCCAGGGCCGTGCGGGTGGCCGACTGCGCGCACGACCGGCCGGCCCAGGAGGGGCACGCCGGCGCGAACGGGCAGCGCAGGCAGAACGGCAACGGCGAGAGCGCGTGCGGGCACCGCGCGGCGCTGCTGTCGATCTCCGCCTCGCTGCGGGACGAGGACCTCGATCCGCGGGCGCGGCTGTCGATCGCCCAGCTTCCCGAGACCGCCGCGCTGCTGCAGGCCCACCCGTTCCGCGAGCTGGTGACCAGGTCCAGGTCGCACAAGATCAGGGTCGACCGGCGCAGGGCGCTCTACGGCTCCTGGTACGAGTTCTTCCCGCGGTCGGAGGGCGCGGTCGTCGACGAGCTCGGCCTGTCCAAGTCCGGGACCTTCCAGACCGCCGCCAGGCGGCTGCCCGCGATCGCCAAGATGGGCTTCGACGTCGTCTACCTGCCGCCCGTCCACCCGATCGGCACGACGCACCGCAAGGGCCGCAACAACACGCTCAGCCCCGAGCCCGACGATCCCGGCTCGCCGTGGGCGATCGGGTCGGAGGACGGCGGTCACGACGCCGTCCACCCCGACCTCGGCACGCTGGAGGACTTCGACGAGTTCGTCGGCCGGGCCAGGGAGCTGGGCATGGAGGTGGCGCTCGACTTCGCGCTGCAGTGCTCGCCCGACCACCCGTGGGTGAAGGAGCACCCGGAGTGGTTCACGATCAGGGCGGACGGGTCGATCGCGTACGCCGAGAACCCGCCGAAGAAATATCAGGACATCTACCCGGTCAACTTCGACAAGGACCCGGAGGGCGTCTACGCCGAGGTCAAGCGGGTGCTGCTGCACTGGATGCGGCACGGGGTGCGCATCTTCCGGGTGGACAACCCGCACACGAAGCCGGTGATGTTCTGGGAGCGGATGCTGGCCGACATCCACACGACCGATCCCGACGTGATCTTCCTGTCGGAGGCGTTCACCCGGCCGGCGATGATGCGCGCGCTGGCCAAGGTCGGCTTCCACCAGTCGTACACGTACTACACGTGGAAGAACTCCAAGTACGACGTGGAGGGCTACCTGTCGGAGCTGGCCCACGAGACCTCGCACTACCTGCGGCCGAACCTGTTCGTCAACACGCCGGACATCCTGCACGAATATCTGCAGCACGGCGGCGGCCCGGCGTTCAAGATCAGGGCGGTGCTGGCCGCGCTGACGTCGCCGGCTTGGGGTGTCTACTCCGGGTATGAACTAGGGGAGAACGTACCGGTACGCCCGGGTAGCGAAGAATACCTGGATAGCGAAAAATATCAGTACAAGCCTCGCGATTGGGTTACAGCCGAACGCGAGGGACGTAGCCTGGCTCCCTTCATCACTCATCTGAATTTGTTCCGAAGAGCGCATCCGGCACTGCAGGAATTGCGTAACCTACGATTCCACAGGGTCGATCAACCGGACATCGTTTGCTTCTCCAAGCGGCTGCCGGGCGCCTACGACCCGGCCACACGAAGGCACGGGCTGGGCGACGTCGTACTGGCGGTCGTCAACTTGGATCCACACCACACCCATGAGGCGACCGTAGAACTCGACCTGCCCGCCATCGGTCTCGACTGGAACGCGGAGTTCGTCGTCGACGACGAGTTGTCGGGCGAGTCGTACCGCTGGAGACAGAGCAACTATGTACGCCTCGACCCCCACATCCAGCCTGCCCATATTCTCACCGTACGAGCCGCGCCACGGTAGAACTGAATTCAGCGGGGAGTCTTCAACGTGTGTGACAGCGCCTCCCTCATGAGCACCCTGCGAGGCGGCTCATGAGCATCACACCCATTCCCAACACCTTTGACGAAGAGAAGCCGCGCGACCCCTACTGGTACAAACGCGCGGTCTTCTACGAGGTCCTGATCCGGGGTTTCGCCGACTCCAACGGCGACGGGACCGGCGACATGCGAGGGCTCATCAGCCGGCTCGACTATCTGCAGTGGCTCGGCGTCGACTGCCTGTGGCTGCTGCCGCTGTACGAGTCGCCGCTGCGTGACGGCGGCTACGACATCGCCGACTTCATGAAGATCCTGCCCGAGTTCGGGGACCTGGGAGACTTCGTGAAGCTCGTGGACGAGGCGCACAAGCGCGGCATGCGCGTCATCGCCGACCTCGTCATGAACCACACCAGCGACGCCCACCCCTGGTTCCAGGCGTCGCGGCACGACCCCGAGGGACCTTTCGGCGACTTCTACGTGTGGTCCGACACCGACGAGAAGTACCAGGACGCCCGGATCATCTTCATCGACACCGAGACGTCCAACTGGACCTACGACCCCGTGCGCGGCCAGTACTACTGGCACCGGTTCTTCCACCACCAGCCCGACCTCAACTACGAGAACCCGGCCGTGCAGGACGCGATGCTGGAGGTGCTGCGGTTCTGGCTGGACCTGGGCATCGACGGGTTCCGGCTGGACGCGGTTCCCTACCTCTTCGAGGAGGAGAACACCAACTGCGAGAACCTCCCGAAGACCCACCAGTACCTCAAGCGGATCAGGTCGGAGGTCGACCGCCTCTTCCCCGACCGGGTGCTGCTCGCCGAGGCGAACCAGTGGCCGTCGGACGTCGTGGAGTATTTCGGCGACCCGGTGGGAGGCGGGGACGAATGCCACATGGCATTCCACTTCCCTCTGATGCCGCGGATTTTCATGGCCGTACGCCGCGAATCGCGCTACCCCATTTCCGAAATTCTGGCCCAAACGCCGAAAATTCCGGAAAATTGCCAATGGGGAATCTTCCTCCGCAACCATGACGAGCTCACGCTCGAAATGGTCACGGACGAGGAACGCGACTACATGTACACCGAATACGCCAAAGACCCCCGAATGCGGGCGAATGTCGGCATCCGCCGCCGCCTGGCACCCCTGCTGGAGAACGATCGCAACCAGATCGAGCTGTTCACCGCGCTGCTCCTGTCGCTGCCGGGCTCCCCGGTGCTCTACTACGGCGACGAGATCGGCATGGGCGACAACATCTGGCTCGGCGACCGCGACGGCGTGCGCACCCCCATGCAGTGGGACCCCGACCGCAACGCCGGCTTCTCCGACTGCGACCCCGGGCGGCTCTACCTGCCGGTCATCATGGACCCGATCTACGGCTACCAGGCCATCAACGTCGAGGCCCAGCAGAAGAACGCCGGCTCGCTGCTGCACTGGACCAGGCGCATGATCGAGATCCGCAAGCGGCACCCGGTCTTCGGGCTGGGCGGTTACGCCGAGCTCAACTCCTCCAACCCCAGCGTGCTGGCGTTCGTACGCGAGCTGGGCGACGACCGCATGTTGTGCGTGAACAACCTGTCGCGCTTCCCGCAGCCGGTCGAGCTCGACCTGCGCAGGTTCGTCGGCGTCGCTCCCGTGGAGACGATGGGTGGGGTCCCATTCCCGGCAATTGGCGAACTTCCGTATCTTTTGACGCTTCCCGGGCATGGGTTCTACTGGTTCACACTCCCGCCGGCCGTCATCCAGGAGGAGTAGGACGTGCTTGACGAGCTCCTTGCCGCATGGATCGGCCGCCAGCGTTGGTTCGGTGGCAAGGGGCGCCCGATCGACGTTCTGTCGATCGACTCGGACGTCGAGCTGACCCCCGGGCTCCGGCATCTGATCGTCGCCGTCTGGCAGGAGGGCTCGCGCGACCGCTACCAGGTGCTGCTCGGGGAGCGCCCCTCGCTCCCCGACCGGCTCGCCCACGCGCTGATCGGCACGATCGGCGACGTCTACCTCTACGACGCCGTGCACGACGCCGATCGCACGGACTGGCTGCTCGACGGGATGGCCCGCGACGAGGAACGCAGCGGCCTGCGCATGCGGCACGTCCCCGGCGCCACCATCGACACCCGACCGCACAGCGTGGTGCTGAGCGCCGAGCAGTCCAACACCTCTCTCGTGTACGGCGACGCCTACATCTGCAAGCTGTTCCGCCGCCTCATCCCCGGTGTCAACCCCGAGCTGGAGATCGTCACCGCGCTGGCCGCCAGGAACGCGCCGCACATCGCGCAGCCGTACGGGTGGATCGAGACCGACCTCGACGGCACCGGCACCACGCTCGCGTTCATGCAGGAGTTCCTGTCCACCGCGAACGACGGCTGGGACCTCGCCCTGGCCAGCGTGCGCGACCTCTACGCCTCGCTGCCCGAGGTCCCGGCGTCCGAGGCCGGAGGGGACTTCGCGGCCGAGTCGCTGCGGCTGGGCACGGCCACCGCCCGCGTGCACCGCGAGCTGGCCGCCGCCTTCCCCACGGACGTCATCGAGACCCACGAGGTCAAGCGCATGGCCGAGGCCTTCAGACGCCGGCTCGGCCGCGCCGTGTCTGAGGTGCCCGCGTTGCGCCAGCACGTGACCGGCATCGAACACGCTTACCACCAGGTGGAGCTGCTCACCAATGAGGTGCCCGTGCAGCGTGTTCACGGCGACTACCACCTCGGCCAGGTGATGCGCACCACGACGGACTGGGTCGTGCTGGACTTCGAGGGCGAGCCGGGACAGCCGCTGACCGAGCGCAGGGCGCTGTCGTCGCCGCTGCGCGACGTGGCGGGGATGCTGCGCTCGTTCGACTACGCGGCCAGGCACCTGCTGGCCGGCCACTCCGAGGCCGAGGATCTGGAGCCGCGGGCCCAGGAGTGGGCCGACCGCAACAGGGCCGCGTTCCTCGACGGGTACGCCGAGGGCGGCGGCATGATCACGCGCGGGGACGCGGTGCTGCTGAGGGCGTTCGAGTTGTCGAAGGCCGTGTACGAGGTGCTCTACGAGGCCCGCAACCGGCCCTCGTGGCTCCCGATCCCCCTGGCGGCCTTCCGCCCCCGCTAGCGGGCCCACCGGACGCAAGCGTTCCTTCGCGCGGGGTGTCGATCGTTTCCGCGACTTCCTGCATCTCCAGAGGAGGGAAACCCCTGGCGGCGGGGCTGGTCGTCGGTCAGTGGTATGAGGTCGTCGGGTACGGCCCCGACGGCATCTCCGATGAAGAGGCCCAGGTGTTCTGGCTCGCCGCCAATGTCGGCTTCCTGGAGGTCGAAGCTGGATTCTTCGCCAAGGACCTGGGTTGTGCCTGGCCGGATGTCCCCGACGCCCAGGCGGTCGAGGCGTGGGCTGAAGGCGTGTACGGATTGCTCGTCGAGAACGTCACGGACCAACTCGAGATGGACCTTCTCGACGAACTTCTCGACCAGGACTGGGAGGCCGAGGACGCCCTGCCCAACATCCACGACGCCTTCCACGACCTCGTCCCCGCGTTGCTGGTCGCGCTGCTCCGGGCGTCGGGCGGTGTGCCCGCCAGTGAGCTGCGCCGCACCGCCGCGCAGTACACCGGGCAGCCCTCATGGGACACGGTCGTGACGCGGCAGGGCGACCCGCTCGCCACGATCCTGCAGTCACTCGCCGGGTACGGCGTCGTCGTGGCCGAGAACGACGCGGTACGGCTGACGCCGCTCGGGCTCTACGGCACGGTGTTCCATATCCGGAAAGAGGGTCACACCGTGCCGTGACCCAGCCCGAGTGGGCCAGGCGAGCGGACATCGACCGCTCCTCCAGCGGTCTTCTGAGAGCCTGTTCCGGGCTGACGAGATCGGGGTAGCAGAGGTAACCGGTGTGGTTCGCCGACCGCCCGAACCGAAGTTGAGGGGGAACCGTGGCCCGTACACCCGAAACCACCATCGACCCGCGCTACAGCAGCGACGACGCCCAGCCCACCCCGTGGCCGGACGCTGTCGCCCACCTCCGGGACGCGGAGTTGTTCTGGGTGTCCACCGTCCGGCCCGACGGGCGGCCACACGTCACTCCGGTCGTCGGCGTCTGGCTGGACGACGCCTTCTACTTCTCCAGCGGACCGGAGGAGCAGAAGTCGAAGAACCTCGCGGCCAGCCCGCATTGCGCGGTGACCACCGGGTGCAACCGGTGGAACGACGGCCTGGACATCGTCCTGCACGGCGACGCCGTGCCGGTGCGGGACCGGCAGGTGTTGCGCCGGGTGGCCGATACCCACACCGCCAAGTACGGCAGCGCCTGGGCCGCCGAGGTCGACGACGACGGCATCTTCCGCATGCATGGGCACGAACCACGGGTGTACCAGGTCAGCCCGACACAGGCGCTGGGGTTCGGCAAGACGGACGGGTTCAGCCACACCCGGTGGGACTTCACCGCCGAACCCACCTGACCGGCACGCCATCGACGGGGAGGCCGCGGTGACCGCCGGGCACCCGCTCGCTGCCCTGAGGGACCACCCGTCCAGGGGAGCCGGACGGTATGCCGGGTTAAGAACGGGAAAAGACTCCGGGATCCGCCTTGTGGATGAACCCGGATTTTGCACTTTCGGTGATTGTCTCGGTGATAGCGGGCAGTGCCTGGGATGGACGGTCATCATGGGGCAAGGTGGGGAGTATGCCGATGAGGACAGAGCTCGACCGCCTGGCGGGCGGGGCGCATCACGATCCGCACTCCGTGCTGGGAGCGCACCCCGCGGCGG
Organism: Nonomuraea deserti; assembly: GCF_004348685.1. GTDB lineage: Bacteria > Actinomycetota > Actinomycetes > Streptosporangiales > Streptosporangiaceae > Nonomuraea > Nonomuraea deserti. The sequence continues at coordinate 2,407 of NZ_SMKO01000199.1, read as the reverse complement.
GCGGGACGGTCTTCCGCGCCCTTCGGCCGCTGGCCGAGCGGGTCGAGGTGGTGCTCGACGACGGTACGGCCCACGGCATGAAACACCAGGCCCACGGCGTGTTCGAGGTCACCGTCCCCGGGCTCGACAAGGTCCCCGGCTACGCGTTGAGGGTCAAGTACTCCGGCGCGGAGCCGTACCTCATGCGTGATCCCTACCGGCACTGGCCCACGCTCGGCGAGGTGGACCTGCACCTCATCGGCGAGGGGCGGCACGAGCGGCTGTGGGAGGTGCTCGGCGCCCGCGTGATGGAGCACGAGGACGTCGACGGCACGGCGTTCGCGGTGTGGGCGCCCAACGCGCGCGGCATCAGGGTCGTCGGCGACTTCAACCACTGGGACGGCACCGCCTACCCGATGCGCTCGCTGGGGCGTTCGGGGGTGTGGGAGCTGTTCGTTCCCGGGCTCGGGGTGGGTGAACGGTACAAGTACCAGATTCTCGGCGCCGACGGGATGTGGCGCGACAAGGCCGACCCGATGGCCAGGCGGACCGAGGTGCCGCCGATGACGGCGTCCGTGGTGGACAGGTCCGAGCACACCTGGGAGGACGACACGTGGATGGCCGAGCGGCGCGAGAGGCAGCCGCAGCACGGCCCCATGAGCATCTACGAGGTGCACCTGGGTTCGTGGCGGCCGGGGCTGTCGTACGTCGAGCTGGCCGAGCAGCTCTCCGCGTACGTGTCCGACCTGGGATTCACGCACGTGGAGCTGCTGCCGGTGGCCGAGCACCCGTTCGGGGGCTCGTGGGGCTACCAGGTGACGTCCTACTACGCGCCGACGGCCAGGTTCGGCACGCCTGACGATTTCCGCCGGTTCGTGGACCTGATGCACCAGCGCGGCGTCGGGGTGCTGCTCGACTGGGTGCCGGCCCACTTCCCCATGGACGACTGGGCGCTCGCGCGCTTCGACGGGACGCCGCTGTACGAGCACGCCGACCCAGCCAGGGGCGAGCATCCGGACTGGGGCACGTACGTGTTCGACTTCGGCCGCAGGGAGGTCAGGAACTTCCTGGTGGCGAACGCCCTCTACTGGCTGAAGGAGTTCCACGTCGACGGGCTGCGGGTGGACGCGGTGGCGTCGATGCTCTACCTCGACTACTCGCGCCGCGAGGGCGAGTGGACGCCGAACGTCTACGGCGGCAGGGAGAACCTCGACGCGGTGGAGTTCCTCAAGGAGATGAACTCCGTGTGCTACCGGGAGGCGCCCGGCATCTCGACCGTGGCCGAGGAGTCGACGGCCTGGCCGGGGGTGTCGCGCCCGGTGCATCTGGGCGGTCTCGGCTTCGGGTTCAAGTGGAACATGGGCTGGATGCACGACACGCTCGAATACCTGCGCCACGAGCCGGTCTTCCGCCAGTACCACCACCATCAGATGACGTTCTCCCTGCTGTACGCGTACTCGGAGAACTACGTCCTGCCGCTGTCGCACGACGAGGTCGTGCACGGCAAGGGTTCGCTGCTGGGCAAGATGCCCGGCGACGAGTGGCAGCGGTTCGCGCAGTTGCGGGCGCTGCTGGCGTTCATGTGGGCCCATCCGGGCAAGCAGCTGCTGTTCATGGGGAGCGAGTTCGGCCAGGGCTCGGAGTGGTCGGAGGAGCGCGGGCTCGACTGGTGGGTGCTGGAGTTCGACGGGCACCAGGGCGTGCAGCGGCTCGTACGCGACCTCAACCGCATCTACAAGGAGACCCCCGCGCTGTGGCAGCAGGACCACGCGCCCGAGGGGTTCCGCTGGATCGACGCCGACGACGCCTCGGGCAACACGTTCTCGTTCGTCCGTTACGGAACCGACGGGTCCGCGGTGGCGTGCGTGGTCAACTTCAGTGGCGGGCCGCACGAGAGCTACCGGCTCGGGCTTCCGTACGGCGGCCGGTGGACGGAGATCGTCAACACCGACGCCTACGACTACTGGGGCAGCGGCGTGGGCAACATGGGCATGGTGGAGGCGGGTGACGAGCCGTGGCACGGGTTGCCGCACTCGACGACGCTGCGGGTGCCGCCGCTCGGCGCGGTCTGGCTCACGCACGAGGCGCCGACGACGGCCGCCGGTTGATCGCGGTCGGCGGTCGGCGGTCGGCGGTCGGCGGTCGGCGGTCGATCAACGTCAGCGGTTGGTCGGCGGTTGATCGGCGGTCACTGAAAGTTCGGTGAGAAAGCGGGCGGGAGCCCTGTGCCTGTCGGGCAAATCACCATAAACTCCGAGATCATCCCCTCTCGGAGGACGCGTGCGACTTCGCCCCCTGATCGTATGCTCGATCGCCCTGGCCCTGCTGCCGCTGTCCGGCCCGGCCCATGCCGACGATCCGACGGCCACCCCGCCGCCCGCCGTGGCGGAGTCCCAGCCGCCCCCGGCGGCGACCGGGTCCCCGGCCC
>NZ_SMKO01000198.1 GCF_004348685.1 Nonomuraea deserti | reverse complement strand
GGCTCCTCCCACCTGGAGGCCGGCGCCCCCGTGGCCGCCCACCCCGCCGGACTCGCCCGGTGACGAGCCGGTCCGGCGCAGGCGCACGACCGCTCCGGACGGCGAAAGCCGCACGGCCGTCCAGGACGGCGAGTGGACGCCGGGGGTATGCGTGAGCGCCTTCGACCTTCCCTGGCTGGTCGCCGACATCGGGGGGACCAACGCCCGGTTCGGGTTGGTCTCCTCGCTGGGAGCGCGGCCGTCGAACGTCGCGGTCCTGGCAGGGGCCGCGTACGCCACGCTGCCCGAAGCCGTGGACGCCTATCTCGCGGAGCACGCGGGCGGGGTGCGGCCGGGGGCGGTCTGCCTGGCCGTGGCGGGGCCGATCGACGGTGACCGCTACCGGCTCACGAACTCGCCGTGGGCCGGGTCCGTGCGCGACCTCGGCATCCCGTACGCGCGGCTGCTCAACGACTTCGAGGCGCTGGCGGTGTCGCTGCCGCACCTGGAGAGCGCTGACCTGGTGCACCTGGGCGGGCCCGGTCTCCGCCACGGGGTCAAGGCGGTGCTGGGGCCGGGCACCGGGCTGGGCGTGGGCGGTCTGGTGCCGGCGGAGCGGGGCTGGACGCCGATCCCGGGCGAGGGCGGGCACGTGACGGTGCCGGTGGTGGAGCGGCGCGAGTTCGAGATCGTGCGGGTCCTCCAGTCGCAGGGGTTGCCGCACGTCGTGGCCGAGCACGTGCTGTCGGGGCCGGGCCTGGTCCGGCTGTACCGTGCGCTGGCCCAGGTGAACGGGGTCGCCGCGCCCGAGCTGACCGCCTCGGACATCGTGGCCAGGCTCGACGACTCGTTGTGCGCCGAGACGGTCGAGGTGTTCTGCGGGATGCTGGGCGGCTTCGCCGGCGACGTGGCGCTGACCCTGGGCGCGAAGGGCGGGGTCTACCTGGGCGGCGGAGTGCTGCCCCGTATCGTGGAGCGCGTGCGTGCCAGCGGCTTCCGTACGCGGTTCACCGCCAATCCCGACATGGCGGGCTACCTTTCCGCCATCGGGACGGCGCTGATCGTCGCGCCGCAGCCGGCGCTGACGGGCGCGGCCGCCTGGCTGAGCGGCCGCGCGCGCAGGGAACCGGTGGGCTGAGGCCGCGTCCCCAGGCGTCTCAGGCGGCCCCGCTGGTGGCGCGGGCCGGAAATTTCAGTACGGAAGGTCCCTGACGGGGCCGACGAGGAGAAGAACGTATGAGTAGTCTGCTCGATCTCGCCCCGGTGATCCCCGTCGTGGTGATCGACGACGTGGAGAGCGCCGTGCCGCTGGCCAGGGCGCTGGTCGCCGGGGGCCTGCCGGTCATCGAGGTGACCCTGCGCACGCCGGTCGCCCGTGAGGCGCTCGCCAGGATCGCCGCCGAGGTGCCTGAGGCGACCGTGGGCGCCGGCACGATCCGTACTTCTGACGATATTTCAGCATCGGTGGCGGCCGGGGCCAGGTTCCTGGTCTCGCCGGGCACCACCCTGTCGCTGGTCGAGGCGCTGGACGCGAGCGGCGTCCCCTACCTGCCGGGCGCGGCCACCGTGTCGGAGGCGATGGCGCTGGCCGAGCGCGGGATCAAGGAGCTCAAGTTCTTCCCCGCCGAGGCCGCGGGCGGCGTCCCCTACCTCAAGGCGCTGGCCGGGCCGCTGCCGGACGTGCGGTTCTGCCCGACGGGCGGCATCCGTGCGGACACGGCGGCCGCCTACCTCGCGCTGCCGAACGTGGGCTGCGTCGGCGGCAGTTGGCTGACCCCGGCCGACGCGCTCGCGGCGGGCGACTGGGGCCGGGTCGAGAAGCTCGCGTCGGAGGCCGCCGCGCTGAAGTAGCGTCCGGAAGCGGGCGTACGCGCGCATGCCCCGCAGACCCGGCCAAAGGCCTAGAACCCCCTATGACGTGGCCATTTCCGGATTCGCGAAGATCATCAACCCGCGTTGACGGGGTATCAACGGACGGTCAACCGGGTAGGTCAAGGCATGCACAACCGCGGCCCCGGGAAGCCCCTTTCGCTCCTCGGAAAGCGAAAGGACAGTCATGCCGACACAGACGGCCGGTCACGAACAGGGCGTCACGGACGACCGCCGGGCGGCGCAGCCGGGCAGCCTGGAGCGCGGGATCGACATCCTCCTCGCGCTCAGCGCGGCCGCCCGCCCGGTGAGCCTGTCGGAGTTGTGCCGGAGCACGGGGCTGCCCAAGTCGACCGCGCACCGCATCCTCGGCGTGTTGTGCGCCCGCGAGCTGGCTCGCCGGGTCGGCAACGGCTACGTGCCCGGCGAGGTGCTGGAGGCGATGGCCGGCACCGCCCGCGCCCTCGTGCCGGGCACTCGCGCGGTGGTGCTGCCGTACCTGCTCTACCTGTACGAGGCCACCCGGCAGACGGTGAACCTGGCCGTGCCCGCCGGCCTGGAGGCCCGTTACGTCGAGCGCCTCTACGGTCACAACCGCGTCGACTCGCGCTCCGACGGCACCGACCGCGCGCCGCTGCACTGCACGGCCACGGGCAAGGCGCTGCTGGCCTTCGATCCCCGGCTGCGCCACGAGCTGACGGCGCGCGGCCCCTTCGAACGCTGGACGCGCCGCACCGTCACCACCCTGACCGGGCTGGAACGCGAGCTGGCCCAGGTCCGCAGGCACGGCGTGGCGTACGCGCAGGAGGAGTACACCGAGGGCGTGGCCTGCGTGGCCGCGCCCGTGTTCGGGCCCGCGGGCACGGTGTGCATGGCGCTGGGCGTGGCCGCGCCCGCGCACGCGGCCCAGCTCGCCAGGCTCGGCATCTCCGTGCGCGGCGCCGCCCAGGCCATCTCGGCCGCGCTCTCCCCCTCCAGCTGCTCCTGGCCGCTGCGTGTTCCGTGACGCCGGAGGTGTTCCGGTCACCGGAACACCTCCGGCGCGGGGAACCGCAAGCGTTCCGTTGACCGAAACCCCAGATTGCGAACGGGGGCCCGCGGCGATCACATCGGCATATGAACTTCCTCCCCGCTCCGGCCATCCAGGAGGCGCCCGCGGGCTCGGGGCTCAGGGCCCACCAGGCCCGGGACTCGCGGGCGCCGGCCGGACTCCGGGAGGTCGCGCGTGCCTAGAGGGCTGCCCAGGGCCACCGCGCTGGAGAGTTTGCGCCTCAAGGCCGCCCTCGTCCCGCCCGGCACGCCGCACCTCACGCCAGGGCGCGACCTGCTGCGCTCCCGCACGCTGCTGTCGGAGCTCGAAGCCAGGTACGGCGGCCGCCCCGTCCTGGTCCGCGGCCCGCGCGGCCCGGCGCTGCTGATCATGTCCAAGCGTGACGCGCTACGGGTGCTGGCCGAGGACGACGACGCGTACGCGCCGGCCGTCGAGACGCGACCCCTGGGGCTGCCGACAGACGTGCTGCGCCCGGCGTTCATCGAGATCGCCCGCGAGGAGGCCAAGGAGCTCACCGAGGGCGTGGTGGACTACGCGCGGCTCAACGGCCGCTGGCAGCGCGTCGCCCGGCGCTGCGTCTACGGGGACGGCGCGGCCGGTGACGAGGAGCTCACCCGGCTGCTGGCGGACCTCACGCGGGCAGGACGGCTGCGGGCCAGGCGGCGCCAGCAACTCCTGTCGGGCCGCTACGACGCCCGGATCATCGACCACCTGCGCCGCGCCGAGCCGGGCAGCCTGGCCGGGCTGATCGCCGAGACCCCCGGGCAGGCCGAGTCGCGCGGGCTCATGCAGGCGGCGTTCTGGCTGATGGGGCTCGGCGTGACCGCGCCCGGCCTGATGCAGACCCTCGCCCTGCTGGCCGCCCACCCGGCACACCGCAAGGCCGCACGCACCGACCCCTGCCATCTGCGCGCCTGCCTGCGCGAGGGCCAGCGCCTGTGGCCGCCTGTGCCGGCGCTGACCCGTGTCACCACGGTGGAGACTTCCTGGTACGGCGCCGCCCTGCCCGCCGGCACCACCGTCCTGGTGCCGATGGCCGTCCACCAGCGCAACCCGCGCCTGCCCTACGCGAACACGTTCGCACCCGAGATCTGGCTGGACGGCACCGCCGCCGGGGAGTGGTGGGCCAGACCGGGCTGCGAGGGCGTGCACCTGACGCTCGCCGTCGGCACGGCCTTCCTGGCGGGCATCCTGCGCGGCTCCCGGCCCAAGCCGGTCGGGCGGCTCATCTCGCCGCACCGGCCGCTGCCCCACGCGCTCGACCTCGCGCGGCTGCGGGTGACGATGATCCCCGCGCGCCGCAAGCCTGCTCACGCCTAGTGGCCAACGAGTGGGCCCTTCCTCCGTTAGAGTCTTGGGTACAAACGGGATGCCGTGCGGCGGAACGGTGCGGGTCGCGGCATGACGACCGGCCGGGGCGGAGGATCGGTTCGGGTTGAGACGGGATGACGACGGCGAGAGGACGGCGACGTTGGGGCGCTCCGCTGGCTCTCCGCTGAAGCCGGACGATCCGCCGGCGATCGGCCCTTATGAGCTGCTCAGCCGTCTCGGCTCCGGCGGCATGGGTGTGGTCTACCTCGCCAAGGCCGCCGACGGGTCACGGGTGGCGCTCAAGGCGATCCGGCGTGACTTCACCGCCGACCCGGTCTACCGCGCGCGCTTCCACGAAGAGGTGTCCAACGCGCGCAAGGTGGCGTCGTTCTGCACGGCGCGGGTGCTCGACCACGGCGAGGACCGCGGCCGCCTCTATCTCGTCACCGAGTACATCGACGGCATCTCCCTCGAGAACCACCTCATCGAGCACGGCGCGCTGTCGCCGTCCGTGCTGCACGCCGCGGCCGTGGGCGTGGCCGCCGCGCTGACCGCCATCCACGCGGCGGGGCTGGTGCACCGCGACCTCAAGCCGGCCAACGTGATGCTGACGCTGGCCGGGCCGCGGGTGATCGACTTCGGGCTCGCGCGCTCGACGCACGTCGACTCCCGGCACACCAACGCCAACATGGTGATGGGCACGCCCGGGTGGATCGCTCCCGAGCAGGTCTTCGAAGGGCGTACGAGCCCGGCGGGCGACGTGTTCGCGTGGGGCTCGCTCATCGCGTACGCGGGGCTCGGCGGGCACCCGTTCGGCGAGGGCGACGCCTACGTGATGGCGGCCAGGGCCCGCACCGCGCCTCCCGACCTGCGAGGGCTGCCCGCCCCGCTCGACCGGCTGGTGGCGGCGGCCATCCACCCCGACCCCGCGCGGCGGCCCGCGGCCAGGCAGCTGCTGCTGGAGCTGGTGGAGGCGGCCGACGAGCCGGCCGCGCAGCTGGCCGCGACCAAGCATCTGACCAACGCGTGGAACCCGTCGGAGTTCGGGCCGCTGATGCCGCAGGCGCCGCACCGCCCGCCGCCCGACCGTGCCGGGCCCGCGCCGGGCTCGCCCCCTCCGCACCGCCACCCCGAGACCGCCCACCGCGGCCCGCAGCCCGAGGCGGCCGGCCGCGGCACTCAGGCGCGGCGCCCGGACGGTCGTGCCCCGCAGCAGGCCCACCACGAGCGCACGGGGCCCGGTCCCCTGCCCGGCGCGGGCGGGCGGCCGAGCCAGCCCCCTCCCGCCGAACGCACCGGTCCCACATCCGGTTCCGGCCGCGGCCCGCAGCAGGTCCCGCCCGCCGAGCGGACGGGCCCCACACCCGGCTCGAGCCGGAGGCCGCAACCGCCGCCGCCCGCGGAACGCACCGGGCCCACGGCGACCGGGCAGGGCCGCCAGCCGCATCCGGAGCGGACCGGGCCTCTGCCGCGCACCGCGCGCGGCCCGCAGGCGCCGCATCCCGAGCACACCGGCCCGCTCTCCACCGGGCGCGGGCCGCTGCCGCACCACCGGACCGGCCAGGCGCCGCCGCACCACGCGGTCACCGGCCCGGTGAGCGGCGCGGTGACCGGCGCGGTGACCGGGCAGGGCCCGCTGCCCGGCTACCGGCCGCCCGCGCGCAAGCGCAGCGTGTTCGCCGGCTGCCTGACCGTCCTGGTCGTCGCGGCGGTGCTGCTGGTGCTGCTGCTGGCCGTGCTGGCCTGGGTGTTCCGCCCGCCTCCCGCGGCCGGTGCGGACGGGCCCGTGCAGGACGGCAAGCTGAAGTTCGCCGTGACGAGCACGAAGTGTCCCAAGCCCGCGAAGTCCGCGGCCGAACGGGTCTGCCGGATCGGCGTGAAGATCGACAACGTCGGCCCTGACGCCCGCGTGCTCTACCCCGGGCAGCAGAAGCTGATCGACGAGGACGATGTGGCGCACGCCGGCACCAGGCTGCTCGACAAGGCGGGCAAGGAGATCACGCCGGTCCGGATCGAGGCCGGGCGGTCGTTCACCGGCACCCTGGTGTTCGAGCTGGCCAAGGGCCTCACGCCTGTGGGGCTCGAGGTGCACGACTCAGGGCTGAGCGCGGGCGCGCGGATCAACCTGCGCGACCAGCCCGACGCCGCTGCCCCGGCCGCCCGCCACCACCCGTCGCGCGCCTGACACGTCCACCCGCGCCACCCGCCTTCCGGACCCTCCCGCCACGCCGAGCTCACCGCCCGGAGAACGGGCCCGCACCACCCGCAGGAAGCGCCCGCCGCCGTGCCCGGCTCACCGCCGGAGAACCGGCCCGCACCACCCGCAGGGAACGCCCCCACCCGCCTTACGCGCCCGCGGCGCCTGCCCGGCGCGCCTCCGTCGCCCGGCGGGGGCGCTCCCTCGCGTCGCTCGCCTGGGAGGCCGGATGACCGGCATGGCTGGGCCGTGCGAAGTCAGGAAAGTGGAGGGCGGGGTCAGAAGCCCTGGGACGGGGAGACCACGCCTTCGAGCGGGGCGCCTTCGGCGAAGCGGCGCACGTTGGCGGTGACGCGTTCGGCCAGCCCGTGCCAGTAGGCGTCGCGCGGGTTGGCGCAGTGCGGTGTGATGAGGACGTTGTCCAGCTGCCACAGCGGATGCCCGTCCGGCAGCGGCTCGGGGTCGGTGACGTCGAGGGCGGCGCCTCCGATGCTGCCCGCGCGCAACGCGTCGACCAGGTCGTCGGTCACCACGAGCCCGCCCCGCGCGACGTTCACCAGCCAGGCGTCCGAACGCATGAGGCCGAACTCGCGCGCCCCGAACATCCCCCGGGTCTGCGGGGTGGCGGGTGCCGCGACCACCACGTAGGCGGCTTCGGGCAGCGTCTCGCGGTAGCGGGCGCGCGGCACGATCTGCGCCGCCCCCGGCGCCTCTCCCCTGTCGGTGACCGCCAGGACCCGGCAGCCGAACGGCTCCAGCATCCGCATGAGCGCCCGCCCGATGCCGCCGAAGCCGACGATCGAGACCGTAGAGCCGGCGAACACCTTCGAGGTGTTGGGCCCCCACGAGGTGGCCCTGGCGTGCCGGTGCAGCCCGCGCGCGGCCGCCAGCATCAGGGCCAGCGCGTGCTCGGCCACGGCCGGCCCGTAGGCGCCCGCGGCGGCGGTGAAGACCGGCTGCTCGGTGATGACCCCGGCGGCCGCCCATCGTTCGACGCCGGCGTGCGGCAGTTGCACCCAGCGGATGCCGTCGTGGATCATCGCCCGGATCTCCGCGGGGTCGTCGCTGCCGTAGTAGACGATCGCCTCGGCCTGCTCCAGCGGGACGGCCTTGCCGCCCGCCCGCTCCACGGCCTCGACGAGGACGGGCACGGGCTCGGGGCCGACGTGGACGGCGACGGTCATGATGGTTCCTCCTGGTAACCGAGATGCTCCGCGATGGCACCGGCGCACCGGCGCACCGACGGGAGCAGGGCGTGCAGGGCGGCGCGACCGGCCTGGGCGCGCAGCGCGGTCAGCGAGACCGCAGCGGTCACGTCGCCGAAGGCGTTGCGCACGGGCACGGCCACGCAGTGGACGAACTCCTCGAACTCGCCCTCATCGGCCGCCCACCCCCGCTCGCGCACGGCCCGCAGCTCCTGGTCGAGCGCGGCCCTGGTGATCAGCGTAGCGGGAGTGTACGGGGTGAACTCCCAGCCCTCCAGCACCTCGTCGGCGTGGGCGGCGGGCAGGTGGGCGAGGATCGCCTTGCTCACGCCCGCCGTGTGCAGGGGGACGGGCCGCCCGATGCGGGCGTACATGCGTATGGGACCGGGCGGCGAGATCTTGTCGACGTAGACGATCGTGCTCTCGCGCAGGGCGGCCAGGTGGACGGTGTGGCCGGTCGACTCCTGCAGCGCGGCGAGGTGCGGGTGGGCGAGGTCACGCAGCCCGAACTGGCCGCCGGCGCGGGCCGCCAGCGCGGCGAGCCCGCGCCCCGCGCCCCACGTGCCGTCCGGCAGCCGCCGGACCAATCCGGCCTCGGCGAGCGTGTGGAGCAGGCGCAGCGCGGTGGTGCGGTGCACGCCGAGCCGGTCGCCGATCTCCGCGAGGCTGCGCGGGCCGTCGCACGCCAGTTGGAGGATCGTGGTCGCCCTGCTCACGGTCTGCGACATCAGGCTCTGCCCTTTACAGCGGTGTTGACACGACCGAATACCTGCAGCAGGGTAATGGTAACACCATTAATTCACAGTGTGCATATGTTGCACAGGAGGTCACGGGATGAGCGTCGGCGAGCTTGAGCGAGAGACCATGCGCCGGGTGACCGGCCGCCTGATGCCGCTGATCGTCATCTGCTACCTCGTGGCCTACATCGACCGGTCGAACGTCTCGGTCGCCGCCCTGAGCATGAACGAGGCGATCGGGCTGACCGCCGCGCAGTTCGGGCTCGGGGTCAGCATGTTCTTCGTCACGTACGTGATCTTCGAGGTGCCCAGCAACATCGTGCTGGCCAGGATCGGCGCCCGCCGCTGGATCGCGCGCATCATGATCAGCTGGGGGATCGTGTCGGCGTGCATGGCCCTGGTGCAGGGCGAGAAGTCGTTCATCATCGTGCGACTGCTGCTCGGGGCCGCCGAGGCGGGGTTCACGCCGGGCATCATCTGGTATCTGGCCCGCTGGTTCCCCGCCAGCCACCGGGGGCGGGCGATGGGCCGCTTCTACATCGGCGCCGCGCTGGCCACGGTCATCGGCGCGCCCATCAGCGCCTTCATCATGAAGATGGACGGGTTCCTCGACGTGGCCGGATGGCAGTGGCTGTTCGTCATCGAGGGCGTGCCCGCCGTCGCGCTCGGGTTCGTGGTGCTGAGGTCCCTCACCGACGAGCCGCGCGAGGCCGGGTGGCTGCCGGAGCGCGGGCGCGCGTGGCTCGTCGAACGGCTCGCGCGCGAGCAGGCGGAGATCGACGGGCAGCGGGCGATCTCCGTGCGGCAGGCTCTGTCCAGCCCCGGGGTGCTGCTGCTGGCGCTCTTCTTCTTCCTCTACTCCTTCAACAGCATCGGGCTGACCTTGTGGATGCCGCAGGTGATCCAGGGCGGGTTCGGCGAGCCGAGCGACTTCGTGACCGCGCTGCTGACCGCGGTGCCGTACGCGCTGGCCGTGGTGGCGATGGTGCTCGTGGCGCGCGGCGTCGACCGGCGGGGCAGGCACGCGCTGCACATGGCGGTGCCGATGGCGGCCTCCGGGGTGATGCTGGTGGGCAGCGTGCTGGCCGGGCCGGGCGTGCTCGGGTTCGCGCTGCTGGCGCTGTCCACCGGGGCCGCGTGGTCGGCCGTGCCCGCGTTGTGGGGCAGCGCCACGTCGTTCATGACGGGCGTGGCCGCGGCGGCCGGGGTGGCGCTCATCAACTCCGTCGCCAACATCGCGGGCCTGGCGGTCACGCCGCTGATCGGGGTGGTCAAGGAGGCCACGGGGTCGTTCGACGCGCCGCTGCTCGTCATCGCGGGGGCCATGTTCCTGGGGGCGGTCGTGGCGATGGCGTCGGCGCCGTTCACGGCGCCCGGACGGCTGGCCGCCGAGACCGCTGCCGCGAGTGAGCGCGACCCGGCCTAGGCGAGCGTGGCGTCGCCGTCGAGAAGGCGTTCGACCTCGTCGCGGGCGGACTCAACGATCGAGCGCACCGCTTCGGCCGCCTCCGCCCTGCGGCCCGCCGCGACGGCCTCGGCCACGTCGAGGTGCCGCCTGACGGCGGCCGTGTCGAGCCGCTCGGGCAGGAGCAACAGGTCGCGCCGGGCCTTGAGCAGTTCCTCGGTCACCTCGGCGAGCTGGGCGAACATGCCGTTGCCCGAGGCGGCGAGCAGCACGCGGTGGAAGGCGGCGTCGGCCGCCACCAGCCCCTCGCTGTCGCCGTCGCGCGCCGCGCTCGTCAGTGCCTGCGCGTGAGCGATCAGCTCCTGCCGTACGCCCTGCCCCGCGAGGCCGGCGGCCAGCGCCGCGGCGGCGGGCTCCACCGCGGCGCGCAGCTCGGCCAGCTCGCGCAGCTGCGCCGCGCGCCCGGGTGAGGCGAGCCGCCACCGGATCACCTGGGGGTCGTAGAGGTTCCAGGCGCTCATCGGGCGCACGGTGACGCCGATGCGCGGGCGGCTGGTTACCACCCGCTTGGACTCCAGCACGCGCACGGCCTCGCGGGCGACCGTGCGCGAGACGGCGTACCGCTCCTGGACGTCCTCCAGGCGCAGCACGTCGCCGGCGCGCAGCTCACCCGCCGCGAGCGAACCGCCGATCCTGTCGACCACCTGCCCGTGCAGGCCCTGTAGCTCCACGCCGCTCTCCGTCACTGGAAGGGGTCAGTCAAGGGTGTCATGAAGGCATGCGGGCCGGCCCGGTGACCGCCCCGCCGGCGATCAGGCCGCCGGCGCCAGCTCGAACTCCTCGACGAACCGGCCGATCATCCGGTGTTCCTCCTCGTCGAGCCGGTGGCCGGGGGCCCGGCAGTGCGCCGAGCCGATCCAGCCGCGGCGGCGCGAGATCTCCTTCTCCGCGGCGACGATCAGCTCCACACCCTGCATCCAGTAGGACAGGTAGGGCAGCATGCGGGTGTGCAGGGCCAGCGCCCCCTCCTCGTCGCCGCTCTCCCAGCGCCGCCACAGCTCCACGTAGAGATCGGTGAACGAGCAGCCCGGCTGCACGCCGACCGCGCCGCGGCGCAGCGCGTCGGGCAGGTGCAGCCCGGCGTTGCCGACCAGGGCGGGCAGCGGCCGCTCCCCCTCCGCCAGCGCCGCGACCAGCCGGCCCGGCGGCGCCGACTCGACCTTCACCCAGCGCAGGTTGGGATGTTCGGCGGCGAGCCGGTGCAGCGTGCCGGCGTCGAGCGCGGTGCCGGTCTGGGCGGGGGCGTACTGGAGGACGACCGGCAGCGGCGCCACCGCGGCCAGCACCGCGCGCACGTGCGCCAGCACGGCCTCGCGAGAGGGGCTCATGAAGTGCGGCGGGAGCAGGTTGATCGCGTCGGCGCCCCGCTCGGCGGCGCGTACGGCCTGCGCGACCGCGTGGTAGGTGGCGTGGTCGGGGACCGAGACGATCGCGGCCACGTCGTCGCGCGGGCGGGTGACGTCGAGGAGCAGGGTCGTGAGCAGCTCGCGCTCGGCGTCGTCGAGCTTGTGGAACTCGCCGGCGAAGCCGGGGAACATGACCGAGGTGACGCCCGTGGCCAGCACCTCTGCGGCCACCCTGACGAAGCCGTCGGGGTCGAGGGAGCCGTCGTCGTGGAAGGGCACCTCGAGGACGGGAGAGACACCGCGTACGAGATCGAGCACGGACCAATCGTACTATCACATGACCTGACGAGGTGCCCCGCCCGCAGCGGCGACCCTCGCGAGCAGCGAGGTCTCCGTGATCGGCGACTCGTGGGTGCCGGTGACCGTGCAGGCGTGCGCGCCGGCGATCGAGCCCAGCCGCACGCACTCCTCCAGCGGCCTGCCGTTCACCGTGCCGTACAGGAAGCCGGAGACGAACGCGTCACCCGCGCCGTTGCTGTCGGCCACCGGCCCCGGCAGCGGCGCGGCCGGGAAGGCGCGCACGCCGGAGCCGCGCGTCAGGACGAGACAGCCGTCGGCCCCGCGCGTGCACACGACCGCGTGCGCGCGCCCGCGCGCGATGAGGTCGCGCATGGCGCCGGCCGGATCCGGCAGCGCGGCCTCCGACATGAACACGAGGTCGGCGCGGTAGGCGAAGTCCTTCTGGTAGTCGGAGGCGCCGTCCCAGTCGTGCAGGTCGGTGGAGATCGGGACGCCGTCGAAGTCGTCGAGGGCGTGGCGGCAGAAGTCCATGATCGACAGGTGCACGTGCCTGGGGCGTACGTCCGCGTAGAGCTCGCGCGGCAGGCGCTCGCCCGGCGTGACCTTCGCGTCGTAGAACGAGGTCCGGCGCCCGTCCGGGCCCACGAGCAGAACGCTGCGCCGGGTGCCCGCCTCGGCACGCGCCCAGCGAAACTCGACCGCCCCCAGCGCCCGGCGGACCAGCGCGCCCTGCGGATCGTCGCCGATCAGGTCGGCGAACGCGACTCCGAGGCCGAGCGCGTGGCAGCCCAGCGCCACGCCCGCGCCGGTGTTGCCGATCCGGTCCACGACCGGAGGCACCTGGTAGGTGTCGCGGTAGGGGAGCGGCAGCTCGGGCACGTAGACCGTCGTGTCGACCCCGGCGCCGCCGAGGACGAGGATGTCGTGCGTGTTCATGGCCTCCGCTCCGTGGCGGCGGGTCCGGTCGCCCCGCGGCCGCCGCCTTCCGTCGTCGCTCTGGTCGCCGCGCTCCCGCCGCTCCTCCTCCGGGCCACGGCGCTGCCCCGCCTCACCGGTTGACCAGGGGGCCCGAGCCGGTGGAGCCGCGGACGACGAGCTCCGGCTGGAAGATCAGCTCGACGTGTTTGGCGGGGGCGCCGTTGACCTCTTCGAGCAGCGTCTGCACGGCCGCCGAGGCCATCGCGCCGATCGGTTTGCGTACGGTGGTCAGCGGCGGATCGGTGAACGCGATCAGCGGCGAGTCGTCGAACCCGACCACGGACACCTCGCCCGGCACCGACAACCCCTTCTGCCGGCAGGCGCGGATCGCGCCCAGCGCCATCAGGTCGCTCGCGCACACGATGCCGGTGCAGCCGCGGGCCAGCAGCTGCGTGGCGGCCGCCTGCCCGCCCTCGACGGAGAACAGCGAGTGCGCGATCAGCTCGTCGACGTCGGAGGTGGCGAGCAGCTGCGCCATGGCCTGCTTGTAGCCCTCGATCTTCCTGATCACGGGGACGAACCGGTGGGGCCCCAGCGCGATGCCGATGCGCTCGTGGCCCAGGTCGACCAGGTGCTGGACGGCCAGCCGCGCGGCCAGGCGGTCGTCGGGCGAGATGAAGGGGGCGTCGATGTGCTCGCTGTAGCCGTCGACCAGCACGATCGGCAGCCCGCGGTCGGTGAGGCGGGTGTATCGGTCCATCCGCGCGGTGGTGTCGGCGTGCAGGCCCGACACGAACACGATGCCGCTGACCCCGCGATCCACCAGCAGCTCGGTGAACTCGTCTTCGGGGGCGCCGCCCGGCAGCTGCGTGCACAGCACCGGCGTGTAGCCGTGCTGGGTCAGCGCCTTCTCGATGGCCTGGGCGAAGGCGGGGAAGATCGGATTGTCCAGCTCGGGCGTCACCAGGCCGATCAGCCCGTTGCTGCGCTGCCGCAGCCGGGGCGGCCGCTCGTAGCCCATGAGGTCGAGCGCCGTCATGACCGCCTGGCGGGTGGCGGCCGAGACGCCGGGTTTGCCGTTGAGCACCCGGCTGACCGTGGCCTCACTCACCCCGGCCTGGGCGGCGATGTCGGCTAGGCGAGCGTGACCGTTCATGCCACACACTTTACTTTCCACCACGCCGCCGAATCGGCTGCGCCGGGGACGTCGGAGGCCAGCAGAAGCTCCCCGTCGACCTCGAAGTCCACGGGGTCCGCGGTGAGGTTGACCGTGCAGGCGAAGTCGCCCCTGGAGAAGAACAGCGTGCCCGCGGGCGACTCGTGCCAGGTCAGTTCGCCGCGGAGGTCGCGCCGCAGGCGCAGCGCCGTACGGTACAGCTCCAGCGTCGAGCCGGCCACGCCCCGCTGGGCCTGCACGCTCAGCTCCGCCCACTCCTCCGGGATGGGCAGCCACGGGCGGGTCCAGCCGGACTCGCGCGTCCACGGCATCGGGACGCGGCATCCGTCGCGGCCGCTGTCGGGGTCGCGCAGCCGCTGCGGGTCCTGGCACAACTCCCGCGGCAGGTCGAGCACCTCCGGCAGGCCCAGTTCCTCACCCTGGTAGACGTAGGCCGAACCGGGCAGCGCGAGCGTGAGCAGCGCGGCGGCGCGGGCTCTGGCCAGGCTGCCGTAGCGGGTGACGTGCCGCTTGACGTCGTGGTTCGACAGCACCCAGGTGGTGGGCGCGCCGACGGAGCCGGCCGTGGTGAGCGAGGAGTCGATCACCTCGCGCAGCCCGGCCGCGTCCCAGGGGGCGAACAGGTAGTGGAAGTTGAACGCCTGGTGCAGCTCGTCCTGGCGGACGTATCGGGCCAGCCGCTCGGGTGTGGGGGCCCACGCCTCGGCCACGCCGATCCGCTCGCCGGGGTAGGAGTCCAGCACGCGCCGCCACGAGCGGTGGATCTCGTGGACGCCGTCGTTGTCGAAGAACGGCACCGGCTCCCTGCCGACCATCGTGGCCTGGTTGCCGCGGCCGATGTCGGGCAGGCCCTCCGGCTTGACCATGCCGTGCGCCACGTCCACCCGGAAGCCGTCGACGCCGAGGTCGAGCCAGAACCGCAAAATCGACTCGAACTCGCCGCGCACCTCGTCGTTGTCCCAGTTGAGGTCGGGCTGGGCGGGGTCGAACAGGTGAAGGTACCACTGCCCGTCCTCGACCTGCGTCCACGCCGGGCCGCCGAAGATCGACTCCCAGTCGTTCGGCCGGTCGCGGAAGATGTAGCGGTCACGGCCCTCGCCACGCAGCGCCTGCTGGAACCAGGGGTGGGCCGAGGAGGTGTGGTTGGGGACGACGTCGACGATCACCCGCAGCCCCAGCGCGTGCACCTCGTCGATGAGCGCCTTGGCGTCCGCGAGCGTCCCGAACAGCGGGTCGACGTCGCGGTAGTCGGCCACGTCGTAGCCGAAGTCGGCCATCGGCGAGGTGTAGAACGGGGTCAGCCAGACGGCGTCGACGCCCAGCCCGGCCAGGTACGGCAGGCGATCGCGGACGCCGATCAGGTCGCCGACTCCGTCACCGTTGCCATCGGCGAAGCTGCGTACGTAAACCTGGTAGATCACGGCGTCACGCCACCATGCGGTCATAGTCTCCCCCGGTACGTTTCGACCATGAAAGCTCTTTCCGCAACTTTACGCAAGCCCTTCCACACCCCTATCAACCGGAAATCAATGCCTACGGATGCCCATAACCCCCGACCGAAACGCAACTGAACGAGATTCTTTACATCAAGGGTGGACATGTACCGTTAAGGCGCGATGTACTACCTCATCAATCAGCCCCCGTCACAGGTGACACGCGCGCAAGGTGTGGGCCCATGAGCTCGGTCGTTCTCGACAAAGTGACCAAGGTGTATCCGGGCGACTACCTCGCAGTCGACCGCCTCAGCCTGCGGGCGGAAGCCGGCGAGTTCCTCGTCCTGCTCGGCCCTTCCGGGTGCGGGAAGTCAACGCTGCTGCGCATGATCGCCGGACTTGAGGAGATCACCGAAGGAGAGCTCTGGCTCGACGGCCAGATGGCCAACCACCTGGCCCCGCGCGATCGTGACGTCGCCATGGTGTTCCAGAGCGGCGCGTTATACCCGCACAGGACAGTACGCGGCAATATCGCCTTTCCCCTGGAGATCGCCAAGGCTGACCCCGGCATGGTGCGCGAGCGCGTCACCGAACTCTCCAAGGCCCTGCACATCGACGAGACGCTCGAGCGCCGCCCCGGCACACTCTCCGGCGGCCAGCGGCAACGCGTCGCGATGGGCCGGGCCATCGTCCGCCAGCCCAAGTTGTTCCTCATGGACGAGCCCCTGTCGAACCTCGACGCGGGCATGCGCACCGAGCTGCGCATGGAGATCTCGGCCCTGGTCAGATCGCTCGGCGTCACCACCATCTACGTGACCCACGACCAGGTCGAGGCGCTGACCCTGGCCGACAGGATCGCCATCCTCAACCGCGGCGTCCTCCAGGACGTCGGCACCCCGGCCCAGATTTACAACGATCCAGCCACGGCCTTCGTGGCGGCCTTCCTCAACTCCCAGCAGTTGAACCTGTTGGCGGCCAACGTCAGGACGCCGCAGAACCAGTACGTCATGCTCGACTTCGGCCCGCACCGGCTGACGATGCCGTGGAGCGATCCCAGGGCGTACGCGATCTCCCAGCACACGGGCGGGCAGGTCCTGGTCGGCCTGCGCCCCGACGGGCTGGCGCCGGTGCCGGAGACGTACGACGGGCCCTCGTTCTACGGGCGGGTGCGGGCGCTGGAATACCACGGGCACGAGTGGCTGGCCTACCTCGAGTCGGGGATGTCGTTCGCGCCGGTGCCCGAACCGCCGGACCCCGCCCGGCGCGTCAACGGCTCGAAGAACGGATCGGGCAAGCTGACGGGGCTGGTGAAGCGGCTGTTCTCGCAGCCGGAGCAGCACCAGGAGCAGGAGCGGGTGGGCCAGCACCCCAACAGCGGCATCCACCGCCGTTCCGACCTCATCGTCCGGCTGGGCAACCACCCCGTCTGGCGCGCCGGCGACCCCGCCAAGGTGGGCGTCGACCTCAGCCGCGTCATGATCTTCACGCTGGACGGCGCCCGCATCGACCCCCCGCGCCGATAGCCCGCTCCGGTGTACGGGCGGGCAAGATCACGCGCCAGGTGCCCGCGAGAACGCCGCGACTCGCTCACCGCCGCACGCCCTTCCGGCGGTGGCTCAGCGGCGCCGTCGTCCAGTGAGCACGGCAGGGTCGAACGAGACCGGGAACGGCTGGTCCAGCGTGGGAACGGTGCCCGCCTTCGCCTCCGCGACCAGCTCGTAGGCACCCTTGCCCAGGTGGAAGACCTCAACGCGCGGGGTGCCGTGACCTTCCAGGTCGATCCGCAGGAACACGGGTATTCCCGCCGCCGCATATCTCGGTGGTTTGATGGTGTAGTCGCGCTCCCGGTTGACCTTGCCAGGGCTGACCACTTCGGCCACACACACGACGTCCGACGCGGAAAGCGCGACAGGGCCCGCGATTATCGCATCGGCATGCCCCACCACCACGTCCGGGATGAGCCCGTCGTCTCAGACTCGGAGGTTGCCTGTCTCGACCACCTCGAACTTGTCGGGCGCCGCATCGAGCAGGATCGCCCGCAGCCTTCCGGCGCAGAGCGCGTGATCGTATGCGAGCATGGGACTCACGACGAAACTCCCGTCGATCAACTCGATCCACTCCCCGTTTCGGGCAGTCTGAGCCAGTCCTCGACGGTGTAACCATCCTTGGTGGGTGGGAGGGAGAAGAGCCTGGCACGTCGCGGTGGCGGGTGGGCGACCAGCCAGCCGTCCGCAGGCAGAGCGCTCATCTCCTCATCGCCTTCCATGGGATCGAGTCTTGCACGCACGCCGACACAGCGCCAAGCGTGGCCATGTGATCACGTCGAGTGACGGAATCACGTCACCGTGCTTTTACCTGCCGCGTCATCACGACGCGGCGGTCCAGCGGGGGCCGTCGGGGGTGTCCTCCACGACCACGCCCCCTTCGAGCAGCGCCGCGCGCAGCGTGTCGGCGAGCTCGTAGCGTCCCTCGTCGCGGAGCCGGGCGCGGAGCGCGAGCAGCGGCTCCACCAGGGCGCGCAGCCCCAGGGAGCGCAGGCGAGCCGTCGAGGCCGGCTCGCCGAGCCGGGCGATGAGCAGCCGCATCAGCTCCCTGGCCTGGTCGACCCCGCCTGAGTCCTCCTCGGTGTCGGCGGCCCACTTGACGATCTCGGTCTCCAGGTCGAGGACGGCCTGCGCGGCGGCCACCATGTCGGGTTCGGCCACGGCGGCGTTGAAGAGTTTCTCGCACGCGCGCGCGGTCTCCTCCAGCGTCGCCTCGGCGGGTGCGGGCCCGGACCCGGCCGGCCGCGTGGACGGCTGGGGGACGGTGGCGCCGCCGCGGCCCTCGGCCAGGCGGCGGAGCTCGGCGAGGTCGGTGCGCGTGCCCGCGGGCAGGACGACCCGCGAGCCGGGCCGCCGCACGGTCAGGCCGCCGCGGCCCGCCACGTGCGCGGACTCACCGTCCAGGTCGATGACGAGCGCCGTGTGCTCGTCGAGGCCGAGCACCGCCGTGCCGGGCGGCAGTTCGCACTCCATGCGCGAGAGCCGGCGCTCGCCGAGGTAGCAGTAGCGGGTGTCGTGGGTGCCGCCCTCGGCGTTGTCGAAGTGGGGGATCACCACGGCCCGCAGGCCGAGCGGCTCCAGCAGGTCGAGCCCTTCACGCCAGTGGGGGTCGGCGCCCACTTTGTAGATCTCGTAGACCGGCACGGTGGCCAGGCCCGCCGTGCAGGCCGCCGCCGAGGCGAGCACGGTCACCCCCTGGCGGGCGCGCACGCGGGCCCGCAGGTCGCCGGCCACGCCCGAGGCGGCCCACCGGTCGAGCGCGTACGTGGGGCTGCCGGGGCCGGAGAACACCCAGTCGGCGCCCGTGACGCCGGCCGCCACCTCGACGTCGAGGCCGACGCTGCGGGCGAAGTAGCGGCAGGCGCGGGCGGAGATGTCGGCGCGGTTCTCCTGGAAGGCGTAGGGGGTGTCGAGCAGGACGGCCCGTGCCCCCGGGCGCAGGGTACGCGCCGCGGCGCGGTGGATCTCGACCATGGTCGGGCTCGTCTCCCCTGACCCCATCAGCACCAGCGAACCGGGCATGCCTGTCGGCCTCTCTCTCGCACCTCATCGACTACAGCCGGTACGGGCCGAGCTGTTCAAGAGCGGGAAGCATATGCGCATGCGACGCACCTGCATGTAGATGGCAGTAAGTTGGTGGCGGTGACGGGAAGACACATGGTCTCGGTTGAGACGCTCATGCTGCGGGTGGGCTCTGACGATCGCTGGTCCTACCGGCATGCACGTACCCAGCCGGAGGCCGGCGAAAGCCCTGACGAGGCCGCCCGGCGGATCAGCGGGGTCACCGCCGCCGATCCGGCCACCGTCGTGCACTCCACGAGCTGGCGCTACGATCCCGCCGGCGAGATCGTCCTCACGTACGCGGTGTGCCCCGACCCGGAGCCGTGGCTGCCCGCGGTCGAGCTGCCCGGCCTGGAGATCGCCCGAGGTCAGGCGCCCGCGACGCCGTCACCTGAGCGCGTCGCTCTGGCCCACGTGGTCGCGCACGCCGTCAGGCACCTGGCCTTCCTCCTGGCCGAGGATGCCGTCGTCGCGCGCGTGCTCCGGCTGCGCCCGGAGATCGTCCGGGCTCTCGAGCCGGTCGCCGCCCCTGCCTGAGAGGCGCCGGCCGAGCTCCTGCATGGGCTTCTCGACGAAGCGGTAGGTCAGCGCGCTGCCGGCCAGGATCAAGGCCAGGACCAGCACGGTCATGCCGATCTGCACCGGCAGCGCCGCCTTGCGCAGGTCGCCGGTGACCGCCACGAAATACTTCAGCAGCGGGTGGTGCACCAGGTAGAGCGAATAGCTGATCGTCCCCAGCCAGGTGAGCACCCTGGGCAGCCGCCGCCCGCGCAGCGCCATGCCGCCCGCGAACGTGAGGCCGGCCAGCGCGATCGTGGTCAGCCACACGTCACCCTGCACCCACCACCAGCCGCTGGTCACGGCCCACAGGGGCGCCATCACGACCAGCGCCGTGGTGACCGCCACCGGCCACAGCCGCCCATCGCCGCGCTCCCAGCGGTGGATGGCCGTGCCCGCGAACATCACCGCGACCACCGCCACGCCCAGCCACGGGACCCGGCTGCTCAGCAGCAGCAACAGCAGCGCCATCACCCCGAGCGCGCAGGCGGCGGCGGTACGGAACCTGCCCGTGATGACGCACGCCAGCCCGGCCGCGAACACCGCGAACGACACGTACGCCGGCCAGACGCCCACCATGACCGCCCCCGACATCACCAGCCCGACCACGACGGCGCCGCCCGCGAACACCATCGCCAGCAGCCCGCTGTGACCGTGGCCCCTGAGCAGGAAGAGCGCCGTGACCAGCAGGTAGAACACCATCTCGTACGACAGCGTCCACATCGTGTCGGCCACACCTCCGACGCCGACGACGTCGAGCAGCATGGTCGCGTGGGCGGCCACCGCGCTCGCGTCGCGCGGGACGGCCTCGCGCACCGGCACCCACCAGGCGAGGGCCAGCACCACGACGATGACGCTGAGGTAGAGGGGGTAGAGGCGGAAGAACCGGCTGAACCAGAACGCGCGCACGTCGCCGTGGCGTTCGAGAGAGACGGGGATGATATAGCCGCTGACCAGGAAGAACACCAGGATGCCGTAGACGCCTATGTTGAACCAGTAGGGCCGTAGCTGGGGGATGAACCAGGGCAGCATGTGTTCGGCCACCACCGCCATCGCGCCTATGCCCCTCAGGGCGTCCAGCCAGGCGAGCCGGGCGGACGGAAGCGGGTGGGGG
>NZ_SMKO01000197.1 GCF_004348685.1 Nonomuraea deserti | reverse complement strand
GGAGGGGGCTGAGTGGGGCGATGGCAGGCCGTAGCGGGGAGATGTCACGGCGGGGAGTCGAACGGGGCGAGGAGGGTGCGGAGGAGGGCGGCGAGGGCGCGCTGGTCGGTGGGGCCGAGCCCGGAGAGGAGGTCGTGTTCGCGGCGGAGCAGGTCGGAGAAGGCGGCGTCGACGCGGGCGAGGCCGGTCTCGGTGAGGGAGACGAGGACGCCGCGCCGGTCTTCGGGGTCGGGGCGGCGCCGTACGTGCCCGGCCTGTGCGAGGCGGTCGATGCGGTTGGTCATGGTGCCGGAGGTCACGAGTGTGGCCCGCAGCAGGGCGCCTGGGCTGAGTTCGTACGGTTTGCCGGCCCGCCGCAGCGCTGTCAGCACGTCGAACTCCCACGGCTCCAGGTCGTGTTCGGCGAACGCCGCCCGTCGAGCCCGGTCGAGATGCTTGGCCAGTCGTGACACCCTGGAGAGCACCTGGAGCGGTTCGACGTCGAGGTCGGGGCGCTCCGTTCGCCAAGCCGCGACGAGGCGGTCGACCTCGTCTCTAGCATCCTCGGTCATGACACAAGAGTGTACTGTCTTGACATCGAGATATCTCTCTCGATATCAATTATCTTCATGTCAAGAGATATGTGGGACCCCGTAACCTACGCCGTCTACGCGGACGAGCGGTCGAGGCCGTTCATCGAGCTGATCTCCCGGGTGGGAGCGGTCGATCCCGACTATGTCGTGGACGCCGGCTGCGGCAGCGGCGAGCTCACCGCCCAGCTGGGCCTTCGCTGGCCGCGCGCGACCGTGGAGGGCTTCGACTCCTCGCCCGCGATGATCGCCAAGGCGCGGCGGCTGGAGACGAAGGTCAGGTACGCGGTCGCCGACGTGGCCACGTGGCGGCCCGACCGGCCGGTGGACGTGATCGTCTCCAACGCCGTGCTGCAGTGGGTGCCCGAGCACCACTCCGTGCTGGAGCACTGGATCGAGGAGCTGGCGCCGGGAGGCTGGATGGCCTTCCAGGTGCCGGGCAACTTCGACGCGCCCAGCCATGTCGCGATCCGCGAGCTGTGCGCCTCCCGCGCCTGGTCCGACCGGCTCAGCGACGTCCTCAGGGTGAAGCCGGTCGGCCACCCCCTCGACTACCTCGACCTGCTCAACCAGGGCGGCGCCCAGGTCGACGCGTGGGAGACGACCTACATCCACGTGCTCCAGGGCGAGCATCCGGTGCTCGACTGGGTGTCCGGCACCGCCCTGCGCCCCGTTTTCGACCGTCTCGCCCCGGACGAACAGCGGCGGTTCAGGCGCGATCTCGCCCCGTTGCTCGCCGACGCATATCCGGCCAGGAATTACGGTACGCCGTTCCCGTTCAGACGGATCTTCGTCGTGCTGCAGAAATGAGCCGTGCTGCAGAAATGAGGGGCGGACGACAATGATCAGAGCACTGCATCACGTCCAGCTCGCCGCGCCCGCGGGGAGCGAGCCGCTGCTGCGGGAGTTCTACGCGGGCGTGCTCGGCCTGGAAGAGGTGCCGAAGCCGCCCGAGCTGGCCGGCCGCGGCGGCGCGTGGTTCAGGGGCGAGGGCGTGGAGGTGCACCTCGGCATCGAGAACGGCTTCAGGCCCGCGCGTAAGGCCCATCCCGCGTTCCTGGTCGACGACATCGACGCCTACGCCGCGAGGATCCCCGGAGCAGTGCCGGACGACCTCTTTCCCGGCTTCCGCCGCATCTACGTCTCCGACCCGGTGGGCAACAGAATCGAGCTCCTGCAATTCGCCTGATGTTCACCTAAGGGTGGCATTATTGTCCGAAATCGGACTTCTGCGAGGTGTAGTGGGAATCGAGATCGAGGACAAGTTCGATGTCACCGCAGAGTACGACATTCCGGACCTGAGCGGTCTGGCCGAGGTCGTCGGCCCGAAGAGTTACCAGCTCGTGGCGCTCTACTATGACACGCCCGATCTGCGGCTGGCCTCCCGGGGCGTCACCCTCAGACGACGACGAGGCGGCGCCGATGCCGGCTGGCACCTGAAGTTGCCCAAGGCCAAGGGCGTGCGCCAGGAGATCACCCATCCCCTCACCCGCAGCACCAAGATCGTGCCAGCGGAGCTGGCCGAGCTCGTCCGCGCCTTCACCCGCGGCGCCGAGCTGAAGCCGGTCGCCCAGCTCGACACGCGCAGGAGCGTCACGGTTCTGTTCGACGGCGACGCCAGGCTCGTCGAGATCGCCGACGACCGCGTCAAGGGCACCGTCTTCGGCGTGGAGCCCATGGTCGTGCGGTGGCGCGAGGTCGAGGCCGAACTGCTCGAAGGCGGCAAGAAGGCGCTGCTGGCCAAGGTCGGCAAGCGGCTCAGGAAGGCGGGCGCCACGCCGTCGGCCTCCTCCAGCAAGCTCGCCAAGCTCCTCGAACCCGCCCCGCTGCCCAAAGCCCCCACAGATCCGGGCTCCGCCGGCGAGATCGTCGTCGCCTACCTGGCCGGCCAGGTGGCCGCCCTCCTCTCGCAGGATCCCCGCGTGCGCAGGGCGGAGAACGACGCGGTGCACCAGATGCGGGTGGCCGCCCGCAGGATGCGCAGCGCGCTCAAGGCGTTCAAGACCGTCGTGACCGGCACCGACCGGCTCCAGGACGAGCTGCGCTGGCTCGGCGCCGTCCTCGGCGAGGCCCGCGACCTGGAGGTCATCAGGGCCAGGTTCGGCAGGGCGCTGGACGGGCTGGCCCCCGAGCTGGTCACGGGCCCCATCCGGACCCGGCTCGGCGCGGATCTGCTCGGACGCGAACAGGAGGCGTACGAGCGGATCAAGGACGCGCTCAGCGGCGAACGCTACTACACCCTCCTCGACACGCTCGACGCCCTCGTTTCCGCCCCGAACCTGGGCAAGGCCGCCGCCAAGCCCGCGCAGGAGCGGCTCAGCGCCATCGCGGCGGCCAACTGGGACCGCGTGACCAAGGCGTACGACACCGCCCAGGCCATCGAGGACCCCGAACGCCGCGAGATCGCCATGCACGACGTGAGAAAGGCGGCCAAACGCGCTCGGTACACCGCGGAAGCGCTCCAGCCCACGCTGGGCGGGAGCATGGCCAGGCTCGCCGAACTCGCCGAGGGCATCCAGGAGATCCTCGGGACGCACCAGGACGGCGTGGTCGCGCAGGAGACCCTGGCGAAGGAGGCCGAGAAAGCCCGCCAGGCCGGCGAGGACACCTTCACGTACGGGCTGCTCGTCGGGATCGAGCGCGGCACGGCCGATCGGGCACACGCCGAGTTCCCCGAGGTCTGGGCAGAGACCGTCGAAGCGGTTAACAAGGTTCTATGACGACTCTTCCGGTCATCCCCTTCGCACGCGGCGGGCTGCTCGAGGTGCCGGCGGCGTACCGGGACCTGCGCGCCAAGGAGGGCATCGCCAAAGTACGCACCTCTCTGGGCGACGAGGTCTGGCTGGTCAGCGGCTACGAGGACGCGCGCCGGCTGTTCAACGACGCCCGGCTCGGACGTTCCCACCCAGAGCCGGACAAAGCAGCCCGTCTGTCGGGCTCGGCCCTGCTCGGCGGCCCGCAGGGCGACGCCGCCACGGAGAAGGCCGAGCACGAGCGCATGCGCAAGCTGTTCGCGCCGTCGTTCTCGGCCCGCCGGATGAAGGCGCTCGGCGACCACGTCGGATCGCTCGTCGATGAGCTGCTCGAGCACCTGGCCGGGCGGACGCCGCCGGCGGACCTGCACGCCGAGCTCTCCTTCCCGCTGCCGGTGCTGGTCATCTGCCGCCTCCTCGGCGTCCCGTACGAGGACAGGGAGTACTTCAGCGGCGTCTCGGCCCGCATGAGCGACATGCTCGACCACGACAGGAGCATGGCCGCCCGCGAGGAGATGGGCGCGTACATGGCGGAGCTCATCCGGCGCAAGCGCCGCGAACCGGCCGAGGACGTGCTGTCCGACCTGGCGAAGGAGCTGGACGACGACGGCACGATCTCCCGGCTCGCGGGCGGGCTGCTGTTCGCGGGGCACGAGACCACGGTCAACCGCATCGACTTCGGCGTGCTGCTCCTGCTCGCCAACCCCGGCCAGCTCGACCTGCTCAAGGCCGACCCCGGGCTGGCGCCGGGCGCGGTCGAGGAGATCCTGCGCATGGCCTCGCCGAGCCTGCACGGCCTGCCCAGGTACGCCCACGAGGACATCGTGATCGGCGACGTCACGATCCGCAGGGGCGAGGCCGTGGTGATCACGCCGGGCCCGGCCAACCGGGACGAGCGGATCTATCCGGATCCGGACGTGTTCGACATCCGCCGCCCGCAGACCGACCCGCACCTGAGCTTCGGGTACGGCCCGCGCTTCTGCATCGGCGCCGGCCTGGCCAGGGTGGAGCTGGTGGCCGTGTTCAGCAGGGTGTTCCAGCGGTTCCCCGCCCTGCGGGCGGCCGTGCCCGTCGACGAGTTGCCGCGCAACGAGGGCAGGATCACCGAAGGGCTGGCCCGGCTGCCCGTCACCTGGTGAGCGCTCTCACGCGGGGTAACGCTCGACGCTGACGACGTGCCCGCCGGCCCGGTGCAGCACGGCGAAGGCGCCCTTGCGCAGGTGCACGCTCTTGCCGCTGAGCGCCTCGATGAGCCCGGGCAGCACCTTTCCGTGGCTGCACACCGCCGCGGGCGCCGCGAGGTCGCCGACCAGGGCGGGGGTCTTGCGCGGGTCCTGGCCGTCCTCGCTGAGCAGCGGCTCGATCCGGATCGTTGCGCCATGCGGCATCGCGGCCCGGTACGGCTCCACGGTCTGGACGCACCGGACGCTGGGGGAGCTCACGAGCAGCTCGGGCCGGTAGGCGGGCAGTGCGGTGGCCAGGCTCGCCGCCTGGGCACGCCCGGCGGCGTCGAGCGGGCGCTCCGCGTCCTCGCCCGGCCACTCGTTCCTGGAGCCGGCCGAGCCGTGCCGGACGAGGACGAGGGGCGTGGTCTCCAGGGGCGCGGCGGCCAGCGCCCGCAGCAGCCCCGCGTCCCACTCGTACGTCAGCAGCCGCCTGGCCTCGTCCACCGGCAGCCAGCGCAGCTCGTCCACCTCGTCACCGGGCACGAACCCGTCGTCGGCGACCGCCCTGCCCACCCAGTAGTCCACCCGCTTGAGCCGCTCGGACCTGAGGTAGTGGATGGGCGGCAGCGCGCGGCCGAGCACGATCGTCATGCCGGTCTCCTCGCGCACCTCGCGCAGGGCGGCGGCGATCACGTGCTCGCCGGACTTCAGCTTGCCCTTGGGGAAGGTCCAGTCGTCGTAGGCGGGACGGTGGATGACGGCCACGTCGGGGCTGCTCTCCTCGCCCCGCCAGACCACGGCCCCGGCCGCGCGGAGCAGGTCAGTCATCAACGGTCCTCCAGCGGCGGGTGCCGATGAGGTGGCTCTGCATGTCCTCGCCCGGGTGGCGGACCCAGGCGCCGTCGGAGCCGAGCCACCACGTGTTGGTCGTCTCGGCCATGGCCCGGTCCATCAGCTCGACGAGGTACGTCTTGTGCTGCTGGGACGTCACCTTGACCAGGGCTTCGACGCGGCGGTCCAGGTTTCTGCGCATCAGGTCGGCGCTGCCGATCCAGACCTCGGGCCGCCGTCCCAGGCCGAACTCGTACACCCGGGAGTGCTCCAAGAAGCGCCCCAATACCGACCTTACGCGGATATTTTCGGACAAATCTGGAATCCCTGGCCGGAGCGTGCAGATGCCCCGCACCCAGAGATCCACCGGCACGCCGGCCCTGGACGCCCGGTAGAGCGCGTCGATGATCGGCTCGTCCACCAGCGAATTCGTCTTGATCCTGATCCTGGCCGGGCGGCCGGCCCGCTGGTGGGCGATCTCCCGCTCGATCCTGGCCAGCAGCCCGCTGCGCATGGAGTGGGGGGCGACCAGCAGCCGCCGGTAGGCGGAGTGGTTGGAGTAGCCGGTCAGGTGGATGAACAGGTCGGTGACGTCCTCGCCGACCAGCGGGTCAGCGGTGAGCAGCCCGAAGTCCTCGTACTGGCGGGCGGTTTTAGGGTTGTAGTTGCCGGTGCCGATGTGGCAGTAGCGGCGCAGCTCGCCCGAGACCTCCTGGCGGATCACCAGCGCCAGCTTGCAGTGCGTCTTCAGCCCGACGACGCCGTAGACGACGTGGCAGCCGGCGCGTTCGAGCTTGCGGGCCCAGGAGATGTTGGCGTGCTCGTCGAAGCGGGCCTTGATCTCCACGACCACCACGACCTGCTTGCCCGCCTCGGCCGCGTCGATCAGCGCGTCCACGATGGGCGACTCGCCGCTCGTGCGGTAGAGGGTCTGCTTGATGGCCAGGACGCGGGGATCGGCCGCGGCGACCTCGATGAAGCGTTGCACGCTGGTGGCGAACGAGTCGTACGGGTGGTGCAGCAGCAGGTCGCGCTCGCGCAGGATCGAGAAGACGTCGTCCTCGGCGTTGATCACCTCGGCGGGCACGAACGGCCGGTAGCCGAGCTCGCCGCGGTCGAGGTCGGCGATGGCGTGCAGGCCGCTGAGGTCGAGCGGCCCCGGCAGCCGGTAGATCTCGTGGGGCGCCAGCTCCAGCTCCTCCACGAGCGGCGCCAGCACCTCGGGTGTGATCGTGTCCTCGACCTCCAGCCGCACCGGCGGGCCGAAGCGCCGCTTGAGCAGCTCCTTCTCCAGGGCCTGCATGAGGTTCTCCGTGACGTCCTCGTCCACGTCGAGATCCTCGTTCCTGGTCACGCGGAAGACGTGGTGCTGCAGGATCTCCATGCCCTTGAAGAGCTGGCCGAGATGCGCCGCGATGACGTCCTCCAGCGGCACGAACCGGTCCTTGGACGCGGGGACGAACCGCGGCAGCTGCGAAGGGACCTTGACCCTCGCGAAGACGGTGTGATCGGTCGACGGGTTGCGCACCAGGACGGCCAGATTCAGGCTGAGCCCTGAAATATAGGGAAAAGGATGGGCGGGGTCGACGGCCAGCGGCGTCAACACCGGCCTGATCCGCTCCCTGAAGAGTTTGCGCAGCTCCGTGCGCTCCTCCCGGCCCAGGTCGTCCCACCTGACGATCTCGATGCCCTCGCCCGCCAGCTGCGGGAGGACGTGATGGTGGAAGGCCGTCGCGTGCCGTCTGGCCAGCTCGTCGGCGACCGTGCCGATCCTGGCCAGCTCTTCACGCGGTTTGAGCCCGCTCTTGGTCCGCAGCAGCAGGCCGGTGGCCATCCGCCGTTTCAGCCCGGCCACCCGTACGCGGAAGAACTCGTCGAGGTTGCTCGCGAAGATCGCCAGGAAGCGCACCCGTTCCAGCAGCGGCAGCGAGGCGTCCTCGGCGAGTTCGAGCACCCGCTCGTTGAACTGGAGCCAGCTCTCCTCGCGGTTCAGGAATCGTTCCTGGGGAAGGGGTAGGTCGTTGGCGGGGTGAAACGCTTCCGCGGACATATGGCGTATATTGCCCCGATTGGTTGAACAGAACGTTAACGTGCTCGCAACGGCTCACCCCAGTCGGTCAGCCCTGCTCAACCCCATCGTCACCTGTGGTGACCTGCGTGTTCAAGAGGTCACTCCTGATGATCTACCTGACCTAGACGCGCCGCGCGCTCGGCCAGCCGGGCCTCCCGCTGGCGGATCTTCTCCTCCCGCTCGCGGGCCTTCTCGGCCTCCTTCAGCAGCCGCTCGCGCTCCTTCAGCTCGCGCACCCTGGCCTTCTCGGCCTCTTTGAGCTCGCGCTGGCGGATCTTCTCGGCCTCCTTGAGCTCCTTCTCGCGCGCCTTCTCCAGCTCGCGCAGCTCCTTGTCGCTGGCGCGCGCCTTGACCGGCGACCTCAGCTCGCGGGTCGTGAGGCTGATGGCCGGGCTGGGGTTGAGCCCCGTCAGACCGTTCCACGCCAGGTTGACCAGGTGGGCGGCCACCTCCTCGCGCCCCGGCTTGCGCACGTCGAGCCACCACTGCCCGGTCAGCGCCACCATGCCGACCAGCATCTGCGCGTACATCGGCGCGAGCTTGGGCTCGTAGCCGCGGGCGGCGAACTCGTCGGCGAGGACGTCCTCCACCTGGCTGGCGATCTCGCTGATGAGGCTCGCGAACGTGCCCGTGCCCGAAGCGGCGTGGGAGTCGCGCACCAGAATGCGGAAACCCTCGCTGCTCTCCTCGATGTACTGCAGCAGGGCCAGTGCGGCCCGCTCCAGCTTGATGAGGGAGTGGGAGGCGGCGAGGGCTTCAGTGATCATGCCGAGCAGCTTCTGCATCTCGCGGTCGACCACGACCGCGTAGACGCCTTCCTTGCCGCCGAAATGTTCGTAGACCACGGGTTTGGACACCTGCGCGGTGGCGGCTATCTCTTCGATCGAGGTCCCGTCGAACCCCTTCTCCGCGAAGAGCGTGCGGCTGATGCGGACCAGCTGCTCTCTTCGCTCGCTACCGGACATGCGCCTGCGGGATCGGGGTTCCGTCACGGTTTCCATAATGACGGCCACGGCAGTGTGGCCGCCCTTCAGCTGTTCGGCGTCAGGCAATGCGTTTCGCCGCCAGCCGCTCCGGAGTGGGCCAGCGGACGTCGTACACCCAGCCCAGCCGCTCGAAGATGCGGATCAGGCCGGCGCTCAGGTCGATCTGGCCCTTGAGCGCGCCGTGCCTGGCGCAGGTCGGGTCGCTGTGGTGCAGGTTGTGCCACGACTCGCCGAAGGACGGGATGGCCAGCCACCACACGTTGCGCGACTTGTCACGCACCTGGAAGTCCTCCTCGCCGAAGACGTGGCAGATGGAGTTGATGGACCAGGTCACGTGGTGCAGCAGGCCGATGCGGACGAGCGAGCCCCAGAACAGCGCGGTCAGCGCGCCCTGCCAGGACCAGGTGATGAGCAGGCCGAGCAGGCCGGGCAGGAGGATCGAGACGAGGGCCAGCGAGCCGAACCACTTGTGCAGCTTGATGACGTCGGGGTCCTTGCACAGGTCGGGGGCGTACTTCTCCCTGTTGGTGCGCTCGCTCTCGAACAGCCACCCCATGTGGGCGTAGAGCAGGCCCTTGGTCATGTTCTTGAAGCCGGGGCCGAAGCGCCACGGCGAGTGCGGGTCGCCCTCCTTGTCGGAGAACTTGTGGTGCTTGCGGTGGGTGGCCACCCAGTCGAGCACCGACATCTCCAGCGACAGGCTGCCGGCGATGCCCATCGCGATCTTGAGCGGCCGCCTGGCCTTGAACGATCCGTGCGTGAAGTAGCGGTGCAGGCCGACGGTGACGCCGAGCCCCGAGACGACGTAGAAGACGAGGGCGATCGCGACGTCCGTCCAGCCGAGGCCCCAGCCCCAGGCCAGCGGTACGGCCGCCGCGATCGCGACGATGGGCAGCCCGACGACGAGAGCGAAGGTGACGAGTTCGGTCTTCGACCGTGGCTCTGGTTCGAAGTCCGGCTTCGGGGCAGAGGCGGAACGTTCGGTGGTAACGGTCATGGGCGACCTCCAAGAGCATGTATGAGGACGTATGTCCGGCTACGCCACCGTAACCTACGCCAGCGTAAGTTAGGAAGACCTAAGCCGGGAATATGGCGAAGGTGACGATCCGCCGGGCAAGGTGGGTAAGGTTCACGCCTTGCGCCTTTTTGGCTGGTCTGTTAAGGGTGGGCATATCCGCATCGCCGCTCTCACCTGGGCGGATCATCCGCCACGCGGAGCCGGGACGTAATTACGGGCGCGCGCGCACGTGCGGGCTCGGTATCGTAGGGATGTGTCGGACGCCACGTGTCCGATCTGTCCCGGATCGTCTAATCGGCAGGACAAGTGGTTTTGGTCCACTTTGTAGGGGTTCGAGTCCTCTTCCGGGAGCTTAGAGGTGATCCCCCCGCTGAGCGTCCAGGCTGAGGTTCGGTATCCTCACGGTGTCGGGAGGGTGTCGGTGCGGTAGCCGCACCGAACAGCCCTGATCCGTCCAGCCACAGGGAGCCTCAGTCCGTGAGTGTGCCGCGCCCGGCAGCCGTCATCGTCCTCGCCGCGGGCGAGGGCACCCGGATGAAAAGCCAGACCCCGAAAGTCCTGCACGAGTTGTGCGGCCGCGCGCTGCTCGACCACATGCTCGCCGCCGCCCGCGATCTCGGCCCCGAGCGGCTCATCGTCGTGATCGGCCACGCGCTCGAACGCATGCGCGACCATCTGGCGGCCACCAGCCCCGACGCCCGCGCCGTCGTCCAGAACGAGCAGCGCGGCACCGGCCACGCCGTGCGCACCGTCCTCGAAGAGGTCGGCACGATCTCCGGCACGGTCCTGGTCACCTACGGCGACGTGCCGCTGCTGCGCCCCCAGACGCTCGCCACGCTGCTCGAACGGCACGAGGCCGACGGCAACGCGGTCACCGTGCTGACGGCCGAGGTGCCCGACCCGACCGGCTACGGACGGATCATCCGCGACGATTCCGGCGCCGTGCTGGAGATCGTCGAGGAGAAGGACGCCGACGCCGGGCAGCGCGCCATCAAGGAGATGAACTCCGGCATCTACGCCTTCGACGGCGAGCTACTGGCCGACGCCGTCAAGCGGGTGTCCGCCGACAACGCCCAGGGTGAGGAATACCTCACCGACGTGCTGGCCATCCTGCGCGGCGACGGCCACCGGGTCGGGGCGTGCGTGGCCGGTGACTTCGTCGAGGTCGAGGGCGTCAACGACCGCGTCCAGCTGGCCGCCGCCCGCCAGGTGCTCAACCGGCGCCTGCTGGAGGCCCACATGCGCGCCGGCGTCACGATCGTCGACCCCGCCGGCACCTGGATCGACGTGAGCGTGCGCATCGCGCCCGACGCGGTGATCCACCCGGGCACCCAGCTCCACGGCGACACCGTCATCGAGGCGGGCGCCGAGGTGGGGCCCGCCACCACGCTCACCGGCACCAGGGTCGGGGCCGGTGCGATCGTCCGCAACGCGGTCTGCGACCACGCCGACATCGGGCCGGAGGCCAACGTCGGCCCCTACGCCTACCTCCGCCCCGGCACGGTGATCGGCCGCAGGTCGAAGGCCGGCACATTCGTCGAGATGAAGAACACCAAGGTCGGCGAGCGCTCCAAGGTGCCGCACCTGTCCTACGCCGGCGACGCCACGATCGGCGACGACGTCAACATCGGCGCCTCCACCGTCTTCGTCAACTACGACGGGGTCGACAAGCACCACACCACCGTGCGCGACGGCGCGTTCGTCGGGTGCGACACCATGCTCATCGCCCCTGTGACCGTCGGCGACGGCGCCTACACGGCGGCGGGCTCGGTGATCGCCGACGACGTCCCGCCGGGCTCGATCGGCGTGGCACGAGCGCGGCAGCGCAACATCGAGAAATGGGTTCTGCGCAGGCGCGCGGGCACCAAGTCGGCCGCGGCCGCCCAGCGGGCGCTGGCCGAGCAGGATCAGGAGAAAGAAGCATGACCGAGCTTGCCGAGGTCATCGAGCAGCACAGCACCGTGGTCGTGAGACCGACGAAGGGGGTCTCATGACCAGCATCAAGCAGCCGGGCGAGAAGAATCTCATGCTCTTCTCCGGCCGGGCCTACCCCGAACTGGCCGAAGAGGTGGCCGAGCACGTCGGTGTCTCCCTCACTCCCACCAAACTCATCGACTTCGCCAATGGCGAGATCTACGCCCGCTACCTCGAGTCCGTACGCGGCTGCGACGCCTTCGTCATCCAGAGCCACACCGGGCCCATCAACAAGTGGATCATGGAACAGCTCATCATGGTCGACGCGTTGAAGCGGGCCTCCGCCAAGCGCATCACCGTGGTCATGCCGTTCTTCGGCTACGCCCGCCAGGACAAGAAGGGCCGCGGCCGCGAGCCCATCACGGCCAGGCTGATGGCCGACCTGTTCAAGACCGCCGGCGCCGACCGCCTCATGTCGATCGACCTGCACACCTCGCAGATCCAGGGCTTCTTCGACGGCCCGGTCGACCACCTGTTCGCCATGCCGGTGCTGGAAAACTACCTGAAGAACAAACTCGACCTGGCCAACACCACGATCGTCTCGCCCGACACCGGCCGTGTCCGCCTGTCGGAGCGCTGGGCCGACACGCTCGGCACGCCGCTGGCGTTCATCCACAAGCGGCGCGACCTCGACGTGGCCAACTCGGTCAAGGTCAACGAGGTCGTCGGCACCGTACGCGGCCGCACCTGTGTGCTGATCGACGACATGATCGACACCGCGGGCACCATCTGCAAGGCCGCCGACGCCCTCTACGAGCAGGGCGCCACCAACGTCATCGCGGCCGCCACCCACGCGGTCTTCTCCGACCCGGCGGTCGACCGGCTGAAGAACTCCCGCATCAGCGAGGTGATCGTCACCAACACGCTGCCGCTGTCGCCGGCCAACAGGTTCGACAAGCTGACCGTCCTGACGATCGCGCCGCTCATCGCCCGCGCCATCACCGAGATCTTCCAGGACGGCTCCGTCACGAGCCTGTTCGAGGGCGACACGTGATCGAGCGAGGCGAGTGAAGGCTGGTCGGCCGGAGGCCGGCCAGCCGGTAGACTATGAGGGTTGCGCTCGTAACGCCTTCCGCTAGGGCGGGTGAGGGGGAGCGCTCACCGATCCGATCTTGATGCATCCCTAGGAGATGTCGTGTCTGAAGTACGTATCGCCGCCGAGCGGCGCACCGCGTTCGGCAAGGGCGCCGCCCGCAAGATCCGTCGCGCGGACAAGGTGCCCGCCGTCCTCTACGGGCACGGCACCGACACCCAGCACCTGACCCTGCCCGGTCACGAGGTGCTGCTCGCGCTCCGCACGCCCAACGTGCTGATCCGCCTCGAGGGTGACGGCGTCAACGAGCTCGCGCTGCCCAAGGGCGTGCAGCGCGACCCGATCAAGGGCTTCGTCGAGCATGTCGACCTGCTCCTGGTCAAGAGCGGCGAGAAGGTCACCGTCGAGATCCCGGTCACCACGGTCGGCGACGTCCACCCCGACGGCCTGCTCGACCAGCAGCTCGTGTCCATCGCCGTCGAGGCCGAGGCCACCCACATCCCGACCGGCGTCGAGGTCAACGTCGAGGGCCTGGAGGTCGGCAGTGTGATCGCCGCCTCCGACCTCCCGCTCCCGGAGGGCACCACGCTGTCCGCCGACGCCGACGTTGTGGTCCTCCACGTCATCAACAAGCCGGTCGAGGCTCCGGAGGAGGGCGCCGAGGCCGAGGGCGAGGCCGCCGAGGCTCCCGAGAGCGCCGAGGCCTCCGCCGAATAACTCATGGGGAAACCTGCTCAACGGACGTCCGCTACGGCCTGACCAGAGCTCCTCTGGTGAGCAGGTTTCCTGTCGGTAGCGCTGTCCGGGCAACGGGGCGGCTTCGCGCGAGCCGCTCCGTTGCGCTATGAGGGGATCACATGGATCGCTGGCTGATCGCCGGGCTGGGCAATCCGGGGCCCGACTACGCGGGCAACCGGCACAACGCGGGCTTCATGGTGCTCGACGAGCTGGCCTCCAGGGCCGGCGGGCGGTTCAAGGCGCACAAAAGCCGGGCCGAGATCTGCGAGACCCGCGAGGCCATCCTCGCCAAGCCCCTGACCTACATGAACCTCTCCGGCGGGCCCGTCAAGGCGCTCTCCGACTTCTACAAGATCGGCCCCGAGCGGCTGATCGTCGTCCACGACGAGCTCGACGTCCCCTACGGCGCGCTGCGGGCGAAGCTCGGCGGCGGCGACAACGGCCACAACGGCCTCAAGTCGATCACCAAGGTCCTCGGCACCCGCGACTACCTGCGGGTGCGCTTCGGCATCGGCCGCCCGCCCGGCCGCATGGACCCCGCCGCTTACGTGCTCAGAGACTTCGCCACCGCCGAGCGCAAAGACCTGCCCTTCCTCGTCGACCGGGCGGCCGACGTGGTGGAGTCGCTGATGACCCGAGGCCTCGAGGTCACCCAGAACGACTTCCACCGGGCTGATCTGCACATTTCCGGCCCACCTCGCTGATCGCCGCATAGAGTCGTTCGCCGGTTCCCCGCTTTCCCCGCCGCTACGATCTGTGACTGTCCGTACGGGAATGGTCACCGGGGAGGCACGTGTGCACGGTGAAGGGCTCATGGCCGTCGCCGGGAACGGTCATGCCGTCTCCTGGAGGGCCGGGCCGCGCGTGCCCTCCTGGGTGCGCTCCTACCGGCTGCGCGCCGTGCTCGCCGACCTGTGCGGGGCGGGCGCCGCGGCCACGATCGCCTTCACGGTCAGGTTCGGCGGGCTCACCCCCTACGTGCTGCCGTACCTCCTGGTCAGCCTGGCTCTGCCGGTGGTGTGGTGCTGCGCGGTGGCGCTCAACAGGGCTTACGAGCCGCGCATGCTGGGCGTCGGCTCCGAGGAGTTCCGCAGGATCCTGCAGGCGGGCGTGGCGCTGACCGCGGGCACCGCCATCGGCTCCTACGTGACCAAGACCGACGTCGCCCGCGGCTACGTCGTGCTGGCGCTGCCCCTGGTCACTCTCTTCACGCTGGTGCTCCGGTACGTTCTGCGGCGCTCGCTGCACCGGCGCAGGGCGGCGGGCGAGTGCATGCGCCGGGTGGTCGCGGTCGGCCACCCGGTCGCGATCGCCGAGCTGGTACGGCTCTTCCGCAGGGAACGCCACCACGGCATGGACGTCGTGGCGGCCTGCCTGCCCGGCGGCCGCGCAGGCGAGAACGTGGGCGAGGTGCCGGTCGCCGGCGACTTCAGCGACGTGCCGATCGCGGTCGGCCAGTACACCGCCGACACCGTGGCCGTGCTCGCCTGCCCCGAGATGGACGGCCAGGCGCTGCGGCGGCTGGCCTGGCGGCTGGAGCGCACCCACACCGAGCTCGTGGTGGCCCCCGCGCTGATGGACGTCGCCGGCCCGCGCACCACGATCAGGCCCGTCGCCGGGCTGCCGCTGCTGCACGTGGAGCATCCCGAGCTCACCGGGGCCAGGCAACTGGTCAAGAACGTCTTCGACCGGCTGGTCGCGGTCGCGCTGCTCCTGCTGCTGGCGCCCGCTCTGGTGATGCTGGCGATCGCCGTCCGCGTGACGAGCCCGGGGCCCGCGCTGTTCCGGCAGACCCGGGTCGGCAAGGGCGGGAAGCTGTTCACCATCGTGAAGTTCCGCACCATGAGGCGCGGTGCGGAGCGGCAGAAGATCACCCTGGTCAGCGACCGCGACGGGCTGCTGTTCAAGATGCGCAACGATCCGCGTGTCACGCCGCTCGGCGCGCTGATGCGCCGCCACTCGCTCGACGAGCTGCCCCAGCTCATCAACGTCGTACGCGGTCACATGTCGCTCGTCGGCCCCCGCCCGCCGCTGCCCGAGGAGGTGGCGCGCTACGGTGACGACGTGCGCAGAAGACTCCTCGTACGCCCTGGGCTGACCGGGCTGTGGCAGGTCAACGGTAGATCTGACCTATCGTGGGAGGAATCCGTCCGTCTAGACCTGCGTTACGTCGAGAACTGGTCCCTCACTCTGGACCTCCAGATCCTGTGGAAGACTTGGTCAGCCGTCGCCCGCGGGCAAGGAGCTTATTGATGACGATTCGCGACGATCACGCCCTCGCCGCTGACCTGGCCACCGAGGCCGGCGAGCGGCTGCTGAGGGTCCGCGAGCGCACCGGGTTCGACGACCCCGCCGCGCTGCGGGCCGAGGGCGATCGCGCCGCCCACGTCCTGCTGATGGAGTCGCTGTCCCGGCTGCGGCCGAGCGACTGCGTGTTGTCGGAGGAGGCCACCCGAGAGGAACGGCTCGACCCGCGCCGGCTCGCCGCCGAGCGGGTCTGGATCGTCGATCCCCTGGACGGCACCCGCGAGTTCTCGGAGCCGGAGCGGTCCGACTGGGCCGTGCACGTGGCCCTGTGGGAGCGCGGCAAGCTGACCGCGGGCGCCGTCGCGCTGCCCGCCCAGGGCCGTACGCTGACGACCGCCGACCCGCCCAAGCCTCCCGCCCACGTGAAGGGGCGTTTCCGCATCGCGGTGAGCCGCACTCGGCCGCCCGAGTTCGTCCAGAAGCTGGCCTACCTGGTCGGCGCCGATCTCGTGCCGATCGGGTCGGCGGGGGCGAAGATCTCGGCGGTGCTCACCGGCGAGGTCGAGGCGTACGTACACGCCGGGGGCCAGTACGAGTGGGATTCCGCCGCGCCGGTCGCCGTCGCCCTGGCCGCAGGGGTGCACGCGAGCCGCATCGACGGCTCCGAGCTGATCTACAACCAAGCCGACCCGTCCCTACCCGATATCCTGGTTTCCCTACCCGAGCTGGCGGCATCCCTGCTCGCCGGGATCCGGGACCTGCACCGCTGACCTCCGGAGGAAGCTTCCATGCTCCAGCGCGACTACACGACGTCGCAGCTCGACGTGCTCGAGGCAGAGGCCATTCACATCATGCGTGAGGTGGCCGCCGAATTCGAGCGCCCATGTCTGCTCTTCTCCGGAGGCAAGGACTCGATCGTCATGCTCCGCATCGCGGAGAAGGCGTTCTGGCCCGCACCCATCCCGTTCCCGCTCATGCACGTCGACACCGGCCACAACTTCGACGAGGTCATCGAGTTCCGCGACCGCCGCACGGCCGAGCTCGGCGCGCGCCTGATCGTGGCCAGCGTGCAGGAGTCGATCGACCAGGGCCGGGTGGTCGAGCAGACGGGCCGGCGGGCCTCGCGCAACCGCCTGCAGACCACCACGCTGCTCGACGCGATCGAGGCGCACGAGTTCGACGCCGTGTTCGGCGGAGCCAGGCGCGACGAGGAGAAGGCCAGGGCCAAGGAGCGGGTGTTCTCCTTCCGCGACGACTTCGGCCAGTGGGATCCGAAGAACCAGCGTCCCGAGCTGTGGAACCTCTACAACGCCCGCATCCGCAAGGGCGAGCACATCCGCGTCTTCCCGCTGTCCAACTGGACCGAGCTCGACGTCTGGGACTACATCCGGCGCGAGGGCATCGAGATCCCCTCCATCTATTTCGCCCACACCCGCAAGGTGTTCGAGCGCGACGGCATGCTGCTGCCCGACGCCGACGTCGTCCAGCGCGGCGACGACGAGCCGCTGTTCGAGGCGGTGGTGCGCTACCGCACCGTGGGCGACATGACCTGCACGGGCGCCGTGCAGTCCCCGGCCACCACGGTCGAGGAGATCATCGAGGAGATCGCGGTCACCAGGATCACCGAGCGCGGCGCCACCAGGGCCGACGACCGCTCGTCCGAGGCCGCCATGGAGGACAGGAAGAGAGAGGGCTACTTCTGATGGACATTCTTCGCTTTGCCACTGC
Source organism: Nonomuraea deserti (assembly GCF_004348685.1). Taxonomy (GTDB): domain Bacteria; phylum Actinomycetota; class Actinomycetes; order Streptosporangiales; family Streptosporangiaceae; genus Nonomuraea; species Nonomuraea deserti. The sequence continues at coordinate 3,220 of NZ_SMKO01000197.1, read as the reverse complement.
GGGGAGCGTCGACGACGGCAAGTCCACTCTCATCGGACGGTTGCTCTACGACTCCAAGGCGATCTTCGAGGACCAGCTGGAGGCCGTCGAGCGCACCTCGCGCGACCGCGGCACCGAATACACCGACCTGTCGCTGCTGACCGACGGGCTGCGGGCCGAGCGTGAGCAGGGCATCACGATCGACGTGGCATATCGCTATTTCGCGACGCCGCGCCGTAAGTTCATCATCGCCGACACGCCCGGGCACATCCAGTACACCCGCAACATGGTCACCGGCGCCTCCACGGCCGACCTGGCGATCATCCTCATCGACGCCCGCAAGGGGGTGCTGGAGCAGTCGCGGCGCCACGCGTTCCTGGCCTCGCTGCTGCGCGTGCCGCACCTGGTGCTCGCCGTCAACAAGATGGACCTGGTCGACTACTCCCAGGAGCGGTTCGAGGAGATCAGGGAGGAGTTCACGTCGTTCGCGTCCAAGCTGAACGTCGGCGACCTCACCTTCATCCCGATCTCCGCGCTCAACGGCGACAACGTGGTCTCCCGCTCCGAGAACATGCCCTGGTATCTCGGCACGTCGCTGCTGCACCACCTGGAGAACGTCCACATCGCCTCCGACCGCAACCTGACCGACGTGCGCTTCCCCGTCCAATACGTGATCCGCCCGCAGCGGGCCACCGACCACGCCTTCCACGACTACCGCGGCTACGCCGGCCAGGTGGCGGGCGGCGTGCTCAAGCCGGGCGACGAGGTGATGCACCTGCCCTCCGGTCTCACCACGCGGATCGCGTCGATCGACACGTTCGACGGTCCTGTGGAGGAGGCGTTCTCGCCCATGTCGGTGACGCTGCGCTTCGAGGACGACCTCGACATCTCGCGCGGCGACATGATCGCCAGGCCCAACAACCAGCCCAGCGTCGCGCAGGAGCTGGAGGCGATGATCTGCTGGATGGCCGACGGCGTCAAGCTGACGCCGCGCACCAAGCTGACGATCAAGCACACCACCCGTACGGCGCGCGCCCTGGTGCGCGACCTGCACTACCGGCTCGACGTCAACACCCTGCACCGGGACGAAGAGGCCACGTCGCTCGGCCTCAACGAGATCGGGCGGGTGTCGCTGCGGATCACCCAGCCGCTGTTCGTGGACGACTACTCCCGCAACCGGACGACCGGCGGGTTCATCCTCGTCGACGAGGCCACGAACGGCACGGTCGCCGCCGGCATGGTCATGGACGCCCACTGAGGTAGATCTTTTGGCGAATCCGTGACCGTCTGATTACGCTCCGCGCTAGGGTCTTCGCGTTCCGTGTTGGCGACGCGAAGGCCCTTTTCCTTGACCGACCACCCACCCACCCGGGTCATCTACCTGGGAGGCCTCGGCCGCAGCGGCACCACGCTGCTGGAAAGGCTCCTGGGCGAGCTGCCCGGCGTGGTGGCGCTGGGAGAGGTGGTGCACCTCTGGGAGAGGGGCGTCCTCGCGCAGGAGCTCTGCGGGTGCGGTGCGGCCTTCCCGGCCTGCGCCTTCTGGCGCGCGGTCGGGGAGCGGGCGTTCGGTGGTTGGACCACGTCAGTGGCCGGAAGGGTCCTGACGCTGAGGCGCCGGGTCGACCGCACCCGCAGGATCCCGCGCATCGCCCATCCCGACCTGGCCGAATACGCGCGGGCGTACCGAACGCTCTACGCCGCCGCGGGCGCGCCGGTCGTGGTCGACTCCAGCAAGCACGCGTCCCTGGCGTGTTGCCTGGTCGCCGCGGGCGTGAACGTGTCGATCGTCCACGTGGTCCGTGACCCGCGCGCCGTCGCCCACTCCTGGGGCAGGAGCGTCGAGCGCCCCGAGGACGGGCGTCCCATGACCCGCTGGAGCCCCGCCAGGACCGCCGTCCACTGGACGGCCCAGAACGCCGCAATCGAGCTGCTCGCCGCGCGCGGGGCGCGGGTGATCCGCGTCCGCTACGAAGACCTCGTCGCCGCGCCCGTGGCCACGCTCACCCGGCTGGCCCGCGGCCTCGGCCTGGCTGCGGCGGAGCTGCCGTTCGTCGACGGCTCGACCGCCTGGCTCGGCCCCTCCCACACGGCTTCCGGCAACCCGATGCGCTTCCACGTGGGGCGGGTGGAGCTGCGGCGCGACGACGCGTGGATGTCAGGGCTGGCGGGCCGCGACCGGCGCGCCGTCGACGCTCTCACCTGGCCGCTCAGAGCCCGGTACGGCTATCGGAGCGCGGCATGACACGATCCGTCGGCGTGGTCATCCCGACCCGCGGCAACCGCCCCGCCCAGCTGCGCGAGGCCGTGGAGGCGGTCCTCGCCCAGCACCATTCCGGCGGGCTCTCCGTGGTCGTGGTGGCCGACACCCCTGACGCCGAGCCGGCCGCCGCGGTCCGCGACATCGCCGAGCAGGTGGCCGACGTGGGCTCTCACCGGCTCAGGGTCCTGCCCAACACGCTCACCCCCGGGCTCCCCGGCGCGCGCAACACCGGCATCGCGGCGTGCGACACCGACCTCGTCGCGTTCTGCGACGACGACGACGTGTGGCTGCCCGGCAAGCTCACCGCGCAGGTGCGGGCACTGGGTGACGGCGGCGAGTTCGCCAGCTGCGGCATCGAGGTCGAACACGCCGGCCGCCGGGTGACCCGCCTCGCCGGCGCCTCGACGGTGACGGCCGGCGACCTGGTCCGTTCGCGGATGGTGATGGTGCACTCGTCGACGTTCCTGTTCGAGCGCGGCTCGTTGTGGGTGGACGAGACCGCCCCCGCCGGGCAGAACGAAGACTGGGACCTCGCCCTGCGCGCCGCCAGGCGCCGGCCGATCGTGCAGGTCGACCGGCCGCTGGTCCGGGTGCGGTGGGGCGGATCCCACTACGCCACGCGCTGGGCCGACCGCATCGCCGGGCTCGGCTGGATGCTCGCCCGCCACCCCGCACTCGTTGAAGACCCTCGTGGCGCGGCGCGGGTCTACGGCCAGCTCGCCTTCAGCCACGCCGCGCTCGGGCACCGCCGCGAGGCCGCCCGCTGGGCGCTGCGCACGTTCGCGGCCCGGCTGGGCGAGCCGCGCGCGCCCATCGCGCTCGCCGTGGCGGCCGGTCTCGTCTCCGCACCCACCGTCCTCGCCGCGCTCCACCACAGGGGGCACGGCATTTGACCCCGCCCCGCGACAGCGCTCCGGCCGGTGCCACCACTCCGGCCCACGCCACCACCCCGTCCCGTGTCCCCACCCCGCTCCAAGCCAC
>NZ_SMKO01000196.1 GCF_004348685.1 Nonomuraea deserti | reverse complement strand
GCGCTCACGCGGCGAACCTAGCACACGGTGTACGACACCCGTGGCGGGGCGGAACCGTCATGCCAGGAAGCTGTAGACGCCGGTCCCGACTGAGATCAGCAGCATGGCGGTGGCGTTGAGGTAGAGGTTGCGTCCGAAGTCCTTCGCGACGACGTGCATCACGATGGCGACCACGAAGTAGAGCACGACGGCTGCGCAGGTCACGGCGGCGAGGTACGGAACCCAGATGCCGAGTGCCAGCCCGGCCGCCGCGGCGAATTTGATCGGCGGCGTCAGCCACCACAGGTGTCTCGGAAAGTTCACGTTCTCGAAGCAGGTGGCGATGAAGGGCAGTGGTTTGACGCACATGGCCCCGTCGCCGGCCTGAATGACGGCGAGGACGGCGACGGGCCAGATCGGATCGGGGAGGGCGAACATGATGCTCCTGGGGCCGCGAAATAGGCACGATCAGCACCGTACCATACGGTATGGTATGGTCATGCGCGACCCGAGGAGCCGGCTCAGCGGGACCGCTCCCCGAGCCGCCGGTCGAAGGTGGTCGGCGCGATGCGGGCGTTCACGTCGGTCCGCTCGGGCTGCCGGTCAGAGATGGTTCGCTCGGGAACGGTCACGGAGTTGCCACAGCGCGAGTAGTCCGCCGATGGCGGGGATGGCGGCACGCCAGCGGACGCCGGATGAGGCTGTGGCCGAAAGCAGCGTGGCCGTAATGACGACGAGGTAGGCCGCGCCGTGCAGCGGACCGACGAGGGAGGAGATCGCTTCGATGTGGGTGGCGAACAGGTTGACCAGCAGGACCATCAAGGAGACGGCCTCAACGACGGCCGCGATCCGCAGCGTACGCACTCCAGATCACGCCCCCTCGGCCGAACCCGGACGGACGATCATCAGAACAACGACGACCACCCACAGCACGTTGTAGAGGCCGGCGAGCATGGACAGCGTGCGCAAGCGGTCGCGGTCGCCGGGTTCGGCGAGCGCGTCGCGCTGGCGCGGATAGATCTGCAGCGCCAGCAGGAGGCCCGCGGCGGCGGTGAGGACCATGGCAAGGGTGATCCAGATCTCGCCACTGCGGCCTTGGACGAAGCCCAGGACGATACCGGCAGCCGGCACGATCAGGCCCAACGCGCTATAGCCACGGGTGATGCGGTGCAGGGAGACGGCCACAGCGCGGTTGCGCTCATCCGTCCCTTGCCGTGTTTCGGACGGCGGGGTGCCAGGGGCGTCCGACGTGGCCCCGCCGACCGGAACGCCGGCGATGAGCGGGACGTAGCGGGGAAACAGGCTCGTCGCGACTGCCGAGCCTCCGACGAACACGATGCCGGCCACGACATGCACCGACAGCAACAAATACTCCATGGGTTCTCTCTCTAACCTTCAGAGTGCCTGAAGCTCAGCACGCAAGCATCAGGCTCTGAAGGAGGTCGGGGTAGCGAAATCATGCACGTGACCAGCACGAGGGGTGAGCCCACTGCCGATGGATCAGCTGGGATGCTCATCGTGCGCATGGTGTTGTGCGTTCACCTGAAGGATGACTACGTCGATCCGAAGCAGCCACGTTCGGTCATGGGATCGGACAACGGCAGCGGCTCGATGGGCAGAGACGTGCCGTCAGTCGTCCCAGCCGCTGGCGTCGAGGAAGCCCTCCCAGGTGATGTAGGGAGCCTCAGGGTGCCGCTGATGCAGGATCTCGCCGGGGAGGGTCATGGGCGGCGCCTTGCGCGGATCGGCGAGGCCCTGCGTGATGACGGCGTCGGTCAGAGCGCGGGCGCCACCGTGACGGGGGTAGACGGCGTGCACGCGATCGGCATATCCGGCGGGCAGTTGGTCGGGCCCGCCGGTCAGGTCGATGCCGATGCCGTCCTGGGCGATCGCGATCTCCGGCGGGCGGCGCCGGGCGAACACCGGCGATTGGTGGAGACCGTAGGAGGTGTGCAAGGCGATGCCGTCCCAGACGGTGTCGACGCGGCCATCGGTGATGCCGTGCTTCTCCAGGAACCGGGCGGCGAAGTCGGCCCCGTCGATTTCGAACCGCTGGCCGGTGTCGGCGCGTTCGGTCAGCCCCATGTCGTGCAGCACGCAAATGAGGAACATGACTTCGGCGTCGTAGTCCCGGCCCGGTCGGCGTCCGGCCTGGGCGGCGGCAGCTCGTCCGAACAGGAAGCTGCGCAGGCTGTGATTGCGCAGGTACGGCTCCTGTGCGTCCGTCACCAGCCGGTGGGCCGCCCGGGCGATACGCGTGGTGGGAAAGGAGTGGTCGGCGTACTGATCGCCGGTGTTGGCGGCTGAAGCGGAAGGCGTGCCGACCGCTAGGCCCACTGCGCCGGCCAGGCCGGTTCCGAGTAGCGTCCGGCGAGGCAGGAACGAGCTCATACGGTCTCCTTGAGACAGTCACGTCATTTGACGAACGAGATGGCGTGGGATGTGCGGAAGCGTTGGCGATAAGCGGTCGGAGTCGTGCCCAGAACCTGCAGGAACGCCCGGCGCATCGTCTCGTCGGACCCGAAACCACAACTGCGGGCGACCGAGGCCACGCCGACGGCACTGGTCTCCAGGAGGACCTGTGCCGCCTCCACCCGGACCCGCTCGACGTACTGACCGGGAGTGAGCCCGACCTCGCGACGGAACAGCCGAGTCAGATGACGCTCGCTCACCGCAGCACGCGCCGCCATCGTGGCGAGACTGTGGTTCGCCGCCGGTTCGGCCACGACCGCGTCCAGGAGCCGGCGCAACGCGGCGTGGCGTGGCGTGGCGATGGCCCCGCGAACGCTGAACTGCGACTGGCCGCCTGGGCGTTGCAGGAACACGACCAAGTATTTGGCCACCGTCCGCGCGATGTCCGGACCGTGGTCCTCCTCGACGAGGGCGAGCGCCAGATCGATTCCGGCGGTGACACCGGCCGAGGTCATCACCAACCCGTCACGAACGTAGATGGCATCGGGTTCCACGGCGACCCGCGGAAACCGGGACGCCAGATCAGCGCAGGCGGCCCAGTGTGTCGTGGCTCGCCGCCCATCGAGCAGACCCGTCTCCGCCAGCAGCAGTGCGCCCGTGCACACCGATGCCACCCGACGCGCGCGACGGCCGATGTCGCGCAGCCCGTCCAGGAACGCCGCGGCAGGGCGGTCGCCATCGGGGTACGCGTAACCCGGTATCAGCAACGTGTCGACCGGGCCCTCGACATCGCCCAAAGCCAGGTCGCTCCCTAGAGGCACACCGATATCCGTGTGCACGGACCGCCCGTCGACCGAAGCAAGCCGGATCCGGTAGCCGCCGGACCCATGCAGAACCTGCAACGGTCCGGCCACGTCCAGCAGCACCACTCCGTCATAGACGGCCACGATCACATCTCGCACCCCACCAGCTTCGCCGCCCCCAGAAAAGTCCACAAGGACCACTAGCCCACAAATCCGGACATTGACGGCTGCCGACTGCTCGTCTGTCACATACGGGCCGAGTACCAGGAACGGCGCGACCACGATCAGGGTGGTCAACGCCACATGGATGACCGGCATCAACAGTCACGATCGCCTGGTGACTTCCGCGAGACCTCCCTTGATGCTGGCCAGTAGCCCGCCAGGCGCTGCGCGGCGACGGCGCGAGGAAGCCGCGAGAGAAAGGCCGCACTCACCAGGAACGTGGCCGCAAATCCGGTGAGGTGCAGGACGGCGAACGCGATCGCTAGGGGGTTACTGCGTCCCCGGACGTCGAGGCGGTATGTCCGGAGCACAGAGCTCGGCAGCCGTGTGGGAGGATTCGGCCACGATGGGTCCGTTCTCGGTGGTGAGGTGGGTGCGCGCGGCGAGTTTCGCCGCCACGTGCGCCGTCCTGGCCACGCTCGGACACCTGGTTGGAGGAGGTTCCTTCGACCAGACGGCGGCGCTGGGCGGTTTCCTGCTCCTCCTGCTGCCCGCGCTGGCCCTGACCGGACGCGAGCGCACTCTCGCCTCCATTTTGCCCGCGACGGCCGCGTCGCAGGTGATCCTGCACACGCTCCTCGCACTGAGCGCGGAGCGGCATGCGGCAGCGCATCATGCGGGCATGGACGTCATGGTCCATGCGCATCCCGCCGCGTCCCCAGGGTTCGGGATGCTGCTGGTGCATGCGGCGAGCGTGCTGCTCACCTCTGTGTGGCTGCGATGGCTGGAGGAAGCCCTGTGCTCCCTTGTGCGGCAGCTGGCCGGATGGGTGCTGCGCCCGCTGCTGGTGCTGTGCTTCCTGGCAGCCGGAGTGATCACCGCCCCATCGCGATCGTTCACGCATGCGCGCCGGGCCGAGACCGAGCGCATCCGGCTGTTCCTGCGATACGTCCTCGTGCTCAGGGGACCTCCTGGAGGCCAGGTCCGGCCCGCAGTGGTCGCGTGATCTGGTGATGCCGAGCCCGCCGGTCAGGCTCGGCCGTACAACCGCGCCGACGCTCTGAGCGTCAGCGGCACTCCGCTGCCCCGGCGCGTCCTCGCCATGATCACTCGTGCTGCCTGCGGGTCCTACTGTTGCCGCACCGGCCACACTGATGGCCGTTTGTGGCGTGCGCACCTCGGATTCGACCCACAGAGAGCACGTACTTCATGAAGACTTCTCGTTTCGCCGCCGTCATGGCCAGTTTCGTGGCCTTGACGGTCACCGGATGCGGTGCCGCCGCGGATCGCGGCACCGCCGGCGCGGCCACCGACGTCGCCACCTCGGCACCCGCCGCCCGGACCAGCTATCCCCTGGCCTTCGACAACTGCGGCATGAAGGTCACCTTCGCCCAGGCGCCTCAGCGCGTGCTGATCCTCAACGGCACCAGCGTCGGCGAGGTGGAGAGCTTCATCCTGCTCGGCCTGGAGAAGACCGTCCTGGCCAACGCCCAGAGCTACGGCGTCTCCGACGACCCATCCATGATCGACAAGGTCAAGGCGCTGCCGACCGCCGGGCTGACCATGAACAAGAACTTCGACGTGCCCGCCGAGCAGGTGCTCAAGCTCAAGCCCGATCTCGTGGTGTCGACCTGGTCCGGCGGGTTCGACGCCAAGAAGGGCTTCGCCACCCGCGAGCAGTTGGCCGCGGCCGGCATCACCTCGCTGGTCAACCCGGTCAACTGCGCGATGGGCAAGCCCGAGGCGACCGAGCAGGAGCAGCGTGCCTACCGCAACCAGTCGATCAACAGCTCGCTGGAGTTCATCAGCCTGCTGGGACGGGTCTTCGACGTCCAGCAGCGCGCGCTCGACCTGATCGGAGAGCTGCGCGGCCGCGTGGAGACGGTACGGCAGCGCGTCGCCGGCCTGCCCGCGAAGAAGGTGCTCATCGCCTATCCCGGCATGGCCATGATGAACGCCAACGGCCTGCCCGCCGTGATGACCGGCGGCATCTACGACGATGTCGTCAGGGCGGCCGGCGGCGTCAACGCCTTCGCCGGCCAGACCTCCGACATGACCCGCACTCTCAACAAGGAGCAGCTCGCCACCGCCCAGGTGGACGTCCTGGTCGTCGGGCTGTTCACGTCCGGTGAGAAGGGTGACGAGGAGGCGGCCAAGATCTTCGCGGCCTACCCGCACTGGGCGGCGTCGCAATCCAAGGCCTACACGGTGGTCTCGGACGGCGTCTACCTGGGGCCGCTCAACGCCTGGGCGGTGGAGAAGATCTCCAAGGTGGTCCACCCCGGTGACTGACACCCTGACACTCCCGCGGCGGACCGAGCCGTCCCGCCGACCGCATCCGATCTCCGGCCCCGCGACCGGGCTGCTGCTGGCCGCCCTGGTCGCCGGGCTGATGGCGGCCCTGGTGGTCGGCATCTCCATCGGCTCGGTCAACCTCCCCCTCGGCCAGGTCTGGGGCGTGGTGGGGGCACACCTCACCGGACGCGGCGGGCAGGCCGACCCGCTGTTCAGCCAGGTCGTCTGGGAGATCCGCACCCCGCGGGCGCTGCTGGCCGCGCTCGCCGGCGCGGGCCTGTCGGTGGCCGGGGTCGCCTTGCAGGCCCTGGTACGCAATCCGCTTGCCGACCCGTACGTGCTGGGCGTGTCCTCGGCCGCGTCACTCGGAGCCGTCCTCGTCCCGGCCCTCGGCAGCACCGCGCTGGCGGGCGCGTTCGGCGTGACCGGCGCCGCCTTCGCCGCCGCTATCCTCTCGGCGCTGCTGGTCTACTTGTTGTCCCAGCGCTCCGGGCGGCTGCTGGACTCCTGGCTGGTACTGACCGGAGTCGCCGTCGGCTACCTGTGCGCCGCGGCCACCACCTTCGTCCAGCTCCAGCTCAACCCCACCGAGCTGCAGGGCATGATGTTCTGGCTGATGGGCAGCGTCGCCGGCGCCTCCTGGTCCGACCTGGGCGTTCCCGCGCTGCTCATCGTCTCCTGCATGGCCTGGCTGGCGCTGCAGGCGCGGGCGCTCAACGCGCTCATGGCGGGTGAGGAGGCTGCCATCGCCATCGGCGTGCCGGTGGCTGCCCTGCGGATCGGGCTGTTGGTCGCGGGGTCGCTGCTGACAGCCACTGTGGTGAGCGTCGTCGGCGGCATCGGCTTCATCGGGTTGATGATCCCGCATATGGTCAGGTTCGTCGTCGGCGCCGACCATCGGCGGGTACTGCCGGTGTCGCTGCTGGCAGGCGCGCTGTTCCTGGTGCTGGTGGACCTGGCCGCCCGCGTCGCGGATCGGCCGAACGAGCTGCCGGTAGGGATCTTCACCACCGGGCTCGGCGTGCCGTTCTTCCTGTGGCTGCTGCGCCGCCGCGCGAAGGGAGGCGGCCATGCGGCTTGACCTCACCGGCGTCAGCGCCCGCATCGACGCCCGTCCCATTGTCGAGGACATCACCCTGACCGTCGGGCCGGGCGAGTTCGTGGCGCTCGTCGGCCCGAACGGCAGCGGCAAGTCCACGCTGCTGCGTACCGTCTATCGATCTCTGCGCCCCTCGGCGGGCGTCATCCGGCTGGACGGGCAGGACCTGTGGCGGATGCGGCCGCGCCAGGCCGCCCGCCACCGCGCGATCCTTCCCCAGCACGGCAAGGCCGGCGAGGGCTTCTCGGCGGCCGAAGTCGTCGCCGCCGGTCGTCACAGCCACAGGCGACCGCTCGACCGCGAGACCGCCGCCGACCGGGCGGCGGTCGTCACCGCTCTCGGACGAGTCGGCATGGAATGGGCCGCCGACCGGCTGATGACCACCCTGTCCGGCGGCGAACGGCAACGCGTCCTGCTCGCCCGCGCGTTGGCGCAGGAAGCTCCCCTCCTTGTCCTCGACGAGCCGACCAATCACCTGGACGTCGGGTCCCAGCTCCTGCTGCTCGACCTGATCCGCTCCCTGGGGCTCACGCTGCTGGCCGCCCTGCATGACCTGGACCAGGCCGCCGCCTACGCCGACCGGGTCGTCGTGCTCCGCGACGGCCGCGTCGCCGGACACGGCCCGCCCCTGGAGGTGCTGACCCCCGCCTTCATCGAGGAGGTCTTCGGCGTGCGCGCCCACGTCGGCCCGCACCCCATCACCGGACGTCCGCACATCGCCGTGGCTTCAGCGGTGACCACATCAAACGAGCTGTTCACAACGCACCAAGGAAGGTGACCATGGCCGACCCGCTGACCTACCTCGGCACCGTGTGCGGCAGCTGCTATGCCAGATGCGGCTGTCCGGAGGTCCACCTCGCTTCTGATGCCGCTCCTGAGCAACAGGTGGTCATCACCGACAACCTCGGCCAGCTCATTCAGATGAGCGCCATGCACTTCGCCGGCCTCGTCGAGAAGGCGCAGCCGGGCGGGTTCGATCTTGTAATCCACCCCGCCCGGTAGAGGATCGAGGGGATTCCCAGCCGCCCGGCGCGCGTGCGAGTCACTGTCGAGGCCCATGATCAAGTCGTCAAGGGAAGACTTGAAAGTCATCATACGAGGACAGATGGTGGTGGTTGACAGAAGCGACGTAAGGGACGTGTTATGTACACGATCGTCCGGCACTACCGCGTATCCCGACGCGATCACGAAAATGGTCGAGCATGTGGACGCCGAGTTCGCCGGCCGCATCCCGGAGCACGTGGGATCGGTCCTCTACAGCGCCGTCGACACGGCGCTGGGACGGTGATGCCATCATGGTCTTCCGTGACGCCGAGGCCGCCGCGGCTTATGAGGCCACGGTGGTTCAGCGTGAGCTGGGGTGGTCGTTCCGCCGGCAGGTTGAGCTGGCATTGAAGGTGGCCGGTGCCGAGGACCTCCGCGATGCTGTGCGGTTCACCGGGGAGATGGGGATCATCAGGGCCGTTGCGGCCTTGGAGGCGCTGGAGGAGGTCTTGGCCGACCACCCCTTCCGGGCACGGTTAAGGGTCGAGTCGGACCGGCATGTTCTTGCAGTTTCGCCGAAGTGTCGCGCTGGCTGGAATGCTGCCCGGGCATTCGTGGTGCGGTACCAGTAGGTTCAGGCTGAGCGCCTGGGCGCTCGCCCGGTGAGATAACGCTGCACTGTCGGCGTGACCCAATCCGCGAGCTCGTCGGGATCAGCGGTGACCAGCGCCTCGGCGCGTACGGCGTAGCGGGCGATCGTCAGCCCGACCAGCTGGCTGGCCGTGAGCGTCGCGCGCAGGTCGGGGTGGTCCATGCCCAGGGCCCGGACGAGCTTGACGAGCAGGTCGGCGGCCAGGAACTCCCTGACCTGGGAAGCGGCGTGTTCGTTGGTGGCGGCCGAGCGGATGACGCCGAGCAGCGGGCCGGGGGAGTCGACGTCGCCGAGCAGGTCGAAGACGTAGCCGAGCAGCCGGCGCCCCAGGCCGGAGCGCGGGCCGTCCAGCAGCGTGACGACCGTGCGGTCCGGCTGGAACACCTCCGCGACGACCGCGCTGAACAGTTGCTCCTTGCCGCCGAAGAACCTGCGTACCAGTGCGGGGTCGACGCCGGCGTCCATGGCGACCTGCCGTAGGCTCGTGCCGTCGTAGCCGTTGGAGCTGAACGAGCCGGCAGCGGCGGCCACGATCTCCTGCCGGGTGGTCGAGGTCCCGGGGCGGCGTCCCGTCTTACGCATGATCTCCACCTCGACGTCCATTATGAATCCCCTTGCTTTGACTAAAAAGTCCCCCAATAAGGACTTTATCGCGAACGACGGGAGCGGGCGGCCGAGCCGATCGACGTACGGCCCGGCGGCGCTCCTGGACAACGCTATCGGCCTCATTCATCCCCAACCTCGTCTCCCCGAGGTGCCCCCGAAGCCTGGGGCACCTCGGCGTCCACGTTTGGATTGGGTGCTTGCGGCATGTTGCAAGGATCTCCACGCCCACTGGTCGGCAGATACGGGCCAGCGGGGCTGCCGAACACCGGGTTCGACGGGAACACGTCGCAGGTCCTGATCCGGACGTACGCGAGCCGCTGCACCAGTGACGTCGTGCTCCCCGACTTGTCGTGCGAAGCGCACATCCATCGGGTGACCGGCCCTCGGGCTTCCTGGATGCGACAGCGGAACACGTGCCCGTGGCACCTGGTCATCGCAATGTCATTGCCAGTCGCCGCTGCGGCGTAGGGCAATGAGCCCACCTGCTCGGGGATGCGGTCGGAGACATCACGAACCACCTACGTGAGCGCCTCTTCGACCGAGGTCGCCCGGACGCGGCAACACGTGATCGCGCATATGTCTCCTGTTGATGACTTCCTAGCATCGAACGAATGGTATATCCTCACATGAGGACTTATAGGTCAACGGATGAGGATTAATCTCGTGAATGCCTTGATTCGCAGGTACAGCAGGGGCGCTGGCACCATGGACGACCTGATGCACAGGGTCGAGACCCAGTTCGCCAGCCAGGTCTCGGGCGAGGACGGTTCGGCGGAAGTGAGGGTGCCCGAGGGCATCGCCGCCTACTACGCCATCGCCGCCGACGATGGGACGGTTGTCACCGTCACGCTGTTCGAGACTGAGGAGCACGCTCGCCGTGCCGGTGCGGGCGCGGAGCGCATCCGCCAGGCGCTGGCCGACTTTCAGGTCGAGGAACTGGGCACCGTGACCGGCAAGGTAGCGATCGCCAAGGTCGCCCGCGAGTAGAGATGTGAACCCGTCCGGCATTGATGGAGGCTCCTGCTGTCCATCAATGTACACGCCGCAGGACGCCGCAAGAGTGGCTCCGCGCTGGCACTTCCGGCACATCAGCGAGGACGTCCTGCCGGCGCTGAAGGCGCGCGGGCTGTCCGACGATGACGTGGACACGCTTCTCGTCGCGAACCCGCGGCGGCTGTTCGAGTAGGCCCGCTCGGCTACGAGAGGCGCACGGACCTGAGCTCGCGGCGGGAGGCGATGCCCAGCTTGCCGAAGATGTTGCGCAGGTGCGCGTCGATGGTACGCGGGCTCAGGAAGAGTTGCGCCGCGACCTCCCTGGAGGTCGCCCCGGCGGCCACGAGCCGCGCGATGCGCAGTTCCTGGGGCGTCAGGGCATCGGCCGGCTGCGCCACCCGCTTGCGTGGCTGCTCGCCGGCGGCCCGCAGCTCGCGGGCGGCGCGGCCCGCGAATGCCTCCACGCCCATGCCCGACAACATCTCGTAAGCGGTGCGGAGCTGTTCTCGGGCGTCCTGGCGCCGGCCCTCACGGCGCAGCCACTCGCCGTAGAGCAGGTGGGCGCGGCCGAGAAAGGTCCCGTACCGGCATCTGGACAGATGGTCGATCGCCTCGCGGTACAGGTCCTCGGCGGCGGATCCGGTGGTGGTCAGCGCGCGTGAGCGTGCCTCCACCCCGAGCGCCAGCGGGGTGCAGCTGGCTCGGGCACAGGAGCTGAGCCGTTCCAGCGCGGCGGCGGCGCGCGACGGCTCGCCGGCGCGGACGGCGGCCTCGACCAACTCGGGCAGGGCGGCGCTGCTGTGCGTCAGCTCGTCGGCGTCGCACGTCACCGAGGCGGCCTGCAGTGCGGCGCGGTAGTCACTCAACCCGTTGTACAGAACGGACATTGAGGAGTTGGCGAGAGTGACCACCGTACCCTCGCCTCGCCGGGTCGCCTCCTGGACCATGACGTCGAACAGCTCCACCGCTTCGGCCCGCCGGCCGACATACGCACGCAGGACGATGTCGTGCGGCAGCGGCGGGGCTCCGGTCGACTGCGAGATCGCGGCCACGTCAGCGACCAGGCCGGCGGCCTGGGCCAGGTCGCCGATCTGCACCAGGACGGTCGAGTGGAAGTTGAGCGCTGTGGCGAGCGTGGACAGCGCCCCGGCGTCGCGGGCGAGCCGGATGAAGCGGGTGGTCAGCCCGTAGAGGGTCTCGTCGTCCCACAGCATGTACGCGGCGCGGCAGGCCGCCCACAACCCCCGCCGGCTGGCGTCGTCGGTGCCCAGATGGTCGCGGTACGCCTGCAGTGCCCGCCGCAGGCCCGGCACGCTCGCCTCGTACCCGCGGGTGAACCTGGTCACGAGCCCGTCGAGCAGGAGATCGGCCGGGCTCGGCGGTCCGGCCGGCGGGGGAGCGTCGCGCGCCGCCTCGGCGACCTCCACCACGCCGCGGCCGTGCCCGAGCGGGCCTGCGTGGATGGCCGCCTCGAGGGCCTGGAGGTAGGTGTCCCTGGACTGGGCGGGGTCCAGTGGGGCGAGCGTCTTGGCGGCGTCGAGCAACATCCCCGGCACGTCGCTGCTTCGCGTCCGGGCGAACTCGATCTGGGCGCGCAGCCGCTCGGCACGGGCCCGATGCAGACCGTCCAGCGGACCGGTCACCGCAACGGTCAGCAGCTCGAAGGCGGCGTCGGACGCGCCTGCCTCGTGCTTGGCCTGCGCGGCGGACAAGGCCCGGTAGGCCCGATCGGCGGGGTCGGGAGTGAGGGCGGCCGCCCGTTCCAGGAACGCTGCCGCGGCGCCCAGGCCACCGCGGGCTCCGGCCCGCCCGGCGGAGCGCTCCAGCTCCAGCGCGACTGTCTCGTCGGTGCCCAGAGCTGCCCGCGCTCGGTGCCAGGCCCGGCGGTCGGGGTCGGCCCGCTCGTCTGTGGCCTCGGCCAGCGCGCCGTGCGCGCGGCGGCGCTCGGCCGGCTCGGCGGCCCGGTAGACGGCCGAACGCACCAGCGGATGAGAGAAGCGCACCGTGGCGCCGACTTCGAGCAGCCCTGCCGCTTCGGCCGGCGCGATCGCATCGGCATCGATGCCGAGGTGCTCGGCCGCCCGCCACAGCAGCGCCGCGTCGCCGACCGGATCGGCGGCCGCGATCAGCATCATCGTCTGTGCGGATGCGGGAAGGCCGGCCGCCCTGCGCTGGAAGCTCTCCTCGATCCGGCCGGGCACGCTGCGCGCGTCCGGCATTCCGAACCCGCCCGCCAGCCGCGCCGGCGCGGCGTGCCGGGACAGCTCCAGCAGAGCCAGCGGGTTGCCCCGCGCTTCGGCGAGGATCCGCTCGCGCACCCTGTCGTCAAGCGGGGCGTGGACCGCCGAGTCCAGCAGGGCCCGCGCGTCGGCGTCTGTGAGCCCGTCCAGGCGTAACTCGGTCAGTCCGGCGAAGACCTTGGCAGCCTCGAAGGCGGGCACCTGGTCGCGCAGTACGAACACCAGCGCCAGACGCTCGGCCTGCACCCGCCGTGCCACGAAGGCGAAAACCTGTGCGGAGACCAGGTCCAGCCAGTGTGCGTCGTCCACCAGGCACAGCAGCGGCTCGTCCTCCGCGGCCTCGGCCAGCAGGCCGAGCGTGGCCACCCCGACCAGGAACGGGTCCGGCGCCTCGCCGGGACGCTGCCCGAACGCCACGGTTAGGGCGGCCTGCTGGGGTTCGGGCAGGGCGGCGAGGCGATCCATCAGCGGCGCGCAGAGCTGGTGCAGCCCGGCGAATGCGAAACCGATCTCGGACTCCACGCCGGCCGTGTTCACCACCCGGAAGCCCGACGCGGTGGCGCGGGCGTGTCTCAGCAGCTCGGTCTTGCCGATGCCGGCCTCGCCGCGCACGACGAGCGCGCCGCTGTCCCCGCCGCGCGCCCGCGTGAGCAGCCGCTGAACGGCCACGTACTCGGCCTGCCGACCTCGAATCATCACCGACTCTCCCCCGAGGGCATCGCCTGGCCGCGGGCTTGGCGATGCCGGTCCTTTGATCGAGGACAAAGCTACAGGGACTGCGTCGCCTCCGGGCGGGCGGTTCGCGGGTGAACCGTGTTGCCCTCTTACGCAGCGAGTAGGTGATGCCTACCGACGCCTCCCGGCCTCCGCTGGACGAGCCTGATGACAGACAGTCGGCGTTCGACCGGCTGATCGTGGAAGGAGCCCCACATGTCCGGCCTGTGGCAGATGAGCCGACGGCACTTGTCATGGCCGCGGGCAAGGGCGCGACGGCCCGCGGACGGTGCGACGTCCCGATCGAGGCTGAGCATCGTGTCAGCCCAAGGCTTCCGCCGGGTCATGCGACATCTCGAGACAGGAACTAGCCGTCGGTGACCTGGACGAAGCCGAGTGCCTCGTCGCGGCCGCCTACGGCGTCAAAGGTGTCTTCTATCGGCAGATCACCCCGCTGCCGGCTCAGGCCCAGAAGATGGTGGATGCCGCCCGGTCCGCCGGCGTGAACAGGATCGTGCTGCTCTCCTCGATCGGCGCCATCCTGGAGCCCAAACCCATGATCGGGGCCCGGATCGCCGCGCGCGACGATGTCTTCCGCCGGTCCGGGCTGGAGGTCACCTACCTGCGCGCCAACATACTCTGATGTCGAACGCGCTGTGGTGGCTGCCCACCATCCGCGATCAGGGCCGGGTCCACGACGCGAGCGACCCCGGCCTGGCCGTACCCGTCGATCCCTACGACATCGCCCGGGTCGCCGCGCTCGCCCTCACCCACGACGGGGACGCCGGCAACGGCTACATCCTCAACGGCCCGCACCCGCTCACCGCGCGGGATCAGGTGGAAATCCTCGCCGACGTGCTCGGGCGAGACATCGAGTTCGATCCGGTCACGCCCGAGCAGTTCGCCCATCGCAGCATCGAATACGGAAGCCCGGAGGACATGGTCCAGACGGTGCGTAGCCTCAACGAGCTCCGGCGCACCGGCCGCGCCGCAGTGGTCGCCTGGACATCACCAACCTCACCGGCACCGAGCCACGGACCTTCCGCGAGTGGTGCGAGGACAACAAACATGCCTTCAGGTAGACCGGGCCCGTTCCAGGTCTGTTCCGAGGAGTACCGCCGTGATTTACCACCAGATCCGTATCGCTCTCAAGCTCGACGCTCTCGAAGACCAGGTCCATGTGCGGGCGGGACACTGATTCCCGGGCTAGCCTCCGAGGAGGCTGAGTGCAGAGTTTAGCGGTGGCGACCTGCGGCTTCTTCGCTTGTTAGTGGTCGGTGATGAGGGCTTCCAGGGCGGCGGCCTTGTCGGCTTCGGTGGGGAGGGCGTAGCGGCGGGTGGTGTCGAGTGAGCCGTGGCCGAGGAGCTCTGCGACCAGGATGGGGTCCTTGCCGTCGCGGATGAGCTGGGTGGCGAAGGTGTGGCGCAGGACGTGCGGCCCGAAGGGTTCGGTGGGGTCGTCGTTGATGCCGCAGGCTTCGCCGAGGCCGGTGATGATGTCGCGGGCGGCGCGGTCGGTCAGGCGGCTGCCGCGCTGGTTGAGGAACACCGCGGTGCTGTCGGCCCCCTTCCAGCCGGCGCGGGCCGTCAGCCAGTCGGTCAGGGCCTGGCGGAGGTCGGGGTGGACGGGCAGATGACGGATCTTGCCGCCGTCGCGGCCCTTGCCGCGGATGCGCAGTTCGCCTTTGCGGGCTGATAGACGAATGTCGGCCAGGTCGAGGCCGACGACTTCGCCGATGCGCAGGCCGGAGAAGTAGGGCAGCAATGCGAGCGCCTTCTCGCGCGGTGCGGCGGTGAGTTGGACGTGGCGGACGTAGCGGCGGGCCCGTCGTTCGTCCAGGGCGCGGGGTGCGGTACGGCGGGAGTCGCGTTCGCGCCGGGCCCGGGGCTTGCCGAGGCCGCGGCGGCCGTAGAAGTCGTCGATAGCCGACAGGTAGGTGTCGATGGTGTTGGGGGCGCGGCGGCCGTTCTTCAGGTGCCGCCGGAAGTCGCGCACGGCGCCGGTGGCGGCGATGGGGTCGGTGAGCGGATTGCCGTCCAGTGCGCCGGCGTCGACTTGGCCGGCGAGCCAGGCGAGGTAGCCGCGCAGCCGCGAGTGGTACTTGCTCTTGCTGGAGTCGGCCAGCGGCGAGCGCTCGAGCGCGGCGGCGTAGTCGTCGAGGATCGCCGCATACGGGCCGGGGAGCGCGATGGCCCGGGACCGGGTTGTGTTTCCGGAAGCTGTTCCGAGGGCTGGTGTGTTCTCTGGGGTTGTGTTTCCGGAAGTCACTCCTGGAGTCTACTTCCGGAATTGAGATTCCGGAAGTTGCGAGGAACGGCGCTGTCGGTGGAACAGACGCGGGGCAACCAGGTTCCGATCGTCGAACGCGCCGTAGAGGCCCTGCTCGCCCCCCTCTACTACCGGGCCGTCTTCACCGACCAGGCCCTTTCGCCCCAATGGGCACGTACCCTCGTGTCACACCTGCTGCGGGAATAATTCCCATGCCGTACTTCCCCTCGATCACTGGACACCAGCCCGGCGATGGCGAAGCACCAGGGACGAGAGTTCCGCCAGCCACAGGCGATCAAACACGAGATTCCCGAGGAAGCCGACCGGCGTGACCAGTACCGCGCCGAGCGGTGACACTGCGCCTGCCGAAACCTCGTCCGTGCAGCTCTCCCTGTCAAATGGACAGAGGTAACAAACAGGCGTGAAACTCTGTGCTGAGGGCGGGGAAGGAGACATCCCTTCGTGGGAGCAAGCAAGCCAGATCCGCAGGCCCTGACCCTCAGGTGCGTGAACGGGGCGTCCGCAGTGAGGATGCGGCGGATGGTGCCTTCTCCGATCTGATGGCCGAGGCCGAGCAGTTCGCCCTGGATCTGCCGGTGCTCCCATCGTGGGTTCTCTCTGGGCAGCCGTATCAGCAACTCACGCAGTTCATCCGGGATCGGCGGACGCCCGGTCGCGTGGGCGTGGCCAAGCGACCTGACGACGCAGGACGGCGACCTCATGACGCAGCACCAAGATCGCCACCTCCTTGGAGGTGTCGCCCCGCGCAAGTAGCGTCAACCAGCCGAACAACCAAACCATCGGCGGATACGGCAGGCGTAGAAACACGAGTGCCGAGGATGAAACAACAGGACGAACTCGGGATGGCGCGCCGGGCTTCGTGGGCGATCGGCGGGGTCGCCGCCGCGGAACGCGTCCGGAAGTCCGGCGAGATGGTGCACGCCGGCATGTCCTTGCCGGAGGTGGTGGAAGCCGCCGTCCGCGCCGGCCGGCCCGCGCCTGCGGCCGCGGCGCTGGAGCGGCTCGACGCTCAGGCACGCGCCACCGGTGCCCCGTGGGCGCTCGGGCTGGCGGCGCGATCACGAGGGCTGATCAGCACCGGCCCGGCGGCGGAGGAGCTGTACCGCGAGGCGCTGGAGCGGCTTGCCGGCGGCGGGACGGTGTCCCACCTCGCCCGCGCCCATCTCGTCTACGGCGAACAGCTGCGCCGCGAGGGCCGCCGCCAGGACGCGCGCGAACAGCTCAGCACCGACACGCTGCTCTCCGACATCGGCGCGAACGGCTTCACGTCCCGTGCCGCCAGTGAGCTGCGTGCGCTGGGCGAGCACCCCCGCAAGCGGTCCGCCCAGCCCTTCGACGCGCTCACCCCCCAGGAGTTGCGCATCGCCAGGCTGGTGGCCTCGGGCGCGACCTCCAAGGAGGTCGCCGCACAGCTCTCCCTCAGCTCGCGCACCATCGACGCCCACCTGCGCAACATCTTCCGCAAGCTGGACATCACCTCCCGCCGCCAGCTCGGGGACATGCACCTGCCGTAGGCGCCGGTCACGACGGTGCGCCCGTAGTTCTGGGAAATGTAGGCGACGTTCCTAGGTGATGTTCGCCGATGCGACTGCGGTGTGGGGGCGGCGAGCATGGACGCGTGTCCCGGGAGGGGCGCACAGCCGTAGAAGCCGAGTGGGTGGGCCGTGGCTATCCGGCCCGCCGCTGAACGGAAGAGAAGGGATTTCGCCAATGACGAAGCAGATGAAGGCCGTCATCGTCCCCGATGTGAAGGCCGCTTGGGAGGTGCGGGAGCGGCCCGTGCCGGAGCCAGGGCCCGGCGAGGTGCTGGTGCGCGTCCATGCGTGCGGGATTTGCGGCACCGATCTGTGGATGGCCCACGGGGTTCTGTCGTTCCGGGAGTTCCCGCTGCTGATGGGTCACGAGGGCGTCGGCGAGGTGGTGGCGCTGGGCGCGGGCGTCACCGAGCGCAAGGTCGGCGACCGGGTCGGGCTGCCCATGATGCAGAAGCGCTGCGGCGCCTGCGACTTCTGCCGCGAGGAGCACCCGAACAGCTTCGTCACCGCCGGCAACTGCGCGAGCCCGACGCTGACCGGCGTCAACGTCGACGGCGCCCTGGCCGAGTACGCGGTCGCCGACGTCGGGGGGACGGTCCTGCTCCCGGACGGGATCTCCTACGAGGACGCCGCGCCCACCGTGTGCGCCGGTTACACGACCTGGGCCGGCATCCGCCGGGCCGGCGCCAGGCCGGGGGCCCGCGTCGCCGTCGTCGGCGTCGGCGGGATCGGCCACTTCGCGATCCAGTTCGCCAAGGCCGCGGGATACCACGTCATCGCGGTGACCCGTCCCGGCAAGCACGCGCTCGCCCGGGAACTCGGTGCCGCGGACGTCGTCACCGACGGTGCGGCGCTCAAGGAGATCGGTGGTGCGGACGTCGTGTTGCACACCAGCAGCTCGCACGCGGCCGCCATCGACGCGATGACCGGCCTGCGGCCCTGGGGCAAGCTCGTGCTGATGGGCCTGGCCGAGGACGAGATGATCCTGCCGGCGCTGCCGCTGACCACGCACAGTTACCAGGTCATCGGCTCGGCCCACAACGGTCTGGAGTACCTCGCCGAGGCTCTCGACATCGTGGCGCGCGGCCAGGTCAAGCCCATGGTCGAGCTGTTCCCCCTGGAGCGCGTCAACGACGCCTATCAGAGGGCCGCCGCCGGCGAAGTGCGTTTCAAGGCCGTCGTCACGTTCTGACCGGAGCCGGTGGCGAACAGCAGCCGTAATCGGAAGTCTGCCTGGGGTCCGCGATGCAAGCCGACCCACAACGAGCGCAGCATCGCTCGATCATGATCTCAAAGAAGGAGCAGCTGATGCCTGTCGCTCTCATCACCGGGGCTACAGCGATCGGCCTGACCACGGGGCCCTGGTCCGTGCCGGGCACCTCGCCGTTACGACCGCCTATGTCGGGGCTGATACTGGTGAGGTCGCGTATCAACTGTCGCGGGTTCCCGATGCAGGCCGGGGCGGCAGTAACTGATCGTGATCTCCAGCGGCAAACCGGCTTCATGCGCCGCTGAAATACTCAGAATCCGTGGATGCGGACCTGGAGTGGGGACGGTCGGAGGTTAGCCGCAATGCCGGTTAGTTAAGGGCTTTGGGCGGTTGTCGAGTCGGGGTCGGTGAGGACGTCGATGGCGATGGCCGCCCGGTAGTTGGTGCGGTCGACCTGGCCCTTCGCGCGGTGTTTGGAGATCGCGCGTTTGACGATACGAGGGCTGGCCCGGACGCGGCGGGCCGGCAGAGGGTCGGCAAGGACGGCCCGGCCGATCTTTCCGATGAGGTCGATCACGCTGTCGGCGATTATGCCGGCCGCGTGGATGACCTGGTCGCGGGCGGTGTGCAAGGCGATGGTGAAGCTGGCCCGATCAGCTGGCAGGTCCGGTCGGGCCAAGGCGGCGTCGGCCATCGCCAGCCGTAGCGCCTGATAGGCGGTCAGTAGCGCGAAGATCTCCTGATCGACGCCTTGGGGCGTGCGTGAGCGCAGTACCCGTCCGCCCAAAGTGGTGGACTTCAGCTCCAGGTAGGTCGTTTCGATCTCCCACCGCTGGTGGTAGAGGGTGACCAGGTCCAGGGCGGGGTAGCGCCGGTGGTCGGTCAGCGTGGTGATCAGACGGTAGCGGCCCGTGTGGCGGCTGGTGCCGGACAGGGTCACGACGATCTCCGCATCGATCACCCTGACCGTGACGCCGCCCATGGTGGAGACGAACGACCCGTCCGGCAGCCTCGCCTGCCGGGGCGACGCCCGGCTGTTCTTGCAGCGGATCAGCAGGTCCGCACCGGTGACGGCAATCGCCGTGACCAGGTGCCGCACGGCGAAGTTGCGATCGCCGAGCAGTAGCATGCCCGCGCGCAGGCAGCCGAGCACCTGCGGCGCGTAGCTGATCTCGCCGGTCTTGAACGGCCCGAACGTCACCGCGAGCAGCGCGCGGGTGCCGCAGGCCACCACCGCCAGCACCCGGACCAGTGGATAACCCGACCCGCCGTGCGAACCGGACTGGTGACCATAGCGGGCCAGGTTGGCTTCGCTGTCGGGCACCGACATCGTGGTGCCATCCAGCGCGCACACCAGCAGGCCCCGCCACCGCGCCGCCCCTGCCGGGGGACCGGCCAGCAGCTCAAACAGCGCCTTCAGCGGCGCCACTCCGACCCTGCGCCGGGCCTGTGCCAACGCCGACGACGACGGCACCGCACCGGGCTCCTCCAGCCCCGAGGTCGGCCGGGCCCACACCTGCCGGTACCCCAGTTCGGCGAACAACCCCGCCGCCAGCAGCAGATACACCACCACCCGCGAGGGCAGATCACGTAACCGCCGCTCACGGCCACCTGTCTCGGCCAGCACCGCATCGACCATCTCGAACGGCACCAATTGCGTCAGCTCACCCAGATGCCCGGGCGCGAACACTCCCACGGCCGTTCGGACTTGACGATTTACCACAGCAATAGCGCACGCCAGCGTGGACCTGGCAGACTCAGCACTCAACGGAGATCCAGTGTGTGACGGATGGTGGTAGAAGATCACCCGTTCTACCGGATCTCCGTTCTCATGTCTTGATCTTCTGTAAGCCTTGAAACGCCAGCCCCAGCCCTAACTAACCGGCATTGGCCCTAGCGGGTCTCTCGGCGCGGGCGATGGCGTTGGGGGGCGACGCGCTGCGCGCCGGGGAGATGCTGCGTATCTGGCAGGCCGGCCGCTGTGCCGTCTGTGGCAAGCAGGGCTTGTACCTGGTCAAGGATCACGACCATGAGACGTGGCTGGTGCGTGGTCTGCTGTGCCGCAGCTGCAACGTCATGGAGGGGATGGACTCCGATGAGTCGGGGTGCTTCGCGGACTACCGCAGGCGGCATCCGACGGTCATCCTCGGCGTGCGGTTGGAGTACGCGGGGCCGCTGTTCGGCGCGGAGGATCCGCTGCTTCCCGAGCCGAGAAAGGAGGCGGCTGGAACATGACGGGGCGGGCGACGCGATGCATAATTTTCGCTGTCCCAGCAGGTAATGGCGCGAGAAGCCTCATGTCGGCTCTCCGTCCGCCGCGACCGGCCCGCCCTAATACTCCAGTGACACATCGCGATCATGGTTGGGATCTGCGCTGGTAGTGGCAGTGTCGGGCGGTTGCCTGATGGCGGCGGCGCCAGTCTGACCAGCGCAGAATGTCCGTGATCGTGTGGGTCGTGGTC
>NZ_SMKO01000195.1 GCF_004348685.1 Nonomuraea deserti | reverse complement strand
GTATAAGAGACAGGGTCAGCGGAAGGTGGCGGCGGTTTCCTCGTCGGCGGGCCAGAACGTCTCGATGGCCAGCTCAGAGACCGTCACGTCCATCGGCGTGCCGAAAGTCGCGATCGTGGTGAACATCGACAGCACCCGGTCACCGGCGGCGATGCGGAGCGGCAGCAGGATGTCGCCCGGCCCCGGCACGTGCGCCACGTTCAGGTCCACGCCCGGATAGGTGTAGGAGGCCAGCTCGTCGTGGAGCTCGGCCAGGCGCCCGTCGCCGGACGTCTCGGCCTGCCTGCGCAGCCGGTGCAGCAGGTGGGCCCGCACCTCGGCCAGGTTGAGCAGCCGCCCGCCCATAGCGTCCGGGTGCAGCGACAACCGCATCACGTTGACCGGCTCCGACAGCAGCTCCGCGGGCACTCCCTCCATGAACACCCCGGCCGCCTTGTTGGCCGCCACCAGGGTCCAGGCGGCGTCCACCACGAGCGCCGGATACGGCTCGTGCCCGGCCAGGATCCTGTCCAGCGCCTGCCGTACGAGGTGCATCTCCGGAGCCCGGACCGCGCGTTCGGGGTAGATCGGTGCGAACCCCGCGGACACCAGCAGCCTGTTGCGGTGCCGCAGCGGCACCTCCAGCTCCTCGGCCAGTTTCAGCACCATCTCGCGGCTGGGCCGGGCGCGCCCGGTCTCCAGGAAGCTGATGTGGCGGGCGGAGACGCCGGCCTCGATGGCGAGGTCGAGTTGGCTCACTCGCCGCCGCTGCCGCCACGACCGCAACAACTCACCAAAAGACTCCTCATGTACGGCTATCGCTCCCATATCCGGAACGTTAGCGCTTGGAGGGAAGGGCGACGATTACGTCCCAGGTCATGCGCGAACGGACCGGAGAGGAGCGACGGGAATCTCCCAGACTTCGGTAACTGTCGGTGGCGCGTGGCACGATGGCCGCAAAGCGAACTTGGGAGCGTGTCATGAGTGACGCAGTGCTCGCGATCGGCACCCGCAAGGGCCTGTTCCTGGCCCGCTCGGCGGGCGGTGGCCCGTTCGAGATCCAGCCGATCCAGTTCTCCACGATCGCGGTGCCCTCGGTGGCCATCGACACGCGCGGCGGCGCCCCCCGGCTGCTGGCCGGCGTCGAATACGGCCACTTCGGTCCGTCCGTCATGTATTCGGATGACCTCGGGCAGACCTGGCAGGAGGCGGAGCAGCCGCCCATCGCCTTCCCCGAGAAGACCGGCGCCACGCTCACCCGGGTGTGGCAGCTCGCGCCCTCGCCCTCCGAGCCCGGCGTGGTGTGGGCGGGCGTCGAGCCGGGCGCGCTGTTCCGCTCGGAGGATCGCGGGGTCACCTACCGGCTCGTCGAGGGCCTGTGGGAGCACCCCCACCGCCCGCTGTGGGAGCCGGGCGGCGGCGGGCTGTGCCTGCACACGATCGTCAACCACCCCGCCGACCCGGCGGTCATGGGGGTGGCCGTCTCGACCGGCGGCTTCTACCGCACGTCCGACGGCGGCCTGTCATGGGAGGCGACCAACCAGAACATCCGCGCCCCGTTCATGCCGGAGGGCAGGCAGTTCCCCGAGTTCGGGCAGTGCGTGCACAAGGTGACCGCCGACGCGGCCAGGCCGGACCGGCTCTATCTGCAGCACCACTTCGGCGTCTATCGCAGCGACGACTTCGGCGGCAGCTGGCACGACATCGGCTCGGCGCTGCCGTCCGACTTCGGGTTCCCGATCGTGGCCCATCCGTCGCGGCCCGACACGATCTTCGTGCTGCCGCTCACGGCCGACATGGACCGCACGCCCGTCGGCCACCGCTACCGCGTCTTCCGCAGCGACGACGCCGGCGAGACGTGGCAGCCCTTCTCCGCGGGCCTGCCGGAGGGGCCGGTTCACGCGACCGTGCTGCGTGACGCGATGACCGCGTCGGAGGCGGGGGTGTTCTTCGGCACGCGCGACGGCGAGGTCCACTGCTCGCGCGACGACGGCGAGACCTGGTCGCTGGTCGGCCGGCACCTGCCCGACGTGCTCACCGTGCGCGCGGCGGTGCTCTAGCCGATGAGCAGACCGGTGATGTTGGTCGTGTTCGTGCTGCCCAGCTCGCTGCGCAGGTGGGTGAGCGGGATGCAGGAGGTCAAGGTCTTCGCGGTCGGCGCCGACCGCGACTCGCCGCCCACCCTGGGTTCGGCCCTCGACATGCTCCGGCGCACGCATCCGCTGCTGGAGGAGCGGCTGCGCGACGAGTACGGCCGCATCCGCAGGCACATCAGCATGATCGTGTGCGGCGAGAACGCCCGCGGGCTGGGCAGCCTCGACTGCGCGCTGCCGCCGGGCGCCGAGGTCTATGTGCTGCCCGCCCTGGCCTGAGCCCGGCACCGGCGGGCGCTCACGGGCAGCCGCGGCCCTCGGCCTCGAAGGCCGCGCGGGTCAGGGGCATGAGCCCCGCCACAACTCCTCCATCTTCTCGGCGGCCATCTCGATCCCGCGCTGCGGGAACGAGGGGAACGAGGGGAACGCGGAGCCGTCACGCCCGGCGCGTAGCGACAGGAAGGTCATCGGGCGGCTTGCGGTCGGGCGCCGGGACGCCAGGAGACGGGGACCAGGAGACGGGGACCAGGAGACGGGGACCAGGAGACGGGGACCAGGAGACGGGGACCAGGAGACGGGGACCAGGAGACAGTACCGGCCGGACTCCTCTTCGCGGGGCCCGCGACCCGGCACCCGCCGTACCACCGAGAGGGGGACGACGGGCGCCGGGCCAGGTCAGCAGCGGCGCGCCGGCCTGGAGCGGGTGACCAGGTCCGTGTCGCCGGCGGTGCCGTCGAGCCACAGGACGCGGGTCCCCTCGCCGGAGGCGAACACGGACTGCTCTCCCCGGTTGCAGGAATAACGCACCGGTTCACCGCCCTCCACGGGGATCTGCAGGAGCTTGGGCAGGTTCTCGTTCACCAGGTCGAAGGCGCCCGGATAGTGGGCGACGGTGGCCAGCTTGTCGTTGGCGTCCAGGTAGAAGGCCTGCGGCGCCCGCGGCCCGTCGGGCACGATCGGCGTCACGCCGGTGCCGTCCGCGCCGGCGCGCATGATGCCCGCGCGCCCGTCGCGGTCGGCGTCGACGAGCCAGAGCAGGTGCCGGGAGGTCAGTGCGGGGACCCCCGAGACGGACGGGGCCGGGCCCGTGGAGGGCGCCTCCGGGATCACGGTCTCCCGGCCGGTGACCAGGTCGTGGACGACGGGGGTGCTGTGGTCCAGCGTTCCCTCGTACCAGACCCGTACGTAGGCGAGCCGGCCGCCGGTGGCCGACGGCTGGTAGCCCTCCACGCCCTCCTCGGCGGTGAGCCTGACCGGGTCGGCGGCGCCCCGTTTCACCCAGAGTTCGGCCTCTCCCGTGTCCGGGTCCAGGGCCGACCAGGCCACGGCGTCACCGGAGACGGCGAGGGAGAGCACGTTGTGGGAACTGTCGTGCAGCACCGTGGACGGCGTGCTCGCGTCGAGGGGGCGGGCGCGGATCTGGAAGCTGTTCGCCTCGGCGTCGTACGACGCCCAGACGGCGCGCTCGCCGTCGGTCGCGGGCAGCCAGTTCCACCGGCCGTCGTCGGACAGGACGGCCGGCCTGCCGCCGCGCAGGCGGCCGGTGACGACCATGGTGGGGCCGGCGGCGTCGGGGGTGGAGTTCGTCACGACGTACCTGTCGCCGGCCAGGGCGGGCGGGTCGAAGGCGTCGGTGAGCCCGTCGATCACGACCTCGGAGTCGGTACGGATGCGCCGCTCCCAGCCGGGCCTGATGCCGTGCCGGTCGAAGGCCCGCCCGATCGTGTGCCGGTCGCGCGCGGACAGCCCTTTGGCGCGGGCCGCCGACTCGACCGCGCGGCGGCCGTCGGTGAAGTCGTCCAGCGGCGTCATGTACTCGGTGAGCGCCTTGTAGACGACCTTGTCGAACCCGGCGCCGAGCTTCTTCCTGACGTCCCAGAGGGCTCCGGAGAAGATCGTGGAGTTGAAGTGCACGCCGCCGCCGTCCTGGCGGAGGGTCAGGCCGACGTAGTCCTTGACGGCGTTCCTGCCGTCGCCGAGGTCGCGGACGGCGCACTCGGCGGGCGGCAGGTTCTTGCACAGGGCATCGCCGAGCAGGCCGGCCTCCGGGTCGCTCATCGCGATGCCGAGCGCGTCGACCTGGATGGCATTGCCGAAGTAGTCGGCCAGGCCCTCGTTCAGCGCGCCGGACTGTCCCAGGTAGACCAGGTCGGCGCTGTGGGTGATCACGCCGTGGGTCATCTCGTGCCCGACGACGTCGAGGCCGGCGGCGAAGGAGTGGTAGTCGGGGCCGCCGCCACCGTAGATCATCTTGGTGCCGTCCCAGAGGGCGTTGGCGAAGGGCGCGCCCATATAGGTGACGTTGACGACGGAGTGCATGGTGCCGCCCGCGCCGTCGAGCCCCTCGCGGCCGAGCGCCTTGTAGTACTCGTACACCTTGCCCGCGCCCCAGTGGGCGTCCACCGCGCCGCTCTCGGCGTGCTCGGGGCCGAAGGCCGGGGTGGGCGACTCGGCGAGCTTGGTGCCGGGCGGTACGCCGGGGTTGAGGAGGCCCTGGACGTCGGCGCCCGCCGCGTCGTAGGTGAGGAGTTCACCGGTGGTCCCGTTCCACATGGGACGGGACCTGTCGCGCAGCTCGTGGCGGCCGTCGGCGCGCTGGTAGGCGTGGAGCTCGACGCTCTCGCCGTGGGCGGTGCGCCCGCCGCCCACGACCGGCCCCTCCATGTGCAGCCGGTCGATCGCGAACAGGGGCCGTCCCGAGTGGGCGTCCACGTACGCGTCGCGCAGGACGGGCCGTTTCCTGACCGGGTCCGCGCCGGTGAGCGTGACGTGCCAGGCGAGCACGCCCTTGCCCGGCGGCATCACGACCAGCTCGCCCGGCACGGCCCTCGTGGCGGCGCGGGCCCTGCGGTCGGTGATGAGACGGGCGCGGGCCAACCCGGCGGCCGTCTGTGCGGTGATCGTGGGTTCGGGGTCCACGTCGAGCTCGGTGTGGAAACGTCCGCCCGCGCCCGTGATCTCTCGCTGGTCGCCGTCGGTGCGGAGGTGCACGAGGTACTGGCCGCCGAAGACAGGCAGGCCACGGTGGCTCTGGGCGAACCTGACGGTCTCGTCCTGGCCGTCGACGACGGTCCGCAGGTGCCGCAGGTCCGCCGGGTCGAGGTGGTAGCGGGGGTCGGACAAGTGCGCCTTGGCCGCCGCCACCGGGTCACCCGCCCGGGCGGGCTCGGACAGCCCGCGGACCTCGGCGGGAGCCCGCGTTCCCGCCCTGGTGTCGATCTCGGGCTGCGGGGGGTCGTCGGCCGACGCGGTCGCGGCCATGGACAGCGCCAGGCATAACGCGGTGGCGACAAGGGTGAGGGGACGCCAGGACACGACACCTCCTGGTGTGGCGAAGCGGTTCCGGCGCCCTGATCATCACAGCGGATTTGACAGCGAGACAAATCACAATTCGATAAATCCGGAAATGTCTCTTATTTCATACATGGCCCATACATGTTTGGTCGAAGGGGCGTGATCTTGATTGCCGTTCGCCGCGTCCCTCGGAACCCCACGTCACAGCCGGTAGATCCGGCGGGCGTTCCCCGAGCCGATCATGTGCGCGATCCTGGCCGCGTCCGCGACGCTCCACTCCCCCGAGCCGAGCCTGGCCCTGAGCGCCGCGCCCATCGCCCGCCGGTAGGAGAGCGCGCCCAGGTAGCCGGTCTCGGCCACGGCGTGGCAACCGGAGCCGAACACCTGCTTGTGGAACGGGGCCAGCTCCAGCAGCTCCTCCACGACCCTGGCCGAGGCGGCGGCGGTGTGCGGGAGCGCGAGCCCGACGTCCACGTAGACGTGCGGGTAGAGGCCGGCCAGGTAGGCGGCCTGGCGGTGGAACGGGTAGCAGTGCAGCAGGATCACCGGCACGGCGGCCGGTTGCAGCGCCCTGACCAGGGCGCCCAGCCTGGCCGGGTCGCTGCGGTGCAGGTCGGGCCCGGATCCGCTGAAGCCGGTGTGGAACTGCACGGGCAGCCCCCGCTCCCTGGCCACGTCGATCGCGATCCACAGCAGGTGGCGCAGCAGGACGGGGTCCGTCAGCGGCTCCTTGGGCTCGGACAGCCGCCGGTTGACCGCCGCGATCACCGAGCCCCTGCTGGGCCGGGACGGGTCGAAGTCGAGGCCGTGGCGCGACCCGATGACCGTCGTGAACCCGACCGCCCTGGCGGCCCTGGCGGTCAGCTCCTCGCCGAGGTCGTCGAGGTAGTCGACGGAGATCTGCGCCGTCCCGGCCACGTCGCGCTCGACGGCCTCGATCCGTACGAGCTCGTCGGCCGCGGCGCCGCCGTGGCGGCCCATCTCGGTGGCCGACAGCAGCTCGCCGTCCTCCCAGGCGCCGGCCGGCTCGGTGTCCACCAGGAAGGCCACCACGCCGGCCGCCGCCAGGAGCCGCCTGTTGACCTCGCCCGCGCCCAGCTCGGCGCGGCGGGCGAGGTAGACGGCGGGCGGCGCGTGCGGTTCGAGGTCGAGCAGCGGCGCGCACCAGCGGCGCACCGCCGCGCCGAACGGCGTGTCGAAGTGGGTGGTGCCGGGCGGCGCCGGGCTGCCGCCCTCGTTGATCAGCAGCTCGAACTCGGCTCTGGTCAGGTCGTCCCGCCGCACCCCGTGACAGTGATGGTCGACGAGCGGGGCGAGCAGCGCGTCGCGCACCGTGCCGGGCAGGTCTGCGGGGAGCATGCGGGAACTCTAGGGGAGCCCCGCACGCTCCCGCGGGCGTTTTACCTACGGCAGAGACGCAGCACGTTGGCGATGACCTTCGCGCCCGCGCCGCCCTCCTGGGTCAGGATCGACTCGGGGTGGAACTGCACGGCGAAACGCCGCCGCTCGGTGTCCTCGATGGCCATGACGTTGCCGTCGGGCGTGAGCGCGGTCGGCGTGAAGCCGACGACGCCGGGCCGCTTGGCGTGCAGCGAGTGGTAGCGGGCCGCGGTGAACTCCTCGGGCAGCCCCTCCAGCAGCGCGCCGTCCCCGAGCCGCGCGACCCGGCCGCGCTTGCCGTGCTCGGGGTAGTCGAGCAGCTCCAGCGTGCCGCCGGCGTGCTCGACCATCGCCTGCAGGCCGAGACAGACGCCGAAGACCGGCAGGTCACGGGCGTAGACCTGGTCGAGCAGCGCCGACATGCCGAAGTCGGTCGGCCAGCCGGGGCCGGGCGAGAGCACCACCAGGTCGGGGGCGATCTCGTCGAGCATGTGGGGCGGGAAGCCGTGGCGCAACGTCGTCACGACGGCGCCCTCCTGGCGGAAATAGTCGGCCAGGGTGTTGACGAAGGAGTCCTCGTGGTCGACGAGCAGCACCTTCATGCCGTGGCCCGGCTGCTCCCTGGTCTCGGCGGCGACCGCCACGCCGGTCCGGCCGACCGCGGCCAGGGCGCCGAGCAGGGCGCTGGCCTTCAGCTCGGTCTCGCGCTCCTCGGCCTCGGGGTCGGAGTCGAACAGCAGCGTGGCGCCGGCCCGCACGGTGGCCACGCCGTTCTTGATCTGGGCGGTGCGCAGGGTCAGGCCGGTGTTCATGGAGCCGTCGAAGCCGATGACGCCGATGGCGCCGCCGTACCACCGGCGGGTGGTGGCCTCGTGGTCCTCGATGAACTGCATGGCCCACGTCTTGGGGGCGCCGGTGACCGTGACGGCCCACATGTGGGTGAGGAAGGCGTCGAGCGCGTCGAACTCGGGACGCAGCCGGCCCTCGATGTGGTCGACGGTGTGGATCAGGCGGGAGTAGAGCTCGATCTGGCGGCGGCCGATGACCTTGACCGAGCCGGGCACGCAGATGCGCGACTTGTCGTTGCGGTCGACGTCGGTGCACATGGTCAGCTCCGACTCCTCCTTGACGCTGGACAGGAGGGTGCGGATGGCCTCGGCGTCCTCGACCGGGTTGCTGCCGCGGGCGATGGTGCCGGAGATGGGGCAGGTCTCGACGCGGTCGCCGCTCACCCTGACGTACATCTCGGGCGAGGCGCCGACGAGATGCTCGCCCTCGCCGAGGCTGATGATGAACTCGTAGGGGGCCGGGTTGCTCTGGCGAAGGCCGCGGTAGAAGGCGGACGGGTCGGCGCAGGTGGCGTGGAAGACCTGGCCGGGCACGACCTCGAACAGGTCGCCGCGCTTGAACTTCTCCTTGGCGGCGGCGACGACCTTGGCGTATTCGCCCTTCTCCGGGTCGGGCGGCACCTGGGCGGGGGCGACCGGGGCCGCGGTGGCGCCCGTCCTGTCGAGGCCGCGGGTGGTGGCGCCGTCGACGGTGAACTCGTAGCGGAACTCGAGGCTGGTCTCGCGCTGCCGGTCGATCACGACGAGCCGGTCGGGCAGGTGCAGCACGAGGTCGCGCTGGTCGTCGGGGCGGACGAGCTCCTGCCGGATCGGCTCGAACTGGAAGGCCAGGTCGTAGCCGAAGGCGCCGTAGAGGCCGAGGTGGGGATCGTCGCCCTTGAAGGCGGCGATGACCTCGCGGATCGCGGTGAACACGGTGGGCCGCCGGCTGCGCATCTCCTCCGGCAGCAGATCTCCGGGATCGCTGCCGGGCTCGGCCACGTGCACCTCGACGCGGTCGGCCGTGGGCTCGCTGACGGGCTTGCCCGCGGCCAGCAGGCAGGAGGCGACGGCGGGCAGCACGACCCTGCCGCGCTCGTTGAGCGCGATCGCCGCGATGTTGCGGCCCTTGGCGACCAGTTCCAGGCAGGGATCGACGTAGCCGAACGCCCAGCGGCTGTAGCGGCCCGGATAGTCCATGCCCGAGGAGAAGGCTCCCCCGCGTCTCTCCCCGAGAGCCGTCACGATCTCTTCGAGCGCCGCCTCGTCCACCTCGCGCGTCTCGCGCTCGACGACGATGCCCCCCGCGGTGGTATATCCGCTCGTCTCCACTTGCTGCCCCTTATCACGTCAACATGATGAGCCCCGGGGGCGGACACGAGAAAGGCCGCCATCCGGGGCGGCCGTCCTTTGAGGAATGCGAAACACGCGCCGCCTAGAAGCGGCGCCACCACTGGAGCTGAGCGTGCTTTCGCATGGGGACAGGTTAGCCCCCTCACCATGATCGCGCAACGCGACCCGCCCGCCTCCGCTCGCTCTCGCCACTATAAATACAGAGCTGTACTGTATTTTAATCTACCGGTCGAGAGGAGACCCGGATGACCGAGACCGAAGCGATCACGATGCCCACCGTGCGCCCCACGCCCTTCGATCCGCCCGAGGACCTGTCCAGGCTGCGCGAGACCCGGCCCATCAGCCCGCTCGCCTACCCCGACGGGCACCGCGGCTGGCTGGTGACCGGCCACGCGCTGGCCCGCGACGTGCTGGCCGACAAGCGCTTCAGCGCCAGGTCGGAGCTGCGGCACCACCCCGTCGAGGAGCCCGGCCAGGGGCCCGCCCAGGCCGCG
This sequence comes from Nonomuraea deserti, assembly GCF_004348685.1. Taxonomy (GTDB): domain Bacteria; phylum Actinomycetota; class Actinomycetes; order Streptosporangiales; family Streptosporangiaceae; genus Nonomuraea; species Nonomuraea deserti. The sequence continues at coordinate 11,174 of NZ_SMKO01000195.1, read as the reverse complement.
CCTCCCGGGATGTTCATCTCGACCGACCCGCCCGTCCACACGCGCTACCGCCACCTGCTGGCCGGCGAGTTCACCGTGCGCAGGATGCGCCGGCTCACCGAGCGCATCGAGGAGATCACCACGGCTCACCTGGACGCCATGAAGCGGCAGGGGCCGCCCGCCGACCTGGTGGAGACGTTCGCGATGCCGATCCCGGCGCTGGTGATCGGCGAGCTGCTCGGCGTGCCGGAGGAGGAGAGCGAGCGCTTCCAGGCCCAGGGCGGCAGGATGACGCAGATGGACCTCCCGCGCGAGGAGCGGATCGCCACCTTCCTCGCCCTGCAGGCGCACATGAAGGAGCTGGTCCTGGCCAAGCGGGCCAAACCCACCGACGACATGCTCAGCGGACTGACCAGGAGCGACCTCACCGACGAAGAGCTGACCAACATCGGCTTCATGCTGCTGGGCGCCGGGCTGGACACCACCGCCAACATGATCGCGCTGGGCGCCTTCGCGCTGATGCGCCACCCCGGGCAGCTCGCCGTCCTGCGCGCGGAGCCGGACCGGATCGACCAGATCGTGGAAGAGCTGCTGCGCTACCTCAGCATCATCCCCTTCCTCGTACGCACCGCGCTGGAGGACGTCGAGCTCGGCGGCGAGCTGGTGCGGGCCGGGCAGTCGGTCACCATCTCGATCCCGGCCGCCAACCGCGACCCCGGCCGCTTCCCCGACCCCGACACCCTCGACCTGCTCCGGCCGAGCGGCGGCCACGTCGCCTTCGGCCACGGCGTGCACCAGTGCCTCGGCCAGCAGCTGGCGCGGGTGGAGATGCAGGCGGCCTACCCGGCGTTGTTCGCGCGGTTCCCGTCGCTGCGGCTCGCCGTCGAGCCGGACGAGGTGCCGCTCCGCACCGACATGCTCATCTACGGCGTCCACCGCCTCCCGGTCACCTGGGACCTGGGCTGAGCGACCGGCGCGGCACCTCTCACTAGACTCCTGCGGGCCGCCTGGCCCGGCGGGGCCCCCTTTCCCAGGGCTCCTTTCCCGGGGCCGCCTCTCCCGGGGCCGCCGTTTCCCGCGGGCCGGCGATCCGCAACGGATGACGAGGAGCGACCGACATGACCGACCGCACGACGTCCCCGCGGCCGGCCGGCAGGCCGCGCAGCCAGGAGGCGGACCTGGCCATCCTCACCGCGGCGCTCGACGTGCTCATCGAGCAGGGCGCGAGGCACACCAGCATCGAGCAGGTCGCCAGGCGGGCCGGGGTGACCAGGGCGACGGTCTACCGCCGCTTCGCCGACAAGACCGCGCTGCTGGTGCGGGCCCTGGAGTGGGCCAACCACGACCACGACCCGGCGTTCACCGGCTGGCGGGACATCGACCACATGTTCGACGAGTGGGCCGCCCATCTGGCGGTGCCGCGCAACCGCCGCCTGCTGCGCCGGGTCTACGGCGCCCGTGACGACTACCCGGAGCTGACCACGACGTACCGCCAGGTCAACAGCGGGCGGCGGGCCGCGATGGTCCGGGAGCTGCTGCTCCGCACGCACGAGAGCGGGCGCTTGCCGGCCGGCGTCGATCTGGACGCCGTGCAGGAGGCGCTCAGCGGCGCCGTGCTCCACCACCTGGGCACCCATCCCGACGACGAGAGCGCCGCCGATATCAAGGCCTACTTCCTGCGCATCGCGCGGCAGCTCGGCTGGCGCCCGGCGGGGGCGGAAGGCTAGCTCGGCCGTCCCGAGGAGCGGCGACCGCCCGTCCACCTGCGCGAAGAACGGAACGGACCTGGTCCGGTACGTGGCCTCTATGGCGATATTTCAGCTGATTAGATTACATTTCTTCTCGCAAAGTAACATTTCATGACAAGTCTTGCTTTCCGGACAAGAGCTCTTCACTCTTCTCCACAGAGGCGTAAAGATCACTTCTTTTGTCCTAAGGAGAGCGCGTGCCCCACACCCCCCGTTGGCGTGCGATCCTGACCGGGATCGTCACCGCCGCCGGCCTCCTCGTCCCGCAGGCGGCCGAGGCGGCGCCCGATCCGGGAAAGATCAACTCGATCAAGATCGACACTGTCGTCCGAACGCGGCTGGCGCAGGACGACAAGGCCACCTTCTGGGTCCGGATGAAGGGATCCGCCGACCTGAGCGGCGCCCGCCGGGCCGAGACCAAGGACGCGAAGGCCGAGCAGGTCTTCAAGGCCAAGACCGAACAGGCCACGACGTCCCAGGCGGGCTTACGCAAGCTGCTGGACTCCCAGCACGCCGCGTACACTCCGTACTGGATCGTCAACGCGGTGCAGGTCACCGCGGACGAGAAGCTCGCGGCCGAGATCGCCAAATTACCGGAAGTCGACCGTATTGACCCGATCCGCACCGTCGCGATCCCCAAGCCCACGCCCGGCAAGGCCGAGGCCAGGGTGAACGCGGTCGAGTGGAACATCGACCGGGTCAACGCCCCCCGCGTCTGGAACGAGCTGGGCAACCGGGGCGAGGGCATCGTCATCGCCCACATCGACTCCGGCGCCCAGTTCGACCACCCCGAGCTGGTCGCGAGCTACCGGGGCAGGAACGCGGACGGCACGTTCAGCCACGACTACAACTGGTTCGACCCGGCCGGCGTCTGCCCGTCGCCCGCGCCGTGCGACAACAACGGCCACGGCACGCACACCATGGGCACCATGGTCGGCGCGAACGGCATCGGCGTCGCGCCGGGCGCCCGGTGGATCGCGGCCAAGGGCTGCGAGTCCAACTTCTGCAGCGACGCGTCGCTGATCGCCGCCGGCCAGTGGATGCTCGCCCCGACCGACGCGAACGGCGAGAACCCGCGCCCCGACCTGGCGCCCGACATCGTGAACAATTCGTGGGGCGGCGACGGGTTCGACCCGTGGTACAAGCCGGTCGTCGAGGCGTGGATCGCGGCGGGCATCTTCCCGGCCTTCGCCAACGGCAACGAGGGGCCCGCCTGCCAGACCTCCGGCTCCCCCGGCCAGTACGTCATGAGCTACAGCGCGGGCGGCTTCGACATCGACAACGCGCTGTACCGCAATTCGAGCAAGGGCGCGGGCGAGGACGGGGAGATCAAGCCGAACATCGCCGCGCCCGCCGTCAACGTGCGCTCCTCGACGCCCGGCGGCGCCTACGACACCTACACCGGCACGTCGATGGCCTCCCCGCACGTGGCGGCCACGGTGGCGCTGATCTGGTCGGCCGCGCCCGCCCTCGCGGGTGACGTGGAGGCCACCCGGCCGCTGCTGGACACCACCGCCGTGGACGTCGACGACACCAGCTGCGGCGGCGCGGCCGCCGACAACAACGTGTGGGGCGAGGGCAGGCTCGACACCTTCGCCGCCGTGCAGGCCGCGCCCACCGGGGAGACCGGCGATCTCGAGGGCGCCGTCACCGCGGGCGGCGAGCCGGTGGCCGGGGCGACGATCACGGTGACCGGGCCGATCACCCGGAGCGTGACCACCGGAGAGGACGGCGCGTACGCCATCCCCCGCCTGCTGCCGGGCGACTACGAGCTCAGCGCCGGGAAGTTCGGCTACGACACGGCCACCGCCGCCGTGACGGTCACCGCCGGGCAGACGGCGACCGCGGACGTGACCATGACCCAGAAGGCGTCGGGCGTGGTGTCCGGGACGGTCACCACGGCGGGCACGCCGGAGGCCGGCGCGACGGTGGCGGCCACCGGCACGCCGGTGAGCGCGGTGACCGACGCGTCGGGCCGCTACAGCCTGACGCTGCCGCACGGCGACCACGAACTGGTCGTCACCCCCGTCTCCCACTGCTCCAGCGGCGCGACGGCCGAGGTGACGGTGGCCGGCGACGTGGTCAAGGACGTCGAGCTGCCGCTGCGCGGCGACAACTTCGGCTACACCTGCGCGATCGGCGCTCAGGCGTACGTGGCGGGCGCCGAGAAGCTGGCGCTGACCGGCGACGACGAGGCCCAGCAGGTGACGCTGCCGTTCGCGGTCCCGTTCTACGGAACCGGCCACACGAAGGCCTGGATCGCCACGAACGGGTTCGCCACCTTCGCCGCCGACCGGGTGACCGCCGCCGGCAACGGCACGCTGCCGGCCTCGGGCACCCCGAACAACGCCGTCTACCCGTACTGGGACGACCTCAAGGTGGACGACCAGGGCGGGGTCTACACGGCGGTGACGGGCACCGCTCCCAACCGCACGTTCGTCATCGAGTGGCGCAACGTCACCTTCTACAACGACACGGACCAGCGGCTGTCGTTCGCGGCGCTGCTGGGCGAGAACGGCTCGATCGGCTTCCGGTACAAGGGCGTGGACAGCGAGCGCGAGCAGGGCGCCAGCGCCACCGTCGGCGTGGAGAACGCCGCGGGCGACGACGCGCTGCTCTACTCCTACCAGGAGACGGTGCTGTCCACGGGGCAGGCCCTGACGTTCACGGCCGGCAGGCACGGCCTGGTCACCGGGGCGGTCACCGACGCCAACGACGGCGAGCCGCTGGCCGGGGCGACGGTGAAGGTGGGCGACGTGGCCACGTTCACCACGGGCGAGGACGGCCGGTTCTACGGCCAGTTGCTGGCGGGCGACTACGAGGTCGAGGTGTCCAAGGAGCACTACGGCACGTTCATCCAGCCGGTGACGGTCGCGCCCACGGTGGTGACGTCGATCGACACGGCGCTGGTCACGGGACGGGTGAGCGCGTCGGCCGCCGAGCTGACCGTGGTGCTGCCGGCCGGAGCCACGCGCACCCGGACGCTGGAGCTGACGAACCTGGGCTCGCCCACGCCCTACACGGTGACGGGCGGCGAGTGGTTCGCCGTGACGCCGGCGGAGGGCGAGCTGGCCAAGGGGCAGTCGGTGGAGCTGGAGGTGACGGTCTCCAGCGACGGCGTCGTGCCCGGCGCCGCACGCGAGGGGACGCTGCTCGTGAAGTCGGCCAGCGGCCGCCAGCCGACCATCGAGGTCGCGGTGACGGTCGTGGTGCCCAAGCACCAGGTGGCGGTCGACGTGGGCGGCTCCAGGAACGTGACCGACGACGCCGGTGACGTCTGGACGCGGGACAGGAAGTACGTCGCGGGCGGTCACGGCTACGTCGCCGACCACAGCCGGACGCGCAGCACGTCCAGGACCATCCGCGGCACCGGCGAACAGTCGCTGTTCAGAACGGCCAGGGAGGGCATGCTGGAGTACCGCTTCGACGGCGTGCCGGCGGGGACGTACACCGTCGAGCTGGACTTCGCCGAGATCCGCAACATGCAGATGGGCCGGCGGGTCTTCGACGTGCTCGTCGAGGGCCAGCTCGCGATCCCGGCGCTCGACCTTGCCCTGGAGGCGGGCACGTACACGGCCGTGTCCAGGCAGTACACGGTGAAGGTCACCGACGGCCAGCTCAACGTGCGCTTCGCGACGCGGGAGGGGTCGACGCTCGTCAACGCCGTCCGCATCTCGGAGCGTCCGGACAAGGCGGTCCCGTAGCGGCGACGCCCACCTGAGAACCGGCGCCCGCCCCGCGTGCGGGGCGGGCGCTTCCACCCCCGGGTACCACCTCCGGGGCCGCTTCTGTTACTGGTAAGTACATGAGACGTGTGCGGCTCCAGCGTGATCTTCCCGTGCCGATGCCGGACGGCGTGACGCTCCTGGCCGACCACTACGCTCCTGCCTCGGGCGAGCGGGCCCCCGCCATCCTGATGCGCTCCCCGTACGGCCGGCGCGGCTGGCTCGGCCTGGTCTACGGCCGTGGTTTCGCCCGGCAGGGCTTCCACGTCGTCATCCAGAGCTGCCGCGGCGGCTTCGGCTCCGGCGGCCTGCTCGACCCGCTCGGCGACGAGCACGACGACGGCCTGGCCACCGTGGCGTGGCTGCGCGAGCAGCCGTGGTACGGCGGCTCGTTCGCCATGTTCGGCCCCTCCTACCTGGGTTACACGCAGTGGGCGATCGCCCCCTACGCCGGGCCGGAGCTGAAGGCCATGGCCACGCAGATCACCGCCTCCCAGTTCCGTGACGCCGCCTACGTGGGCGGCGCGTTCGCGCTGGAGTCGGCGCTGAGCTGGACGACGCTCACCGACGGCCTGTCGCGGCGGTTCGGCGGCGCCTCGGTGCTGACCGCGCCCCGGCTCACCCGCCGGGCGGTCCTGTCGGGCCGCCCGGTGGCCGAACTGGACGTGGTCTCGGCCGGCCGGCCGCTCCGCTTCTACCAGGACCTGATCGCGCACCACGAGGACCCGCACGTCCCCTACTGGGAGAAGCGTGACTTCTCCCCCAAGGTGGGCGAGGTGGAGGCGGCGGTCACGATGCTGGGCGGCTGGTACGACGTCTTCCTCCCCTGGCAGCTCAAGGACTACGCGGCCCTGCGGGCGGCGGGACGGCGGCCCTACCTGACGATCGGGCCGTGGTACCACATCGACGCCCGGCACGGGCGTCCCACGCTGGCCGAGGCGACGGCCTGGTTCCGCGCGCACCTGCTCGGCGACTACTCGAGGCTGCGCCCCGACCCGGTGCGGATCTACGTGACGGGTGCCGGGCAGTGGCGCGACCACTCCGACTGGCCGGTCCCCGGGATGCGGGAGCAGCGCTGGCACCTGCAGCACGGGTTCGGCCTCGGGGTGGAGAGCCCGCGCGAGGCCGAGCCCGATCGTTTCCGCTACCACCCCGCCCACCCGACACCGGTGATCGGCGGGCCCGTGCTGCTCGGCGACTCGAGGCCGCGCGACCAGCGGCGGCTGGAGCAGCGCCGCGACGTGCTGGTCTACAGCTCGCCGGCGCTGAGGGAGGCGGTCGAGATGATCGGCCCGGTCCGCGCGGAGCTGTTCGTACGGTCGAGCACCCCGTACGTGGACGTCGTCGTGCGGGTGTGCGACGTGCACCCGGACGGGCGTTCGATCAACGTGTGCGAGGGCGTGCGCCGCCTGGGGCCGGGCGAGGGCGACGGCGTGCGCAGGGTGGAGGTGGACCTGTGGCCGATCGCGCATCGTTTCGGGCGCGAGCACCGGATCAGGCTGCACGTGGCGGCCGGGGCGTACCCGACGATCGCCCGCAACACCGGCACGGGTCACCCGCTCGCCGCGGGCGGCGCGATGGTGCCCGCCGACGTCGAGGTGTTCCACTCCCCCGAGCATCCCTCCGCCGTGGTGTTGCCGCTGTGCGCGCCTCACGGTTGATGTCGCTGGTCCTGCTGCTGCAGGGCCGGGGCGGGATGACGGCGGCCGAGCTGGCCGCCGAGCTGGAGGTCTCGGAGCGGACCGTGCACCGGGACGTGCTCGCGCTGTCGGAGGCGGGCGTGCCCGTCTACGCCGACCGGGGGCGGGGCGGCGGCTACCGGCTGCTCGACGGCTACCGTACGCGGCTGACGGGGCTGGACAGGGCGGAGGCGGAGGCGCTGTTCCTGTCGGGCGTGCCGGGGGCGCTGCGGGAGATGGGGCTGGCGGAGGTCGCGGCCACGGCCCGGCTGAAGGCCGCGGCCGCCCTCTCCCCCGCCCTGCGCGACGCCCCGGTGGTCGCCGCGCAACGTTTCCACCTGGACGCGCCCGGCTGGTTCGCCGGCGACGACCCGCCGCCGGCCGCGCTGGGGCCGCTGGCCAGGGCCGTGTGGAGCGACCGCCGCGTCCGCGCCGTCTACAAGGGCGCCGCCCGCACGCTGGAGCCGTACGGGCTGGTGCTCAAGGCGGGGACCTGGTATCTGGCCGCCCGGCGCGCGACCCGGTTCCTCATCTTCCGGGTGCACCGGTTCGGCGAGGTGACCGAGCTGGCCGAGCCCTTCGACCGTGACCCGGACTTCGATCTGGCCGCCTTCTGGTCCGGCCGGTCGGCGGAGTTCAGCCGCTCGCTGCTCAGGGACGTGATCACGCTGCGGCTCACCGAGCGCGGGGTGCGGATGTTGCGGCACGTCGCCGACCCGGCCGCGGTCGACGACGCGCTCGCCTCGCTCCAGCCCGACGGCACCGTGCGGCTGGCGGTGGAGTCGACGCAGGTGGCGTACTCGCAGGTGCTGCGGTTCGGGCCGGAGGCGGAGGTGCTCGACCCGCCGGAGCTGCGCGCGATGCTCGCCGACGCCGCCGCCCGCATGGCGGAGTTGTATGGCCGCTGAGCGTCAGCGGTAGGCCTCCCAGCCGGCGCCGCCGCCCTTGTCGAGGACCTCGGTGATGTAGCGCCACACCTGGGGGCGGCTGCCGTCCACGTCGGTGACGCCGTACGCGTCGGCCAGCTCGCCGCTCTCCACAGATCGGCCCGACCAGCGCGCCTTGTCCGGGTCCTGGGCGAGCGCGGCCACGCCTCTGCCGATGTAGGCGGGCGTCTCGGAGACCATCCAGGCGCGCTGGTGATCGCTCTCCATCGTCGCCTCCCGCCAGGTGTCCTCGGTGACGCCGTAGTGCTCGAGCATCGCCTCCGAGCGCAGGAAACCCGGCGTGACCACCACGGCCGTGCCGCCGTACGGGCGAAGTTCGGTGGACCAGGCGAACGCCAGCCGGTTCACCGACCACTTGGCCAGGTCGTAGTAGACGTTCTCCCGGTAGTGGGTCTCGTTGTAGGCCCGGGTGCCGTCGGTGACCTCCACCACGAGCCCGCCCTCGTTCCTGACGAGCAGCGGGAACAGGTGCCTGGCGCTGATGATGTGGGTGTCGATGGCCAGCCTGAGCAGGCGCAACCCCTTGTCCAGGTCGTGCTTCCAGACGGGCGTGTCCCACTCCCACAGGTGGTCGCCGCCCCACACGTCGTTGACCAGCACGTCGAGCCGGCCGTGGTCGCGTTCGACCCGCGCGGCCAGCGCCGCCACCTGCTCGGGCACCAGGAAGTCGGTCTGGACGGGGATGCCCGTTCCGCCGGCCGCGGTCACCAGCTCGGCCGTCTCCTCGATGGTCTCCGGGCGGTCCATCTCGGAGCGCCCGGCGCGGGTGCTCCTGCCCGTGCAGTACACCGTCGCCCCGGCCGCGCCCAGCTCGACCGCCATGCCTCGTCCTGTTCCGCGGGTCGCCCCCGCCACTATGACAATCATGCGGCCGATCGTCGCGCGAAAAGAGGACGTCTCTTGTCATGTTTTCCGGCGAACCGTTCAACGCAACGGAACGACCGCTCAGCGCTCGGGTCTCCCGGTCGCGGCGCACCTGTCACTAGGGTCGGTACGGGCGACGTGACCTTCCCGTGCCCGGGCGTCCCAGATGCCGGGAGCCCCGCCGATATTTAGGCCAAACCGTAATATTCCGGACGTTGGGTTACATATCCCCGCAAAGTTACTCTCCCTCTGCTGACCATTCGTCAGGAGCCTGTCACAAGCGGCTCCGATCCATTCATCGGAGGGTCGATGACTACCGGGGAACCCGGGCAACCACGCACTGACCGCAGCCCATGGAACTGGCTGCTCGTCGTGCCGATCGTGCTGCCGCTGCTGACGTTCCTGTTCAACGCCGACGAGCCCCGCGTGCTGGGCTTCCCGCTCTTCTACTGGCTCCAGCTCGCCTTCATCGTGGTGGGCGTCACGTGCACCACCATCGTCTACAGGATGACCAAATGAGCGGGCACGTGACCGAGCTGGTCGTCTTCACACTGCTGTTCGTCCTCGTCAGCGGGATGGGATTCGTCGCCTCGCGCTGGCGGCGGCCCGACGACCTGGCCAGCCTCAAGGAATGGGGCCTCGGCGGGCGCAGCTTCGGCTCATGGATCACCTGGTTCCTGGTCGGCGGCGACCTCTACACCGCCTACACCTTCGTGGCGGTGCCCGCGCTGGTGTTCAGCGCCGGCGCCCTGGGCTTCTACGCGCTGCCGTACACGGTGGTCGTCTATCCTCTGGTGTTCCTGGTGCTGGCGCGGATGTGGTCGGTCTCGCACGTGCACGGGTTCGTCACGCCGGCCGACTTCGTACGGGCCAGGTTCGGCTCGCCGACGCTGGCACTGGCCGTCGCGATCACCGGTCTCGTGGCCACGATGCCGTACATCGCGCTGCAGCTCGTGGGCATCGAGGCGGTGCTCAAGGCCATGGGCATCACCGGCCACCTGCCGATCATCATCGCGTTCGCGATCCTGGCGGCGTACACGTACCAGTCGGGGCTGCGCGCGCCCGCGCTGATCGCGTTCGTGAAGGACGCGCTCATCTACATCGTGATCCTGGCCGCGGTCATCTACATCCCGTCGCGGCTGGGCGGCTGGGACTCCATCTTCGACGCGGCCAAGGCCAAGTTCGAGGCCACGCCGGCGCAGGGTGACGGCTACATCCTCAACGCCGGCAACCAGCTCCAGTACGTGACGCTGGCGTTCGGCTCGGCGCTGGCGCTGTTCCTCTACCCGCACAGCCTCACCGGCGTGCTGGCCTCGAAGAACCGCAACGTCATCAAACGGAACATGTCGGCGCTGCCCGCCTACAGCTTCGTGCTGGGCCTGATCGCGCTGCTCGGGTTCATGGCGATCGCGGCGGGCACCAAGCCGGTCGTCGGCGAGAACGGCAAGGCCGACGCGAACACCATCGTGCCGGTGCTGTTCGACCAGATGTTCCCCGACTGGTTCGCGGGCGTCGCGTACGCCGCCGTCGGCATCGGCGCGCTCGTCCCCGCGGCGATCATGTCGATCGCGGCGGCGAACCTGTTCACCCGCAACATCTACCGCGAATACGTGAACAAGAACGCCACCGACTCCCAGGAGGCCAAGGTCTCCAAGATCGTGTCGCTGGTGGTCAAGGTGGGCGCGGTGCTGTGCATCCTGCTGCTCGACCCGCAGTTCTCGATCGACCTGCAGCTCATCGGCGGCGTGGTCATCCTGCAGACGCTGCCGTCGGTGGCGCTGGGGCTCTACACCCGCTGGTTCCACAAGGGCGGCCTGATCGCGGGCTGGGCGGCCGGCCTGGCGGCGGGCATGTGGATGCTCTACCTGATCCCCAACCCGGCCAGCGGCAAGGCGCACTTCGGCGGCTCGGCGTTCGGGCTGTCGAACCTGGGCTTCGACACCAAGATGACGGTCTACGCCGGGTTCCTGGCGCTGATCGTCAACCTCGTGGTGGCGGTGCTCGGCACGCTGCTGTTCCGCGCCGCGAAGGTGGCCGACGGCGACGACGCGACCAGGCGCGACGACTACTTCGCCGACGAGGGCGAGCCGAAGGTCAAGGACCTGGACCTGACCGGTTCCCACTGACGCGACGGCGTCACGGCCCGCCCCCCCATCGCCTGCGGGGGGCGGGCCGGTCCATGTCCGGAGCCGGGTGCGCCCCGAGGCCCGGTCCCGTGTCCGGGGCCGGGCG
>NZ_SMKO01000194.1 GCF_004348685.1 Nonomuraea deserti | reverse complement strand
ATCCTGGGCCGGGTCGGGGAGGGTGCGCTCCGAGGCGGTGAGCGCCTCCTCGGCGAGGGTGCGGGCCGTAAGCAGGTCGCCTGCGGCCTCCGCCTCCTCGATCCGCAGCCAGAGCTCCAGCCGCTCCACCCTGCCGTCCCGGCCGCCGCCCGCCCGCGAAGCGGTGAGCGCCTGGTCGAGGGTGGCCCGGCCGCGGGTCACGTCGCCGAGGGTCAGCTGGATGGCGGCGAGCCGGGACAGGACCTCGACGTCCAGTTCCCCTGCCATGGGCGCGATCACCTCGAACGGCACCCCCGCCACGTCCCCGGCCGTCTCCAGCCCTGCCAGGCCGGTCTCCAGCGCGGCCCTGGCGCGGCGGAACTCGCCTTGCCGCTCCAGCGCGAAACCGAGCCTGGTGGAGGCGAGGGCCGCCAGCCGGTCCTGACCGCCTTCGCGGTAACCCGCCACGGCCTGCTCCAGCGCCGCCACCTGCGCGGGCACATCACCGGTGCGTGCGGCCAGCGCCGCCAGCCGATCGCGTACGACGGCCTCTTTGACCGGGTCGCCCGCGGCCGGCCCGAGCGACGAGCGCAGGCGTTCCCCCGCCTCCCGCAGCTCCCCGAGCCGCACGTCCAGAGCGGCCCTGCCCAGGGCGGCAGTCAGGAGCGCCTCGCGATCGCCCGCGACGGCGGCCAGCTCCAAGGCCCGGTCGAGGTCCGCCGAGGCGTCCTCGGCACGGTCGAGCACGGTCAGGCAGGCGGCCCGCATGGTGAGCGCCGTCGACTCCTTGGCGGGGGCGCGCAGCCGGGCCAAGGCCTCCGCCGCGGCCCCGAAGTACTCCAGTGCCCGCTCCGGCTCGCCCTCCGCGTACGCGAGCGCGCCCAGGTTGTACCGGACGGATCCGGCCCCGTCGTCGTGGCCGGCGGCCTCGTACTCGCGCTCGGCCAGTTCGAAAGCGAACCGCGCGCCGCCTGTGTCACCGCGCTCACGGCGGCGCCGCGCGATGCGGTACCACTCGTCGGCGGGCTCGCGGCGCCGTCCCCTCCGCCGCACGATCTCCACCAGCCGGGTCTCGCAGGCGGCCGCCTGCGCCCGGTGGCCGCGCCCGGCCAGCATGACGGCGTGCGCGTCGAGCGTCCTGCAGGCTTCCTCCCACGCTCCCGCCGCCTCCAGCTCGATGGCGCAGGCGGTGATGCGCTCGCCGGCCGCCGTGAGGTCGCCCTGGTCGACGGCCGCCCTGGCGGCGGGCACCAGGGCCATGGCCGCCCGCTCGGTCTCGCCCAGCTCCAGGTACAGCTCGCGAGCCCTGGCCGTGGAGGCCACGGCCGCGGCGGGATCGCCGGCGGCCAGGTGGGCGTCGGCCGCGCGCTCCTGGTGGGAGGCCTCCTCGGCGGCCAGTCCGGCGTCCTCGCACAGGGCGATGGCGCGCCGGTGCTCCTCGACCGCGCCGGCGGGATCGCCGGACCGCAGGTGAACGGCGGCCTTCCTGCCGAGCTGGAGCGCCTCGGAGCCCGGCTCGCCCAGCTCGCGGTAGAGCGCGGCCGACCGTTCGTACGCCTCCAGCGCCCGGTCGAGCCGGCCGGCGTCCTCCTCCCCCGCTCCCTGCCTGGACAGCGCGTACGCCATCCGCGAGCGCGACCCCGCCTCATCGAACGCCGTGGAGGCCCGGCCCAGCACGTCACCGGCGATGTGCGGACGGCCCAGCTCGGCGAACCGCGACGCCACCTGGAGCAGGTACTCGCCGCGCTCCCCCGGCTCTCGCGTCCGCCGTTCGGCGAGCCGCAGCAGTTTGCCCGCCGTCTCCTCGTCCGGCGAGCGCAGGGCCAGCTCGGTCGCGGCCTGGGCGAGCCGCTCGTCCACCCGCATCGGCTCCGGCTGCTCGATCAGGTCGTCCAGCAGGTCCCGCAGCCGCGGCAGCGGCCCGGAGCCCCCGCCAACGCCGGCGGCCATGGTGAGGCCCGAAACGGCGCCAGGGGTGTGGTCGTGAACGGCGGCTGCCACGGGGATGGCCGCGCCCCCGGCGGCGGGTGCAGGCACAGGGGCGGTCGGTGAAGGGCCGGGCGTGGTGGGGCCGGGCGTGGTGGTCGGTGTGGCCAGGATCAGGGCTTCGCTCAGGTCGTCCGTGTCGCCGCGCGCGGAGAAGCGGGCCAGCAGGGTCTCGCCCAGCGCCTGCTGGGCGGGTGCCGGGTCGCGGGCGATCTTGAGGGCGAGGTCGGCTGCCTGGCGGGCGGAGTCCACGGCGTCGTCCAGGTCCTCCGGCCGTCCCGCACGCGTGGCGCGCCACCGCAGCACCTCGGAGATCAGCCCGTACGCCTCCGCCCGCAGCGCCGGCCGGTCACCGGCCGCGAGGGCCTCGCGCAGCACGGCGACGGCCTCGTCGGCGCTGTCTGCGGTGAGACGCAGCTTGAGCGCCCGGCCGAGCAGCAGCAGCACCTCGGCCCTGGCCGCGTCGTGCCGGTCCTGGGCGGCGAGCGCCGCGTGGGCGACCGCGACCGGCTCGGCCGGATCACCGCCGGTGGCGACGGCTCGTTCGAGCAGCGCGTTCGCCAGGCCGGCGAGCAGGCGGGCACGCTCGGGGTGGCCGGTGGGCGCGAGCGCGGCTCCCTCGCGTGCGGCGTCGACGGCGGCTTCCAGGTCGGCGAGGTCACCGGTGACGGCGTAGCGCCTCCGGCAGCGCTCGCCCAGCAGGATGAGCCGCGCCACGGGGTCATCGCCGAGCCCCCGGATCGTCTCCGCGGGCGTCACGCGTATCGCCTCGAGCATCTCCATGCCGGCTTCGAACGACCGCTCGTCCCCCGTGACCACGAACCACTCGACCAGCCCGGTCGCGTACGGAGCCACCACCCCGGACGTGGCCCACGGCTCGTGCCAGAAGTCCAGCGCGCACTGCCCCACCCTGATGAACGCCAGCAGCTCGCCGTCCGCCAGCGACCGGTCGGCCCGCTCACGGGTGAGGTCGACGAGCGCGCGCAGCACCTGCGACCTGTCATGGCTGCCCGGCGGGCTCTGCGCCGCCCTCAGGTAGGCCCCGACCAGTTCCTCGTCGCCGGGCGCGGCGCGGCTGAGGGCGTCCGCCAGCTCACCCGTGTGGGCGACGGGGTCGGCCAGGGCCGCCCGGAACAGCAGGTGCATGGCGTCGTCGGCGGCCTCAGGCGCGCCCGTCGCCTCGTGCAGCCGCATCAGGCCGCCACCCAGCGCGGCCAGCGCGCCGGGCGCCCACGCGGGGCCGGTCGCACGCATGCGGCCGCCCCGTGAGGGTCGCGGTCCGTCGGATCCGGCGGAGCGGCCGCGCCCGGGTGACCCGACGGATCCGGACGATCCGACGGACTCGGACATTCCGACGGACTCGGACGATCCGCCGGGTTTCGATGATCCGAACGGTTCATCCGTTCTGTCGGGATCGGGCGACCGCGCAGGGTCAGGCGAACCGTCGGCATCACCGGTTCCCACCGGGCCGGGCGAACGCGCCACCTCGGGCGAACATGCCGGGTCGGGCGAGCGCGGCGGATCGGCCGAACGTGCCGGATCGGGCGAAGACGCCGGGTCGGGTGGACGTACGGACTCCTGCAGCAGCAGCTCGCCCAGCCGCTCGGCGACCTCCTCCGCCCCCGGGCGCGCCATCGCGTGCCGGACCAGGGCCTGGATCAGCAGCCCCACGTGCGGGTACGCGCCGGGGTCCACCAGCCGGAAGATCTCCTCGACCAGACCGGCCCAGCCGGCGGCCGAGTCGCCGGAAGGCATGCTGGAGCCGCGCAGCCGCTCGGGCAGCCGCCCGGGATCCAGCAGCGCCACGGCGGCGAAGAACGCGCCCGCCACCGCGGCGTCCTGCGTGATCCGCTGGTCGAGCCGGTGGCGGGCGAGGTGCAGCATGCCGATCAGGCGCCATGCGGCGGCGTCGGTGCGGTCGCCGGCGCACGCGCGCATCGCCTCCTCGGCTTCGGCCAGCGCCGCCGGATCCCAGATCAGCTCGGGATCAGCGGCCTGCTCGAAGCGTTCGATGCGGGCGGCCAGTGCCTCGGCCGGATCGGTCATGGCCAAAGGCTCTCACCAGCGTGCGCCCGCGTACAGAAGTGCTGATCACGGTGTCAGCTCGATCAGGGAGACGCCGGGCATCGGCAGGTCGAACGTCAGCGTGACGGGCCCGCCTTCGACGGTGCTCGGCGGCGCCGCCTCGTCGAGCGTGTTGGCCGCGCGGAGCCTGTCCCACTGCTCTTCCGCAGGCCACGCGCCGCCGCCCATCGACCGCCAGACCGCCTCCACGTTGGAGTGGTCGTGGTCGATGCGGTGGTGGGTGAGGGTGTGCGGGCCGTCGAGCCCGTCGACGGTCAGCTCGATCGTGCGGGAGAGTTCGGGTGCGCCGCCGGCCTGCGCCTGGTTGAGGGTGCCGTTCCAGACGAGCACGTCGATCCTGCCGTCGTCGTGCCGGGCCGCCCACGCCTCCACGCCGGCCACGTCGCCGTCGAGCGTGGCGGCCAGTTCGAGGTCGCCGAGCCGGGAGGCGAGCGTGAGGGCGTGGAAGCGGGGCTTGCGCAGGTTGCCGACCGTCAGCAGCCCGAACCCGCCGTGGAACAGCCGCGGCGGCCGGCCCAGCTCCTCGAAATGGTCGGAGGCCACCCAGTGCGAGAGCGCGGCGATCCTGCCCGCCGCCGACTTCATGCCGTGCAGCAGGAACGCCGCCCCGAACGGTCCGTCGCCGATGCCGTGGAAGTGCGTCGGCGTCGGCCCCCACTCCGTCCACCAGACGGGCACGTCGCGCCCGTGCCTGGCCAGGGCGGGCCGCCAGTCGAGGGGCGCGTTGCCGTAGGTGTGGGTGGACAGGAAGTCGAGCGCCGCGCCGGACCCGGCGACGTGGGCGAGCAGTTCCTCGACCCAGCCGTCGGCGGCCGAGGCGGGGCCGCCGACGCGCAGTCCGGGGTGCACGTTCTTCACGGCGGCGGCGGTGACGTCGTAGAGGAGGAAGTACTCCTCGGGCGTGCCGGACCAGAACACGGCCAGGTTCGGCTCGTTCCAGACCTCGAAGGCCCAGTGGTCGACCAGTTCCTGGATGCCGTACCGGCCGGCCAGGTGCTCGACCAGCGCCCTGACGAGGTCGCCCCACGCCTCGAAGTCCTTCGGCGGCGAGACGACGGCCTCGTAGCCGAAGACGGTCTTGGAGGGGTCGGCGGCCAGGTCGCGCGGCATGTAGCCGAGCTCGACGATCGGCCGCAGGCCGAGCGCCATGACCTTGTCGTAGACCTCGTCCACGCGGCTGAAGTCGTGGACGGCCCGGCCGTCGACCTCCTTGTACACGCCGAGGTCGTCGCAGAGGACGGCGTGCGCCCTGACGGCCCGCACGCCGAGCTCGTCGTGCATGACGCGCAGCGCCTCGCTCAGCTCCGCGCCGATCGGCCTGCCGCCGGTCTCGTCGGCGCTCAGCAGGTACGAGAGGTGCTCCGACCCCACCATGTACGCCCACGGCCGGGGCAGGGTGCGCGTCACCCGGCGGGCGTCCACCCGCACCGAAGCCGTCGCTCCTTCCCGCGCGGGCAGCGGCGCCGCGGGCACGGCCTCCGAGAGAGGGCCGACGGCGTCCATGGCCGACAGGGCGGCCACCGCGTAGGCGGCCGCTCCGTGGCCGGTGTCCACGTACCGGCAGCCGGGGACGGCGGGCACGTCCACGTCGGGCTGCGTGATCGGCGCGCCGTCCCTGTGCACCAGGTAGCCGATGGCGCCGGGGACCGGCTCCCAGGTCAGCGTCACCTGCCCGGCGCCGGGCACCGCGCGGAGGCCGGTCGGTGCCACCAGGGCGGGCCGGTGGCGTGCCTGCGACGTGACCCCACCGGACGCGGGGCCGGAGGCCTGGCCGATGCGGTCCTGCCAGTCGCGGTGGGCGGCCGTGTTCATCACATGTTCCCCCGTTTCGTTACTTGGGTGGGACGACGTCCCATTCCTCCAGCCGCATCACCGGGCGGAGCTTCGCCTCGACCCCTGAGCCCGCGAAATAGCGGTGCAGGTTGCCGCCGGCGAGCACGTTGCTCAGCGCGGCCATCACCATGCCCTGGTCGAGTGCCAGGTACCACCGGGACACGGCCCCGGAGCGGACCGCGATCGCGTCGTAGAAGCCGCCGGGTCCGTAGGCGTCGAAGTCCCTGCGCAGCTTGGCCAGGTTGGCCATGGCGGCGGCCCGCGCGTACGGCAGCGCCAGGAAGGCGGCGTGCGGCGTCACCACGCCGTCCCCGAAGGCCGCGGGCTCCGGCTGGGCGGGGCGGCAGCCCTCGTAGCCGGGGTCGGTGGTGGTGCGCTCGCGGTCGGAGGTGTAGCCGGGCTCGTCCATGCCGAGCGCGTCGACGCCGTACTCGCGGTAGCCGCCGTGCGGGTCGTTGGACGGGGAGAAGCCCCAGTAGCCGTACTTCGCCTCGTTCAGTCCGTGCTCGATCTGGGCGCGCACGAACACCGGGTGGTTGCGGCCCCAGCTGCGCGGCGCCCACGTGGCCTCGGGGACCACCAGGTCGGGCATGAGCGCCTCGAACATCGAGCCGCCCCAGTTGGGGACGTACCGCATGCCGCGGTAGCCGTACGTGCCCTCCCAGACGTTCACCCCGAGGTACCGCTTCCACGAGCCGGCCGGTTTCTGCTCCTGCCAGCCGAAGTCGCAGGCGTTGTCGGGGAAGGTGCGGTAGGGGCCGAAGTAGCTCTCGCGCGGGAGCTGGCCGAGCGCGATGCCCACGTACTGGCCGATCCTGGTCTCGGCGGGCGCGCCGTAGTGGTGGCAGGTGGAGTAGACGGTCGTGCCGGTGCCGGCGTAGTCGCTCTCGACGTGGCAGCCGTCGGGCGGCTCGGGCCAGAAGCCGCCGCGCAGCAGCCCGGTGCCGGCGTCGGGCCGGGCGGCGGGGTCGTAGTAGGAGGCGAAGTTCATGGACGTCACGAGCCGGTCGGCGGCCCGGGCGTGGGCGGGGACGGCGTTGCGGACCATCATGAGGGCCGCGGCCAGCCAGCCGTTGTCGACGCTGGAGGCGAACAGCCGCACCGGGTCGCCGGTCTCCGGCCACGTGCGTACGAGCTGGAGGGTGGCGGGGTCGTACCAGTTGTAGAACTGGCCGGTGGGGCCGTGGCGCTCCATCCTCGCCAGCGCCGCCATCACCCTGCCGACCCTGGCGGTGGCGTCGCGCCCGCTGATCAGGCGCAGGTCGCGGGCGGCGAGCGTGCTCCACAGGTACGTGCCGACGTTGGTGGGCGAGG
This sequence comes from Nonomuraea deserti, assembly GCF_004348685.1. GTDB lineage: Bacteria > Actinomycetota > Actinomycetes > Streptosporangiales > Streptosporangiaceae > Nonomuraea > Nonomuraea deserti. The sequence continues at coordinate 13,737 of NZ_SMKO01000194.1, read as the reverse complement.
TGACCTCGGCGCGGGTACTGAGGTCGCCGGTCACCTTGTCGGCGGGGACGCCGGTGGCCGGGTCGACCATGGCGGCCATCGAGCGCCAGGTGTCCCTGGCGTAACGGTGGAGCGTGCCGTCGCCGGAGGCGGCGGCCGCCGGCGCGGTCAGCGGCGCGGATAACACCAGCACGAGCAGGCCGGACATGACCGTCTTGCGCATGGGGGGCTCCTCTACTTGAGGCCGGTGGTGGCGATGCCCTGGATGAAGAAGCGCTGCAGGAAGACGAACAGGAGCAGGATCGGCGCGATCACCACGACCGACCCGGCGACCAGCAGGTTGTAGTGGGTGGTCTCGTGGCCGTTGAGGATGTTGAGCGCGACGGGAAGGGTGTACACGCTCTCGCTCTGCGCGACCACCGCCGGCCACAGGAAGTTGTTCCACGAGCCGAGGAACGTGATCAGCCCCAGCGTGGCCAGCGGCGGCCCGCACAGCGGCAGGATGATCGTGAAGAAGATACGGAACTCCCTGGCGCCGTCGACCCTGGCCGCGTCGATCAGCTCGTCCGGCAGGTCGGAGATGAACTGCCGCATCATGAACACGCCCAGAGGCGTCACCACGGTCGGCAGGATGATCCCGATGAACGTGTTGACCATGCCGAGCTTCGCGATCAGTACGAACTGCGGCATCATGACCACGATCGCCGGGATGGCCAGCTGCACCAGCACCAGGCCGAAGGCGACGTTCTTGCCGCGGAAGGACAGTTTGGCGAAGGCGTAGCCGACCATCGAGCAGAACAGCAGGTTGGTGGCCACCAGCACGAGCGCGATGAGCATGCTGTTGGCGAAGGCGGTGCCGATGCTGACCCGCTCGAACAGCTCGACGAAGTTGCCGAGGGTCCAGGTCTCCGGCCAGAAGGTCGGAGGATCGCGCCTGATCTCCCGCTCGGGCTTGAGCGAGCTGAGTGCCGTCCACAGGAACGGCCCGGCGACCAGCGCGAGCCCCACGGCGAGCCCGAGGTGGACGACCGCGTGCTGGCGGCGGGTCCGGCTCATCGTCTCCTCCCCAGCCTCAGTTGCAGGACGGCCAGCGCCACGATCACGGTGAACAGCACGGTCGACGCGGCGCCGGCGTAGCCGTAGTTGCCGACCCCGAACTGGTTGAAGATGGCGAGCGAGGCCGACAGCGTCGAGTTGAGCGGTCCGCCGCGGGTCATGACCAGCGGCTCCTCCAGGAACTGCATGAACCCGACCGAGCTGTAGACGGTGCAGAACAGCAGGACGGGCCGCAGCGACGGCACGGTCACCGAGCGGAAGCGGGCCCACCGTCCCGCGCCGTCGACCTCGGCCGCCTCGTGAAGTTCCCGCGGGATGCTCTGGAGCGCGGCCAGCAGCACGACCATGGTGAAGCCGAAGCTGCGCCAGGCCGTCATGACGATGATCGACGGCAGGGCGGTGGCCTCGTTCTGCAGCCAGTCGGGGCCCTGCACCCCCACCAGTTCCAGCAGCCGGTTGACCAGCCCCGCCTCGGGCTCCAGCAGGAACTTCCAGGCCACGGCGATGCCGATGATGCTGGTGATGTTCGGCAGGTAGTAGCCGAGCCGGAAGAACGCGGCCGGCAGGCGGGCGATCCCCGTGTTGAGCAGCACCGCGGCGGCCAGCCCGAGCCCGATGGTCAGCGGCAGGGCCGTGACCACGAACACGACGGTGTTGAGCGCCGCCCGGCGCATGGCGCCGTCGTCCATGAGCCGGAGGTAGTTGTCGATCCCGACCAGGTCGACGGCCAGCGGGTCGGCCACGTCGGTGCTGCGCATGTCGGTGAAGCTCATGCCGATGCCGACGAGCAGCGGCCCCAGGTAGAACACCGCGAACAGCACCACGAACGGCAGAATGAAGATCCATGCGATGCCGGCCTGGCGTAACGGGCTCCTGATCCTGATCGGGGCCGGTGCGCGCGGCGCCCGCCGCGTGAGGACCGCCATGGCCTACCGGCTCTCCGCCCAGCCGGCTTGCCCGCTCACAGGCCGGTGCCGATCGTGTCGGCCTGGGCCTGGATCGCCTTGGCCGTCTGCTCGGGAGTGGACCTGCCGCGGGCCAGCTTCTCCAGCTCCGCCTCCAGGACCTTGGCCACCTGCTCCCACGTCGGGAACGGCGGCGGCGTCTTCGCGTCCTTGAGCTGCTCGCCGAAGACGGCCAGTTGCTTGTCGGCGGTCAGCTCGGGCTGCCGCCAGGCCTCCTGCACGGCGGGCAGCGCCTTGACCGTGGTGTACCACTTGGCCTGCACCTCGGGCTCGCTCAGCCACTGCACGAACTTCCAGGCCGCGTCGCGGTTCTTCGCCTGCTTGAACACCGCCATGTCGGCGCCGCCGACGAAGCTCGTTGCCGAGACAGGGCCCTTCGGGTAGGGGGCGACGTCGAACTTGTCCTTGAACGCGGGGCCGCCGTCGTTGTTCAGCACGCCGATCATCCACGGACCGGAGAAGAAGCCGCCGACCTCGCCCTTGATGAAGGTCTGCGGGAAGGCGCCCTCGGGGATGTCGGTGGGGGCGAGCTTCTGCTCGAACAGCGTCTCGTACTGCCTGAGTGCGGCGACCGCCTCGAGGGTGTCGAAGGTGTACGCGCCGTCCTCGGCGATCTCGCCGCCGGCCTGCCAGATCAGCGGCAGCACCTCCTGCCAGGAGGCGCCCAGGGTGTAGCTCTGCTGGAAGCCGTCCTCGGCGCCGCCCTTCTCCTTGAGCGCCCTGGCGAACGCGGTGAGCTCCTCCCACGTCTTCGGCGGCTGCACACCCGCTTTCGCGGCCTGGTCGGTGCGGTAGTAGAGGACGCGCGTCTCGACGTACCAGGGGACGCCGTACGCCGTGCCGTTGACGTCGACCGTCTGCCAGGCGCCGGGGAAGAACGCCGCCTTGTCGACGAGGTTGCCCGGCGTGGGTTCGAGCGCGCCGGTCTTGGCCAGCTCGCCCGACCAGGTCGAGCCGATCATGCTGACGTCGGGGGTGGCGTTGCCCGCGATGGCCGCGGTGATCTTGTCGTGCGCCACGTCCCAGCCGATCGCCGTGACGTTGACCCGCACCCCTGGGTTGGCGGCCTCGAAGTCCTTGACGAACGCGCCGAGCGCCTTGCCCTCTTCGCCCATCGCCCAGACGGTGACCTCTCCCGTCACGCTTCCGGTCGTGACGTCGCGCGCCTGCTCGGACGCGGTGCCGGCGTCGCGTCCGCAGCCGGCGGCCATGAGGGCGAGGGCCAGCGCGCCGGCGGCAACGCGCCGGGTGGTGGTGTTCACCGGTCTCCTCCAGCGTGCGGGCCGCGTCCCCCGGCGCGGCGGGTCGCCAGTGGGGCGACCAGTGGGGCGACAGGTGGTGTCATCGCGGAGTCCCGGCGCATGGCGTTCTCCTCATCGTGTCGGCGGGGTGCCGGCGGGCCGCTGCGCACGGCCGCCGGGGTCATGTGGCGGCCGGGTGGCCGCCGCAGCTGGAGCGGATCATCAGCTCGGTGGTCAGGACCAGGTGGCGGGGGGTGTCGCGGGCGCCGGTTATCAGCTCGTCGAGCGCGCGGGCGGCGCGCGCCCCGAGCTCGCGCATCGGCTGGCGTACGGTGGTCAGCGCCGGGCGGGCGTGGCGGGCGGCCATGATGTCGTCCCAGCCCGTGACGGCCACGTCGCCGGGCACGTCGAGGCCGAGCTCCTCGGCGGCGAGCAGCGCCCCCAGCGCCACCTCGTCGTCGGAGCACACGATCGCCTCGGGCCGCCCCTCGCCCCTGAGCAACGTCAGGGCGGCGTCGTAGCCGCACTCCACGGTGTAGTGGCGGGTGTCCACGGCCTCGATGGCGCCGCCGAGCACCTCCCGCACGCCCTGCCAGCGCTGGTCCACGTCGTCCTGGCTGGTCAGCGGCGCGCCGAGGAAGGCGAAGCGTTCGTAGCCGTGCCCGGCCAGGTGACCGGCCAGGGCCCGCGCGGACGCGGTGTTCTCGCTGCGCAGCGTGTCGGCGCCGGCCAGCGGCTCGCGCGAGACGAACACCAGCCGGACGCCGAGCCGCACCAGCTCCGCGACCAGCGGCTCGGGCACGGTGTGACCGAAGATCAGCATGCCGTCGACCCGACCGGCCAGGTCCTTGACCAGGTCGCCGACCTTCGTGCGGCCCTTGGTCGACAGGATGACCACGGAGCGGCCCAGCTCGGAGGCGACCTCCTCGTAACCGAGCAGGACCTCGGTGTAGTAGGGGCCCGCGAGATCGGGGAACACGATGCCGTTGGCGGCGTGGCGGCCCTCGGCGAGGCTGACGCCGAGGCGGCTGGGCGTGAAGTTGAGCTCCTCGACCGCCTTGAGCACCTTCTCGCGCGTCCTGGCCGCCACGGGGCCCGTGCCGCGCAGCGCCCTCGACACGGTCGCGATCGACACCCCGGCACGTTTGGCCACCTCGTAGATGGTCACGTCCATCGCGCACCTCACTTCTCTGTAAGCGCTTACACAAAAGCCTGTGTAAGCGCTTACAGAAATGCAGTGTGCCAGGGCCGCCAACTTCTCGTACAGACCCAGGCACGTAACGGTGAGGTCACGCCCGTCGCGGGTAGACAGGGTGCATGCTCTACGGCAAGGAACATGTCCAGCGTTATCAGGAAACCGACGGCGCCGAAGGACACGACTGGAACAACACCACGGTGCTCCTCCTCACCACCGAAGGCCGCAAGTCAGGCCGGCCGTACACGACCCCGCTCATCTACCAGCGGCACGGCGACGACCACGTGATCGTGGCTTCCAAAGGCGGCGACCCCGACCATCCGGAGTGGTACAAGAACCTCGTCGCCAACCCGGACGTCGACGTGCAGGTGAAGGAGCAGCGGTTCAAGGCCCGCGCCCGTACGGCGACCGCGGAGGAGAAGCCGGAGCTCTGGCGGCTGATGACGGCCACCTGGCCGGACTACGACAACTACCAGCGCCAGACCGACCGCGAGATCCCGGTCGTCGTCCTCGAACGCATCACCTGACCTGCGCGGAAAGCACTATCCCACCGGGACGAACTCCACGTAGCCGTTGCTCCAGCCCGTGTACCACTCATAGGTCTCGGAGACGGTCAGCCCTCGGGAGATCATCGTCTGCTCGAACATTCTCCGCAGTTCCTCGGAGCTGGCCGCGACTTCGCCCTCGGCGGTCAGCCCGAGCGTGCCGAGGATCCTGCCGGTGCGAACCTCTCTCACCTGAAGCACACTCACTCCTGTTCGAAAATCGATCGTGACCCTGAAGCGTTCTCGGCGACCTTCAACCACCGGTGCCATGTCGCATCGAACCAGTCGGCACGCCCAAGACCTTCGAAGTACGGCCGGGCCGACCATATCCGGGTGGCCAAGTGCTGGACATCCGCCTCACTCAGCTCGTTCTTGACGTACTCGAAGTCCAGCAGGATCATCCCCTCCCACTTTCGCGACACCCAGTAGTCGGCGAAGGGAGAGTTCGTCATCTCGGCCACCTTGCCCCTGTACTTCTCGGGAACCTGGTCGAAGGCCCCCGACATGTCGATTCCCCACGCATCGCCGTTCTCGTCGCCGATGATGTTGCGGAGATTGGCGTCCGCGTCGACGTCGAGGACGTGAAGGAGTCCGAGGAGCTTGGCGGACAGGTTGGTGGGCACCGCCCGCCCCAGCAGCGTGGCGCCCGTGCCCACGAACGGCATGACGACCGAGGCCGCGTCGACCCGGTAGACGGGCGGGACCTTGGCTCCAAGGCGTTCTCCGAGGATCGACCCGAGAACCTCTGCGTTGGCCTCCCTCGTGGACTTCACCTCCTTGAACACCCATTCCGAGCCGTCCTCGAAATCGAAGGTGCGCACCCGGCGCGCGGAGACGCCGCCACCCAGGTTCCCCCCGTCGTTCCCACCCAGCTGCTGGACGGCCTCCATGAGCCGTGGCGGCATCGGCCGGTACCCCGGATGCGGCGGGATCGGGGAGGCCGTCGGCCGGCCGAGGCCACCCTGCCCTGGCGGATTGCCGGGGTTCGCGGCGACGGCGGTCGACTCGGCTCGGCGATTGATGAGCCTGTCGATGCGGTTGCGCGCCCTGCCCTGGCCGCCCGTTTCCTCCTGCCCGGAGAACGCGCGCATGGTGTCCGGTCCCCGGGTGGCGTGAGTGGCCGGGACCGCGCGCGTGCCCGGCGCCGCGGCGCCGTCCGGGCCGGAGAGCGCGACATCGCGCGCCGGGGGGCGGGCGACAGGGGAGGCGTCCTGTGAACGGGTGGCCTGGCCGCCGTCCTCTCGCCTGACCACGGGATCGGGCCTGTGCGAGCCTTCCGACCCGCCCGAACGCTCACCGCCGACGTGCGGCGCGGCGTCCGGCGCCGGACGCTCCGGAGCGGAGCGCTCCGCCGCCGGACGCTCTGGCCCGGGGCCATCCGCCGCCGGGCGATCCGGAACCGAACGGTCCGGAACCGGGCGGCCCGGCACCGAACGGTCCGGTGCCGGGCGATCCGGTGCCGGGCGATCCGGTGCCGGGCGATCCGGTGCCGGGCGATCCGGTGCCGGGCGATCCGGTGCCGGGCGATCCGGGGTGGCGGGGATCTCCGCCCGGTGGGCGGCGGGAGGCTGCTCCGGCGGCGCGGCCCTGTCGCCCGGACCGTCAGACGGACGTGCGGGCGCGTGATCCCCCGCCCGCGGGGCGTCGCGTCCGGCACCCGCCAGGCCGGTCTCGGGTGCCGGACCACCGCTCTCGCGTCGAACCCCGCCGTACGGACCTTGCCCCCCGCGGGCACCCTCGGGGTCGTAAGGTGCGCTTTCCGCGCGCGAAGGCCGGGGATCCCCACCCGAGCCGGGGGGTTGATGAGGCGACCTGCCGGGAGCCGCGGCCGGATCGTGCGCGGGTGGTGGACCGATGTCCGTATGCCGCGCGGCCCCGGGATTCCAGCTTGCCCAGTGCGCGTCCGCCCCTCCCAGCGCCCCTGCCGTGGTGCCTTTCGCCACCATCTCCCAGTCGATCGGCTGGCCGCTCAGCAGCATGGTGGCGAGTGTGGCCCCACCGCCCGCCACAGCGGAATGCCCCATCAGCCCCAGAACGGACCGAGGCGGCAACAACCCCGTGCTCAGCGTCAGCGAGACGCCGGTGATGGCTCCGGATACCGCCGACCAGCCCACCTGATCCCAGTCGATCTCCTCGCGCCGGGACTGGCTTGCCTGGACGTACAGGTCGATGCCGCCCATCAGCGTCCCGAAGAGCGCCACGTTGAACAACAACCTGTTGCGCAGTTGCCGGACCGTCATCCTGGCGGCCTGCGCCCGGGCGCCGGCAGCAGCCCATGCCACGCCCGACGCCGGCGACACCATCGCCCAGAGCAGCCAGGACAGCTGCACGATGAGCAGCAGCGCCGAAGCTTTGATCATGCGCTTGGTGTGCTGGACCTGCACGCCCAGGTCGTTACAGGCCAGCGCCAGCCCCGCCAGGCGTTTGAGCAGCTCTTCCTTACGGCTCTGGGCCTCGCGCCCCACCCGGTCGACGAACCGCCGGAGCGCCGCACCGTCCCAGTCGCCCCGCTCGGCGCCGGCGGCCGCTCCCCCCGCGGCGCTCCCATCCCCGCGCACCCCGCCGTTGATCCGGTGGAAGGCGAGCGCCAGATCGTCGGCCAGCCGGAACAGCACGACCTCGTCCGCCTCGGGCCAGTCCGTGCCGACGACCCAGCCGATCCAGGGTCGTACCTGTTCGGGGATGGGAACCCCGTCCAACCACACCGGCGATCAGCCCTGCCCGCGCTCCCGAGAGCGCGGATCCTCTGCGCCTCCGTAATGCGCCGCGGTGTCCTGGAGTCCCGTGTGCAGGCCGTCGAGTTCCTCGATGTACGCGTCGAACGCGGCGAATATCTGCTCCTTCAGCTGGGGATAGTGCTTCTCCAGCTCGGCGCCGTACTGGTCGTGCCCCATCGGCCGCCCCGCCGTCGCGAAGGCCTCCCGTACGTCATCGCGAACGTCCTTGACGAAGGCCGCCTCGTCCGCGGCCTGCCCGCCCCGCTGCCGGCGGATTCGCTCCCATTCCGCGGCGTAGCCCTCGGCCCCATCCATGGACTACGGCTCCTGAGGGCTCGGGAAGAACCCCTTCAGGCCCGCCCCGGTGCCAAAGATGTCATCGTATGGCACCCCTTCCGGCATCATGGGCTCCACCAGCTCTCGTGTCCGGGCCGACACCTCACGCATCGCGACCCCGATCTGGTGCATGATCGCGTCGGCGAGCTCGGAGGGCGACAGCTTGCGGTAGACGCGGGGGTCCAAGGCAAGGGAACGCACCTGCCCGCGCGAGTCCACGATCACCGTCACCATCCCGTCCGCGGACCGGGCGGTGTGGCTGAGCTCGTTCAGCTGGCCGTACACGTCGCGCAACCGGCTCGCCGATCGGCCGAAGCCTGCTGCCGCTTCCTTGAACGCGGCGTCGATCTCTTCCTGCACAGGAGCCCCAAACGTAACTGTCCGATATCGAAGATAGTCGAATCGGCGCAGAAACGGGACAACCTTCACAACAGCAAAGATTTGTAGAGATCGCGCGTGCGGTGGGCGATGCGCGACCAGGAGAAGTGGTCGACCGCGCGGGCGCGGCCGGCCCGGCCCATCGCCTGGGCGCGGGCCGGGTCGCCGAGCAGGGTGTTGACGCGTCCGGCCAGGTCGGCGGCGAACCGCTCGGGGTCGTGCGGCGTGCCGTCGCCGCTCTGGGAGATGGGCACCAGCAGCCCCGTCTCGCCGTCGGCCACCACCTCGGGGATGCCGCCCGTCGCCGTCGCGACCACGGCCGTCTCGCAGGCCATCGCCTCCAGGTTGACGATCCCCATCGGCTCGTAGACCGACGGGCACACGAACACCGTCGCGTGCGTCAGCAGCTGGATCACCTCCGGCTTGGGCAGCATCTCCTGGATCCAGAACACGCCGTCACGGTCGAGGCCGCGCACCAGCGCGGTCACCTCGGCGGCGATCTCCGGCGTGTCGGGCGCCCCCGCGCAGAGCACGAGCTGGGCGTCGCGGTCGAAGGAGCGCGCCGCGTGCAGGAGGTGGACCAGGCCCTTCTGGCGGGTGATGCGGCCGACGAACACGACATAGGGCCTGCCCGGGTCGACGCCGTGCTTCTTCAGCACGTCGAGGCCGGGGTCGGGGGCGTATTCAGCGGTGTCGATGCCGTTGTGCACGACGGTGACCCTGCCGGGCGGTATCTCGGGATAGGCGGCCAGGACGTCGCGGCGCATGCCCTCCGACACCGCGATCACCGCGTCGGCGGCGGCCAGTGCGGTGCGCTCGGCCCACGACGAGATCGTGTAGCCGCCGCCGAGCTGCTCGGCCTTCCACGGCCGCAGCGGCTCGAGGCTGTGCGTGGTGACCACGTGGGGGACGCCGTGCAGCATCTTGGCGACATGCCCGGCGAAGTTGGCGTACCAAGTGTGCGAGTGAACGACGTCCGCCCCCTCGCAGGCGGCGGCCATCTCCAGGTCGACGCCGAGCACCTGGAGCGCGGCGTTGGCGCTTTCGAGCCCGCCCGGCACGCGGTAGGCCGACACCCCCGCCTCGGCGCGGTCGGCCCCGAAGCAGCGCACCCGTACGTCGGCCAGTTTCCGCAGCTCCCTGGCCAGGTATTCCATGTGCACCCCGGCTCCGCCGTAAACCTCCGGCGGATATTCACGGCTGAGCAGATCGACACGCATGACACGACCTTATGGCGGGCCACGGCCGGCGGACCATCACAAGGGGCGAGTGTTGCACCGTTGCCCCGTTCTGACACCTCGGCGAACCGCTGCCCTCGAAACTCCCGTGGGCACATTGATCCGCAAATCCGGACACGCGCGAATGCCACCGTGCAGGCTTTCGTCGATAGATCGGCCATTTGAGGGTAGCGTCCAGAACATGAGGTCCCGGAAGGTGCTTGCGGTCGTGCTGGCAGGTGGAGAGGGCAAGAGGCTCATGCCGCTCACGGCGGATCGGGCCAAACCGGCCGTGCCGTTCGGGGGGATGTATCGGCTCATCGACTTCGTGCTGTCCAACCTGGCCAACGGCGGCTTCCTGAAGATCGTCGTACTCACGCAGTACAAGAACCACAGCCTCGACCGGCACGTGTCCCGCACCTGGCGGCTGACGGCGATGCTGGGCAACTACGTCACCCCCGTGCCGGCGCAGCAGCGGCTCGGCCCCCGCTGGTTCTCGGGGTCGGCGGACGCCCTCTTCCAGAACCTGAACCTGATCTACGACGAGATGCCCGAGCACGTGATCGTGTTCGGGGCCGACCACATCTACCGGATGGATCCGCAGCAGATGGTCGAGCAGCACGAAGACTCCGGCGCCGACGTCACCGTGGCGGCGATCCGGCAGCCGCTGTCGCTGGCCGACCAGTTCGGCGTGATCGAGACCGACCCCGAGGGACGCCGGATCGTCGCCTTCAGGGAGAAGCCGAAAGACGCGGTGGGGCTGGCCGACTCGCCCGACGAGGTGTTCGCGTCGATGGGCAACTACGTGTTCAGAACGCAGTCGATGATCGACGCGTTGCGCGAGGACGCGCTCGACCCGACGAGCAAGCACGACCTGGGCGGAAACATCATCCCCATGCTGGTCAAGTCGGGCGGAGCCGACGTGTACGACTTCGCGCACAACATCGTCCCCGGCTCCAGCGAGCGCGACCGGGGCTACTGGCGCGACGTGGGGACGCTCGACGCCTACTACGACGCCCACATGGACCTCATCTCGGCCCACCCGGTGTTCAACCTCTACAACGACAAGTGGCCGATCTTCACCGGGCACGACCCGCTGCCGCCCGCCAAGTTCGTGCACAACGACGGTGACCGGGTGGGGCGGGCGATCGACTCGCTGGTGTCGCCCGGCGTGATCGTCTCCGGCGGGACGGCGATCCGGTCGGTCCTGTCGCCCAAGGTGGTGCTCCACTCGCATTCACGGGTGGAGGACTCCGTGCTGATGGAGAACGTCAAGATCGGCAGGGGCGCGGTGGTGCGCAAGGCGATCATCGACAAGAACGTCGTCATCCCCGACGGCGCGCGGATCGGCTTCGACCTCGAGTACGACCGCACCCGATTCGCGCTGACGCGGGGCGGGGTCGTGGTCATCGGCAAGAACGAGATCGTCGACCGGTAGGCGGGCGGAGGCGGTCGCGGGTCGCGGTCTCCCGCGTGCCGGTGGCCTACCGGAAAGGAAAACCGGGCCGGCGCCGGAGCGCCGGGCGGCAGTGTCACGAAGGTCGTCAACAGGTAGGGAGCCCGGGACGTCTGGGGAAGGGTCCCGGGCCACGTGGCAGTGTCCCGGGACCGCACGGAATCGGCCCGAACAGGATCGGACCAACCCTTCTCAGCGCTGGCTCAGCCAGGCCGCCCGCCTAGTACTGGCCGTACCAGGAGCTGGGCCAGCCGTAGGGGTTTCCCCAGGTGCGGTAGCCATAGTGCGGCCAGCCCCAGTGGTGGTACGGGCGGTAGCCATGGTGGTGGCGCCGGTCACCGTCGTGCTCGCGGTTCCAGTCCCTGGCGTACCTGTCGTCCTCCACGGCCTCCAGGTCGGTGGTGTCGTGCTCCTCAGCCGGCCGGCGCCCCTTGAAGTGCCAGGCCTCTTCGGACTCCTCGGACTCGGCGGCCTCCTGCGAGTGCCAACCCTCATGGGCCTGCCCGGCCTCCTCGGAGTGCCAGCCCTCTTGCGACTCAGCGGCCTCCTCCGACTCATAGGCCTCTTCCGAATCCCAGGCCTCTTCCGACTCACCAGCCTCCTCGGAGTACTCGGCTTCCTCCGACTCCCAGGCCTCCTCCGACTCACCAGCCTCCTCGGAGTACTCGGACTCCTCCGACTCCCAGGCCTCCTCCGACTCGTAGACGTCCGCGACGGCTTCGGCCTTCTCCGCCTCCTCGGCCTTGTGAGCTTCCTCGGCCTTATGGGCTTCCTCGGCCTTATGGGCTTCCTCGGCCTTATGGGCTTCCTCGGCCTTGCGAGCTTCCTCGGCTTCCTTGTTCTCCGCGGCCGTCATGTCGCCGTAACGGAACGCTTTCCGCTCGCGGCGGTCGGTGCAGGCCTCGGCGTCGCGGCGGGACGCGTAGACGCCCCAGCGGTCGATGCGGAGCGTGTGGGTGGCGTCGGACACGCTCAGGCCGCAGGTGACCTCTTCAGCGTGGGCAGGACCGGCTATGGCGACGAGCGCGGCGGCGGTGGCCAGAGCGCCACCTGTGGCTATGAGCTTACTTCTCACGTTCTCCCCCTGTTATCACGAAGTGACAAGGCTTAATCACTCTATGTAGTCGGTCTCGTAACGTGGTGTAACGCCACGCGAGGAACGTCTCACCGCTTTGCCGGATGTCTCGGGACAAGATCGCGCTTATGTCGCCGTGCTCCCACCTCGATAGCCATCGGTTATAACGACAGGTCTTGGACTCGGAAGGCTGGGCGACCGCATCATCGTCGCCATGAGGATCCAGCCCTTACGCCGCCCGTCCGCCCGCCGCCGCATCGTGCCCGCCCCGCTCCTTCGCCGCCCGGCGCGTACGGCTACGACAGCCCTGCTCCTCGCCGGAACGCTCGCCGTGAGCGCCTGCGGCACCGGTTCTGACGATGCCCTCAGGGCCGCTGAAGGTCCCACGACCGTTGATCCCGCGCCGGCGTCGCCGTCCGGCACGAGCCCCGGCGCGGCGACCGGCGTGGTCGCGGCGGCGCAGGCGTACGTGGACGCGGTGAACGCCCGCGATCTGGAGGCGCTCGTCACCTCCTTCGCCCGGAACGGCGAGATCGTCGACGTCAGCCGGAGCATCCGCGGGCACGACGCCATCCGCGAATGGGCGGACAACGAGGTGATCGGCGGCACGCTGCGGGTGGTCTCCGTGGTCGAGAACCGGGCGGACGGGCAGCGGCTGCTGGTCCACTGGGCTCCCTCGGGATCCAGCGGGTGGCGTGCGCACTACGACTTCACGGTGCGCGGCGGGCGCATCGTCAAGGCAGACCTCCAGTACGCCTGATCACGCCTGAAGCAGCCGATGACCGAGCCGAAGGCGCCGATGCCGCATCGCCCCCGGGTGGAACGGCCTAACCGTGCCGCCAGAGCGCGGCTCTGGTGAGGTCGCCCTCCCCGGCGACCGAGCCGGCGGCGTAGACCTCCCGGGTGCCAGGACGCCACGCCAGCGCCGCGACGACGCCGTCGATCTCGCCTGACGTCCAGTGGCCGCCCGCGTGGCGCAGCAGGCGGGCGCCCGTCGCGTCGAGGACCCACATGCCGCCGGCGCCGTCCGGTTCCGCCTGGGTGAACGTGGCGCCGAGCGGGCCCCACCGGCAGTGCCACGCTCCGCCGTCCCAGTGCAGCGCCACCGGGCGTGACCGCTCCAGCGGCTCCCCCTCCGCGTCGTACTTCCCCCGCACCAGCCAGGACACCCCGCCCACCGCCCACACGTCGTCGGGCCCGAGCACGGCCACGTCGGCGAGCCGGGAACGGGGCGAGACGGCTCCGCGCGGAACGCCGAGCTCCGGCACGCCGACCGCCTGCCAGGCCGAGCCGTTCCAGCGGGCGGCGGCCGGTTCGCCGGGCACGGGCGGGCCGCTCACCGTCCACACGTTCGCGCCCTCTCCCCCGACGGCTCCCGCCCTGGACGGCAACCGGTACGCCGGCCAGCCCGAACCGTCCCACCGCATCGCCGCCCGCCCTGACACGACCCACGGCCCACGCGCCGCCGTGCCGTACAAGCCGATGGACGAGCCGATGAAGCCCTCATCGAACGGGCCGGTGGCAGGAACACCGGACGGGCCGGTGGAACGACCCGCGGGCGGACCCGTGGGCGGGTG
>NZ_SMKO01000193.1 GCF_004348685.1 Nonomuraea deserti | reverse complement strand
CGCCACGCCCGGCTCCGGTCCGGACCCGGACCGCCGCGGCAGCCCGTACCCCTGAGCAGGGCGGACGCCCCCAGGGCCGTCGCCGCGAGCGCGGCCGCCGTAGTGGCGGCGTGCACGCGCAGGCGGCCGGAGCCGCCGCCGACGGCGGCCCGCCACCCAGGCCCGTGCAGGCGCCGCATGAGCGCGTCGTCGGCGTTGCCCCGCTGGAAGCGCACGCTCGCCCAGAACCCGTCGTCACGCACCGGATGGGTCGTCGTCCGCTGTCCGCGCACCAGCCGGTGCCCCGCCCGCGTCACCCGCAGCGCGAGGTCGGCGTCCTCCCGGTACGCCCGGGGGAACCGTTCGTCGAACCCGCCGGCGGACTCCAGCACCGGACGCCGGTAGGCCATGTCGGCTGTCACCCACAGCGCGCCGGAGAGCCCGGCGGTGTGCCGCTCGCCGTCGGTGGGCCGCCGCCCGGCCGGGAGCGGCACCACGATCCGCCCCTGGCTGCCGGCCACGTCGTCGGGCAGGTCCACGAGGTCCTTCCAGACCGCCTCCCCCCACCCGGGCGCGGGGATCACGTCGTCGTCGAGGAACACCACCCAGGGCGTCTCCGCGGCCCGCCACCCCGCGTTGCGCGCCGCGGCGGGCCCCCGCCCGCGGGACCGGACGACCCGCACCCGCTCGGGCAGGGACTCCACGACCCCGGAGGCGCTGCCGCGGCCCGCCGGCGCCGCCCTGTCGTCGACCACGATCACCGGCATGGCGGAGCCCACGGCGGCCAGCGTGTCGAGGAGCGTGGCGCGCCCGATGGTGGGGATCACCACCGTGATCACGAGGCGAACACCTCCCCGCGCCGCACCAGGTACGGCCCGAGCGCGAGCACGTCCACCGGCGACGACCCGAAGCACTCCAGCGCGTCCCTGGGATCGTCGACCATGGGCCGCCCCGCCGTGTTCAGGCTCGTGTTGACCACCACGGGTAGCCCCGTCCGCGCCTCGAACTCGCTCAGCACCCGCGCCATCAGCGGATCGGCGCCCGGCGAGACCGTCTGGATGCGCGCCGTCCCGTCCACGTGCACGACCGCGGGGATGCGCGGCGCCCAGTCGGGGCGCACGTCGTGGACGAACAGCATGTACGGCGAGGGCACCGGCCCCCGCCCGAAGATCTGCGCCGCCCGCGACTCCAGCACCATCGGCGCGATCGGCCTGAACTGCTCGCGCCCCTTGACGTCGTTCAGCCGCTCGGTGTTGCGCGCGTGACCCGGGTGGGCCAGCAGCGACCGGTGCCCGAGCGCGCGCGGCCCGTACTCCGACCGCCCCTGGAACCAGGCCACGATCCGGTCGGCGGCCAGTTCGGCGGCCACCGCGGCGGCCAGGTCGGCGGGCCGCGTGTACGGCACGCGCGCCACGTCCAGCCAGGCGCCCAGCTCCTCGTCGGTGAAGCCGCGCCCGAGCGCCGTGCCGGGCATGGGTTCGGCCGGCTCGCCGTACGCGTGGGCCAGGTGCAGCGCGCCGCCCAGCGCGGTGCCGGAGTCGCCCGCCGCCGGCTGGACCCAGATCTCCTCGAACGGACCCTCGTCCAGCAGCCGGGTGTTGGCCACGCAGTTCAGCGCCACCCCGCCGGCCAGCGCCAGCCGCCGCTCGCCGGTCCGCTCGTGCAGCCAGCGCACCAGCTCGAGCAGCACCTCCTCCAGCCGGGCCTGCACGCTGGCGGCCAGGTCGGCGTGGTCGGAGGTCCAGGCCGCGCCCTTGCGCAGCGCCTTCGCGTAGCCGCCCCAGTCGACCGGTTCGACGCGGAAGCCGCCGTCCCCGGTCGTGTAGATCACCTCGCGCAGCGAGTCCAGGTGGCGGGGCCGGCCGTAGGAGGCCATCGCCATGACCTTGTACTCGTCGCTGGAGCGCAGGAAGCCGAGGTGGTGCGTGACGTCCTCGTACATGAGGCCGAGCGAGTGCGGCAGCTCCTGCGCGGCCAGCACCTCCAGCTCGCCGTCGCGGTAGCGGCCGGCCAGGTGGGAGACGTTCTCGCCGCGCCCGTCGCACACCAGCACCGCGCAGTCCCGCCCCCGCGTCGACCACCGGGAGGCCAGCCCCGCGGAGGCGGCGTGCGCGACGTGGTGCGGCACGTAGCTGACCTGGCCGGGGTCCAGGCCCGGCAGCGCGGTGGACAGGAACGCGGGCGCGCGCACGGCGTACCTCGTGCGCAGGTCCTCCCAGTCGCCCTCCGGCTTCTGGATCACCAGCGAGGGGTCGTAGGAGTAGGCGACGGCGTCGATGTCCTCGGGGGAGAGTCCCGCCTCCCGCAGGCACCACGCGGCGGCCAGCTCGGGCAGTTCCCAGGCCGAGAAGGCCAGCGGCCGCTTGCCGTGCTTGCGGCGGCTGAAGCGCTCCTCCTCCGCGGCGGCGACGATCTTCCCGTCGACCACGAGCGCGGCGGCCGGGTCGTGGAAGATCGCGTTGATGCCGAGAAACTTCATGTCCCCTCCCCACAGATGTCGAGAACCGCTACCGACAGGAGCGGCTCTCAAACATTCGGCGAGCTCAAGACGTGCGGAAACGGGCCGCTACGCCGGGGGATTGTCACGCTAAGTAGTTGTTTGTCGGTTGAGGGCCCGGGTAGCTGCGGGACACGCGACGGAGGTGAATGGTGTTCGAAAAGCGACGTCCCGGCGCCGTGCTCTTCGACCGGGACGGGACCTTGATCAGGGACGTTCCGTACAACGGTGATCCCCGTCTCGTCGAGCCCATGCCGGGTGCGACGGAGGCGCTGGGCCGGCTGCGGCGCGCGGACGTCCCGGTGGCCGTGGTCACCAACCAGTCCGGGGTGGCCAGAGGGCTGGTCACGCCCGACGAGATGGACCAGGTGAACGCCAGGGTGGAGGAACTGCTCGGCCCGTTCGACGCCTGGGCGATCTGCGTGCACGACGACGCCGACGGCTGCACCTGCCGCAAGCCCGCGCCCGGTCTCGTGATCAGGGCCGCCGCCGTGCTCGACGTCAGCCCGCGCGACTGCGTCGTGGTGGGCGACATCGGCAGGGACATGGAGGCGGCCAGGGCCGCCGGGGCCAGGGGCATCCTCGTCCCCACCAGGGAGACGCTGCCGGAGGAGGTCGAGGAGGCACCCGAGGTCGCCGACGACCTGGCCGACGTCGTGGAGCGCGTGCTCAACGACGTCGGCGAGGCGCCCGTGCCGGCCGCCGCCGCGCCCTGGGCCAGGGCGATGGGCTGGAGCCGCTGGTGAGGATCCTCATCTGGCACGTGCACGGCTCGTGGACCAGCGCCTTCATCAGGGGCGGCCACGACTACCTCCTCCCGCTCGTCCCCGGCCGCGGCCCCGACGGCCGGGGCCGCGCCGCCACCTTCGACTGGCCGGCCGCGGCCCGCGAGGTGCCGTACGACCGGCTGCGCCACGAGCCCGTGGACGTGGTCGTCTACCAGCGCCCGCACGAGATCGGCCTGGCCCGCGAGTGGCTCGGCCGCGACGTGCCCGGCGTCTACGTGGAGCACAACACCCCGGCCGGCGACGTGCCCCGCACCCGCCACCACCTCGCCGGCCAGGACGACGTCACGCTCGTGCACGTCACCCACTTCAACGAGCTGTACTGGGACAACGGCCGGGCGCGCACGCGCGTCATCGAGCACGGAGTCCCCGATCCCGGCCACCTGTACACGGGCGAGCTGCCCAGGGCGGGCGTCGTGGTCAACGAACCGGTACGCCGCACCAGGGTCGCCGGCACCGACCTGCTGCCCCGCTTCGCCGAGCGGGTGCCCCTCGACGTGTTCGGCATGAAGGTGGACGGGCTGCCGTACACCACCCACGAGGACCTGCCGCAGCACGTCATGCACGCCGAGCTGGCCAGGCGGCGCGTCTACCTGCACCCCTACCGGTGGACCTCGCTGGGGCTCGCCCTGATCGAGGCCATGACGCTGGGCATGCCCGTGGTCGCGCTGGCCGCCACCGAGGCGATCGAGGCCGTGCCGCAGGAGGCCGGCGTCCTGTCGACGAAGACGCACGTGCTCGCCGGCGCGCTGCAGGATTTCGTGGCCGATCCCGAGCGCGCGAGCCAGGCGGGAAAGGCCGCCAGGGCCGCGGCTCTGGCGCGGTACGGGCTCGACCGGTTCCTCGGCGACTGGGATCGGCTGCTCGAAGAGGTATGACGGCCAGACGTCCGGGTAGGCGCGCCCCATGATGATGCTCGACTGGACACGCAGGGCGGCCTGCCTCGACCTGGACCCGGAGCTGTTCTTCCCGATCTCCCAGGAAGGTCCCAGCCAGTCACAGGTCCAGCGGGCCAAGCACGTCTGCGGCGGCTGCCCCGTACAGGAGGCGTGCCTCGACTACGCGCTCAGCACCAGGCAGGCGTACGGCGTCTGGGGCGGCACCGATCCGGAACAACGGCGAGAGCTCAGGGCGCTCGCCGCCGCCCGCCTCAGCCCGCAGGCAGCGCCTCGGCGAGAAACCGTGCCCGCTCGCTCTCTTCGAGATGGTCGCTGAACAGCACGCCGTCGAGATGGTCGACCTCGTGCTGCAACACCCTCGCCAGGATGCCCAGCGCCCGCACCGTCACCGGCTTGCCGAACATGTCACGGCCACGCGCGGTGACCATGTAGGAACGTTCCAGCGGCCACCACACGCCGGGCGCCGACAGGCACGCCTCATCGGCGGTGACGCGCCGCTCTGACAGCTCGAGGCGCGGGTTGACCAGGTGGCCCGCCTTGCCGTCGTACGCGTAGACCACCACCCGCACCGCCTCGCCCACCTGCGGCGCCGCCAGGCCGGCCCGGCCGGCTCCCGCCCGCATCGTGGCCGTCAGCGTCTTCACCAGCCGCCTGAGCTCCCGGTCGAAGTCGTGCACCGGCGCCGCCACCGCGCGGAGCACCGGATCGTCGAACATGCGAATGGGCCGGACCGTCACCAGCACTCCCCGATAGCCGTCGTCATGACGGACGTTTCCCTCCGCGGCGCCGCCCCAACCGCGAAGGGTCCGGCCTTGTAGCACAGCGGTAACAGAGGAGACCCAGTGGCGAAACCACCCGAAAGCAGGATCGGAGCGTGATCTCACTTGCGTCGCACGCGCCTGTGATGCCTGGCCGGGTGCTCGGGGCCCGGCCAGGCACAGGGCCAGGCATCCCCGCCGACCCGGAGGTGTCCGCATGAGCGAGCGCTCGTCCCCGGAGACGGAACCGGACGCGCTGGCCGGCTTCACCGTCGGCGTGACCGCGACCAGGCGGCGGGAGGAGTTCGGGGCGCTGCTGGAGCGGCGCGGCGCGCGCGTGGTCAGCGCCCCCGCCATCAGGCTGGTCCCGCTGGCCGAGGACTCCGACCTGCTCGCCGCGACCCGGCACAGCCTGCAGGGGCCGCTCCACGACGTGGTGGTCACCACCGGCGTCGGCTTCCGCGGCTGGATGGCCGCCGCCGAAGGCTGGGGGCTCTCCACCGACCTGGGCGAGCACCTGTCCGAGGCGCGCCTGCTGACGCGCGGGCCCAAGGCCAGGGGAGCGGTGCGGGCGGCCGGGCTCAACGACCACTGGACGCCCGCCACCGAATCGTGCGACGAGATCAAGCAGTACCTGCTGGCCCAGGACCTGCGCGGGCGGCGCATCGCGGTGCAGCAGCACGGCGAGCCGCTCGACGAGTTCGTGGCCGCCCTGCGCGCGGCGGGGGCCGAGGTGATCGAGATCCCGGTCTACCGGTGGTTGCCGTACCGCGACACCTCGCCGCTGCGCCGGCTCATCAACCAGACCATCACCGGCTCGGTGGACGCCGTCGCCTTCACCAGCGCCCCCGCCGTGCACGCCATGCTCGGCATGGCCCGCTCAGAAGGGCTGGAGGACGCGCTGCTCTCCGCCTTCAGCGGGCCCGTGGTGGCCGCCTGCGTGGGGCCCGTGACCGCGGCCCCGCTGGACTCGCGCGGCGTGCCCACGCTGCAGCCGGAGCGCTCGCGGCTCGGCGCGCTGGCCCGCGCCCTGGCCAGGCACCTGCCGGAGCACGGCGTCACCAGGCTCGTGGCCGGCGGTCACCAGCTGGAGATCCGCGGCCACGCCGTGGTCGTCGGCGGAGAGCTGCGGCCGCTGCCGCCGGCTCCGATGGCGGTGCTCAAACGCCTGGCCGACAAGCCGGGGCACGTGGTGTCGCGCGCCGACCTGCGTACCGTGCTGCCGGGCGGCGTCGCGCGCGACTCGGCCGAGCACGCGGTGGAGATGGCCGTCACCCGGCTGCGCCGCGCCCTCGGGCCGAGCGGCATCGTGGAGACGGTGGTCAAGCGCGGCTACCGGCTCGCGTGCCGCTACGAGGCGGAATCGTGACCCCCGCCCTCGTGCTGGCCGCGCACGGCACGCGCAGCGCCGCGGGGCAGCGAACCCTCTCGGCCCTGGCGGAGACGGTCGGAAGAGCGCGTCCTGGCCGGCGTGTGGAGCTAAGCTATCTCGAGATCAGCTCGCCGCTGCTGGCCGAGGTGCTCCCCGCCGTCCCAGGCCCCGTCGTCGTCGTGCCGCTCCTGCTGGCCGGCGGCTACCACGTCCACATCGACCTGCCCGCGGTGATCGCGCGGAGCCGCCCGGACGCGCTGGTGGCCGGCTGGCTGGGGCCGCACCGGCTGCTCACGTCGGCGCTCGTTCGCAAGCTGGCGCGGGCCGGGCTGCGCGCGGACGACGCCGTCGTGCTCGGCGCGGCGGGCTCCTCCGACCCGGCCGCCCTCGCCGACGTGCGCGCCGCCGCCCACCGGCTCGCCGTGCGCCTGGCGCGCCCGGTCACCGCCGCCTTCGCCTCCGCCGGCGCTCCCTCGCTGGAGGAGGCCGTGGAACGGCCCGGCTCCGCCGCGCGGGTGGCGATCGCGTCGTACGTACTCGCGCCCGGCTTCTTCCACGACCGGCTGACGGCGGCGGGGGCGGGGCCGGTGAGCGAGCCGCTGGGGGCCGACCCGGACGTGGCGGCGCTGATCTGGCACCGCTACGAGGAGGCGCTCCGCGCTCGCCGCGCGACGCCACGGCACGCCCGTCACCCCCTGGCCGCCCCGCCGGACCTCCGCCACGCGACCCGCTGACACCGCCGCGGGGCACGCGCCTCGGCCCTGGCGGCGGGCGCGAACGGCGCGCGTCGGCGGGGCGCGGCGTCAGGCGTGGACGGGTTCGAGGCGCAGCTCGCGGACGATCTCCCTGGCGCTGTCGTCGCGGCTCGGCCCGGCGTCCCGTCCGACGAACATCTCGATGTAGGCCCGGTGGAAGCAGCCCGCGACCAGCAACCGCGCGCTGGCCTCGGGGTCGGCGTCGGGCCGCACCCGGCCCAGCCGCTGCTCGGCGGCCAGGTAGGCGGCGAGTGGCGTCGTCTCCGTGCGGGGCCCGAGCCCGGCGTCGCGCAGGGCCTCGCGGAAACAGACCGTCACGTCAGGCGAGGTGAAGGCGGGCAGCGCCGCGCCCTGCACCTCCATGTAGTAGTCGATGCCCGCTCGCGCCACCGGCAGAAGGTTGTCGGAGATGCACCCTCTCCCTACGCGATGGGTCAGATCGTGGAGAATGCTGAGCCAGAGCGGGAGCCGGTCCTGCAGCAGCGCGAGGAAATAGTCGACGTTGCCGCCGCTGCGGTCCTCCCTGACGGATACGGCCATCTCGAGGATGCGCCGCCTGGTGTCCTGACTTCTTCGGTGCGGGTCCACATGGGAAGTCGCCATGGCATGCCTAACGGTGCGCGGTCGGTTGATCAGGCATTACGGTGCGTTGTCGATGCTGATGGAAGAGGCGACAGCTGGTGTCCAGCCTTGTGCAATCGTGCGAGGCACCGATTATCACCCGAAACCGCGAAAAATGCCGGGATTTGCGCTCCGAAGGTCAGCTATCGGTGTCGCGGTCCCTGCGCCGCAGGTAACGCTCGAACTCCGCGGCGATCGCGTCGCCGCTGGCCTCGGGCAGCTCGGCGGCGTCCTTGCGCTCCTCGAGCTCCTTGACGTACTCGGCCACCTCGCTGTCCTGCGAGGCCAGCTCGTCGACGCCACGCTCCCACGCGCGGGCCTCCTCGTCGAGGTCGCCCAGCGGCATGGGGATCTCCAGCACGTCTTCGAGCCGGCGCAGCAGCGCGACCGTGGCCTTCGGGTTGGGCGGCTGCGCGACGTAGTGGGGCACCGACGCCCACAGCGACACCGCGTCCATGCCGGCCCGGCCGAACTCGTGTTGCAGCACCCCCACGATGCCCGTCGGGCCCTCGTAACGGCTCAGCTCCAGGTTGGTCGAACGCGCCAGCGTCTCGTCCGTGGCGCCGCCCAGAATGGGCACGGGCCGGGTGTGCGGCGAGTCGTTGAGCAGCGCCCCCAGCATCACGGCCAGCTCGACGCCGAGCTCGCGGCAGACCTCGATGATGTCGGCGCAGAACGAGCGCCAGCGCATGTTGGGCTCGATGCCGCGCAGCAGCACCACGTCGCGCTCGACGCCCGGCGGGCGGGCGCGCAGCAGGCGCGTCGTCGGCCACACGATCGACTGGGCCAGCCCGTCGTTCATCTCGACCACGGGCCGGGTCACCTGGAAGTCGTAGTAGTCGTCGGGGTCGAGCGCGACCAGCGTCTCGGCCTTCCAGGCGGACTCGAGATGGGCGACCACACCGCTGGAGGCCTCGCCCGCGTCGTTCCACCCTTCGAACGCGGCTATGAGCACCGGGTCGACGAGCTCGGGGAGCCCTTCGAGGTCTATCACGTGTCGCCTCCTCTCTCCATCATCCCGCTAAGCCTATGCGGTTCGGAGGCGTCAGCGTCACCGATCTCCCTCCGCAACGCCCGCGAGCGCCCTCACCATGGCGCTCGCGGGCCCCGTCCGCGGGCCGCCGGACCCGTGCCGTCCCGCTCATGATCCCCGGACGCCCGTACGCGCTGTGCCGGACGCCGTCCAGCCCGCGCGCAGGCTTCCCGGCGGGGTTTCCCGGTCAGCGGCCGTCGGTGGTGCGGACGATGAGCACGTCGCAGGAGGCGCGACGCGAGACGCCGGACGGCACCGACCCGAGCAGCCGCCCGGCCAGGCTGCTCAGCCCCCGGTTGCCCACCACCAGCAGGTCCGCCCGGTGCCGGGCCGCCAGCGAGACCAGCACGTCCACGGCGTCCCCCTGCTCGGCGGCCAGGACGACGTCGGACGCGCCCGCCGCCACGGCGTGCTCGCGCGCCGCCCGGAGGGCGTCGTCGGCCGGTGTCGAGCCGCTCACCTTGTACGCCAGCTCGCCCAGCCGGTCGGCGGCCGCCGACCGCTCGCTCTCCTTCATGGGCAGGTACGCGCACGCGAGCACGAGCGTGGCGCCGGTCGCGCGGGCCAGGGACGCGGCCGCGGAGACGGCGCGGAAGGACGAGGAGGAGCCGTCGGTGCCCACGATCACGGTGCGGTAGGCCATGGAGTCCCCTATTGGACGTGATGTTCAATGAACAGTTCCGCACCCTAACGCCACGCTCTGACGGGCGCGTCCACCGGCACTCGAGGCGGCCTCGAACGATGGTTCAGGCACAGCCGATAAGCTTCACCTCATGAGCATCTCCCCGTCCTTCCGAGAAGTGTTGTCCCAGCGCGTCGTCGTCGCCGACGGGGCGATGGGCACGATGCTGCAGGCCCAGGACCCGACGCTCGACGACTTCCACGGCCACGAGGGCTGCAACGAGGTGCTCAACGTCACCCGGCCCGACATCGTCCGTGGCGTGCACGACGCCTATTTCGCCGTCGGCGTCGACTGCGTGGAGACCAACACCTTCGGTGCCAACCTGGCCGCGCTCGGCGAATACGACATCCCCGAGCGGGTCTTCGAATACTCCGAGGCCGGCGCCCGCATCGCGCGTGAGTCCGCCGACCACTGGTCCACCCCTGACCAGCCGAGGTTCGTGCTCGGCTCGATGGGCCCCGGCACCAAGCTGCCCACGCTGGGCCATCTGCCCTATGCCAGCCTGCGCGACGCCTACCGCGACAACGCCGCGGGCCTGATCGCCGGCGGCGCCGACGCCCTGATCGTCGAGACCTGCCAGGACCTGCTGCAGGTCAAGGCCGCCGTCATCGGCGCCAGGCGAGCCGTCGAAGACTCCGGCCGCGACGTCCCGATCATCGCCCAGGTGACGATCGAGACCAACGGCGCGATGCTGCTCGGCTCCGAGATCGGCGCCGCCCTGACCGCGATCGAGCCGCTCGGCGTCGACGTCGTCGGCCTCAACTGCGCGACCGGCCCCGCCGAGATGAGCGAGCACCTGCGCTACCTCGCCCGCCACTCCCGGCTCAAGCTCTCCTGCATGCCCAACGCCGGCCTGCCGGTGCTCACCTCCGACGGCGCCTACTACCCGCTCAGCGCGGAGGAGCTGGCCGGCGCGCACGACACCTTCACCAGCGACTACGGCCTGTCCCTGGTCGGCGGCTGCTGCGGCACCACGCCCGAGCACCTTCGCCAGGTCGTCGAGCGGGTCAAGGGCAAGCAGGTCGTCCAGCGCCGCCCCCACCCCGAGCCCGGCGCGTCCTCGCTCTACCAGACCGTGCCGTTCCGGCAGGACACCTCCTACCTCGCCATCGGCGAGCGGTGCAACACCAACGGCTCCAAGGTCTTCCGTGAGGCCATGCTGGAGGGCCGCTGGGACGACTGCGTCGAGATGGCCCGCAACCAGGCCCGCGACGGCGCCCACATGCTCGACCTGTGCGTCGACTACGTCGGCCGCGACGGCGCGGCCGACATGAAGGAGCTGGCCTTCCGCTTCGCCACCGCCTCCACGCTGCCGATCATGCTCGACTCGACCGAGCCCGCGGTGCTGCAGGCCGGTCTGGAGATGCTCGGCGGGCGCGCCGCCGTCAACTCCGTCAACTACGAGGACGGCGCCGGCCCCGACTCCCGCTTCCAGAAGATCATGCGCCTGGTGCGCGAGCACGGCTCGGCCGTGGTGGCGCTGACCATCGACGAGGAGGGCCAGGCCCGCACCGCCGACCGGAAGGTGGGCGTCGCCAGCCGCCTCATCGACGACCTGACCGCCAACTGGGGCATGCGGGTCGAGGACATCATCGTCGACTGCCTGACCTTCCCCATCGCCACCGGCCAGGAGGAGACCAGGCGCGACGGCCTGGAGACCATCGAGGCCATCCGCGAGCTCAAGCGCCGCCATCCGGGCGTGCAGACCACGCTGGGGCTGTCCAACATCAGTTTCGGCCTCAACCCCGCCGCCCGCATGGTGCTCAACTCGGTGTTCCTCAACGAGTGCGTCAACGCCGGGCTCGACTCCGCCATCGTGCACGCCTCCAAGATCCTGCCGATGGCCCGCATCCCCGACGAGCAGCGCCAGGTCGCGCTCGACATGGTCTACGACCGCCGCCGCGAGGGCTACGACCCGCTGCAGCGCTTCATGGACCTGTTCGAGGGCGTCGACGCCGCCGCCATGCGCGCGGGCAAGGCCGAGGAGCTGGCCGCGCTTCCGCTGTGGGAGCGGCTCAAGCGGCGCATCGTCGACGGCGAGAAGAAGGGCCTCGAGGCCGACCTCGAGACCGCGCTGGAGCAGCGCCCCGCCCTGGAGATCATCAACGACGTGCTGCTCGACGGCATGAAGACCGTGGGCGAGCTGTTCGGGTCGGGGCAGATGCAGCTGCCGTTCGTGCTGCAGTCGGCCGAGGTGATGAAGTCCGCCGTCGCCTACCTCGAGCCCCACATGGAGCGGGTCGACGGCGAGACGAAGGGCCGCATCGTGCTGGCCACCGTCAAGGGCGACGTGCACGACATCGGGAAGAACCTCGTCGACATCATCCTGTCCAACAACGGCTACCAGGTGGTCAACCTCGGCATCAAGCAGCCGGTCTCGGCCATCCTGGAGGCCGCGGACGAGCACAAGGCCGACGTCGTGGGCATGTCGGGCCTGCTGGTCAAGTCGACGGTCATCATGAAGGAAAACCTGGAGGAGATGAACTCCAGGGGCCTGTCGGAGCGCTATCCCGTGCTGCTCGGCGGGGCGGCGCTCACCCGCGCCTACGTCGAGCAGGATCTGGCCGAGCTGTTCGAGGGCGAGGTGCGCTACGCCCGCGACGCGTTCGAGGGGCTGCGGCTCATGGACTCGTTCATGGCCGTCAAACGCGGCGTCGCCGGCGCCACGCTGCCGCCGCTGCGCGAGCGGCGCGTCAAGACCGGCGCCGTGCTCACCCGCACGCCCGTCGAGGAGTTGCCGGCCCGCTCCGACGTGGCTGAGGACAACCCCGTGCCGTCGCCGCCGTTCCACGGCGACCGCGTCGTCAAGGGCGTCTCGCTGGCCGACTACAGCGCCTTCCTCGACGAGCGGGCACTCTTCCTCGGCCAGTGGGGGCTCAAGCCCGCCAGGGGCGGCCAGGGCCCCGGCTACGACGAGCTGGTGGAGACCGAGGGGCGGCCGCGGCTGCGCATGTGGCTCGATCGCATCCAGACCGAGGGCCTGCTGGAGGCGGCCGTCGTCTACGGCTACTTCCCGTGCGTGTCCGACGGCGACACGCTGATCATCCTGGACGACGACGGCGGCGAGCGCACCCGCTTCACGTTCCCGCGCCAGCGCCGCGACCGCCACCTGTGCCTGTCCGACTTCTTCCGCGGCAGGAGCTCCGGCGAGGTCGACGTGGTCGGCTTCCAGGTGGCCACCATGGGGCCGAAGATCTCCGAGGCCACGGCCGAGCTGTTCGCGAAAGACGCCTACCGCGACTACCTCGAGCTGCACGGCCTGTCGGTGCAGCTCACCGAGGCGCTGGCCGAATACTGGCACGCCAGGGTGCGCCAGGAGTGGGGGATCGGCGGGGACGAGTCGCTCGACGACATGCTCAAGGTCAACATCCAGGGTTGCCGCTACTCGTTCGGCTACCCTGCCTGTCCCAACCTGGAGGACCAGCAGCAGCTGTTCCAGCTGCTCGATCCCGAGCGCATCGGGGTGACGCTGTCGGAGGAGTTCCAGCTCCATCCCGAGCAGGCCACCTCCGCGCTGGTCGCCCACCATCCCGAGGCGAAATACTTCAACGTCTGACCCGGCCCGGCACCCACCGGGGGACACGGCGACCGATCCCGCCTCACGCGGCGAGTGCAGCGCGAGGCGGTGCCCGCAGGCACGGCGGGACCAGAGCGGGAGGACGACGGCACATGGCGACCGAGCGCGCCGGACGGAGTGAGACGATGGACATGCAGGCGGTCTTCTTCGACATGGACGGCCTGCTGGTCGACACCGAGACGACCTGGCTCGAGATCGAGTCCGAGGTGATGGCCAGGCTCGGCGGGACGTGGACGCCCGACCACCAGGTGCACCTCCTGGGCGGGTCCATGGAGCTCGCGGTCCGCTACATGCTGTCCGTGTCCGGCTCCGGCGAGAGCGTCGAGACGGTGGGGCGATGGATGGTCTCCGGCATGGTGGAGCGCCTTGCCGGCGGGGTGCGCGTGATGCCCGGCGCATCCGAGCTCCTCGACGCGGTGCGCGACGAGGGCGTCCCGGTCGGGCTGGTCACCTCGTCGCTGAGGGAGATCGCCGACGCGGTGCTCAAGGGCGTCGGCCGCGACCGGTTCGACATCGTGGTGACCGCCGACGACGTCGAGCGGACCAAACCCGACCCCGAGCCCTACCTGACGGCCGCGCGGCTGCTCGGCGTGCAGCCGGTCCGCTGCGTCGTCCTGGAGGACTCGCCGAACGGCGTGGCGGCGGCCACCGCCGCCGGCTGCGCGGTGGTGGCGGTGCCCAGCCTGCTGCCGGTCGAGGAGGCGGCCGGCCGTCTGGTGGTCCCCTCCCTCGAGGAGGTCACGGTCGACCGCCTGAGGGCCCTCCTGCCCCGCGCCTGAGGGGTCAGGGCCCTGTCCCCTAGGGGAAATGTGGTTCTCGCGGAGGATGCCGTCCCGGGTTCGCGTGCCAGGATGGAGACAGAGCCACAACGAGGGAGCGGGCAGGATGTCGTTTGACCAGATCGCTTGGCTGCCGCTGTGCGCCGGGGCGACCATCGCCGGGCTGGTGTTGAGTTTCCTGGCGTTCCGGCGCAGGGGGGCCGCCTCCGGGCTGCGGGTGGCGGCGTGGGCGCTGCTGCCGGTGGCGGCCTATCTGACCGACGCGCTGCGGTCGCTGTGGACCATCGGCGTCACCATCGTGGGCTTCGTGACCGGTCTGGTGCTCAACCCGCTCGTGTGGGCGGGAGTGGCCGTCGCGGGGCTGTCGGCGGTGCTCTTCGTCGTGTCAGGGGTGATGCGGGGCAGGAAGCTGAGGATCGTGGGGCGGCGGAAGAAGCCGTCCGCGGACGGTCAGCAGGAGCAGCCCGTTCAGCCCGCAGCGAACAAACCGGCCGTTTCGAGCAAGTCTCGGCCCTCCGCGGCCGCCCCGAAAGCGGGCAAGGGCGACGATGATTTCTCCGACATCGAAGAGCTGCTGAAGCGCCGTGGCATCAGCTGATTAGGACGCTCTGTCACAGTTCCGAGACTCAACCGGGACGCAGGCTAGACATTGTCGTAAAGATCAATACGAATGAGTTTCGCATCAATCACAGATTAGCCACATAGCGGGCTGAGGGACTGGTCAGTGCAGCTCAGGCCATAGATTCTGCCTCCTGAGGTCGCGACTCGCGGTCTAAAGTCAGTAGTCCATAGACGCGTCGTCTGCTATCAGGGGGCAATCCGGCATGACCGCACCGCTTGACGTTTCCGGTTCCGCCGCAGAAGCGCAGCCGGAGTCGGTGCTCGCGGGAGCGGGCAAGGCCATCCAGGGCAGATCCCTCACCCGGATCGCCTGGATGCGGCTCAGGCGCGACAAGATCGCGCTTACCGGCGGCATCGTCGTCGTGCTGCTGATTCTCGTCGCGGTCTTCGCCTCGCCCATCATCGCCGTGTTCGGCCACCCGCCCCTGGAGTTCCACCAGGACCAGATCGACCAGAGCACGCTCCTGCCCAAAGGCGCGTTCGGCGGCATGAGCGGCGAATACCTGCTCGGCGTCGAGCCGATCAACGGCCGCGACATCTTCAGCCGCATCGTCGCCGGCGCGTGGATCTCGCTGCTGATCGGCTTCCTCGCCACGATGCTGTCGGTGCTCATCGGCACCACGCTGGGCGTCATCGCCGGCTACTTCGGCGGCTGGGTCGACCTGGTGATCGGCCGGCTGATGGACGTCTTCCTGGCCTTCCCGCTGCTGGTCTTCGCGATCGCGCTGGCGGGCGTCGTGCCCGACAAGGGGTTCGGCCTCGAGGGCAACGGCCTGCGGATCGCCATGATGATCTTCATCATCGGCTTCTTCAGCTGGCCCAGCATCGGCCGCATCGTCCGCGGGCAGACGCTCTCGCTGCGCGAGCGGGAGTTCGTCGACGCCTCGCGAAGCCTGGGGGCGCGCAACGGCTACATCCTGTTCCGCGAAATCCTGCCCAACCTGATGGCACCGATCCTGGTCTACGCGACCCTGCTCATCCCGACCAACATCCTGTTCGAGGCGGCGCTCTCCTTCCTGGGGGTCGGCGTCAACCCGCCCACCCCGACCTGGGGAGGCATGCTGTCGGAGGCCGTCCGGTTCTACACGCTGCCGCACTTCGTGCTCTTCCCGGGGTTGGCGATCTTCGTTACCGTCCTTGCGTTCAACCTGTTCGGCGACGGGCTGCGGGACGCCTTCGACCCGCGGGCGCACTGATCTTCGCCAACGCTCCATCCCCCATCTCACTCATCAAGGGGTTACGTCAATGAGAAGGAAAACCGCACTGGCAGGGGCCGCGACAGCGGCGCTCGCCCTGGTGCTCTCCGCATGCGGCGGAGGCGGCGGCACACAACAGCCCGCCGATTCGTCCTCCGGCGGCGCCGCGCAACCCGCGTTCAACGCCGGCCTCAACGAGGTGTACAACCCCTCGACGAAGAAGGGCGGCACGCTCAAGGCCGCCCACTCCGCCGACTGGGACAGCCTCGACCCGGGTGACACCTACTACGGCTACTCGTTCAACTTCGGCCGCTTCTACTGGCGCACGCTGACGACGTACAAGCCGGGCCCCGGCCCCGAGGGCAACACCGTCGTCCCCGACCTCGCCGAAGGTCTGGGCGAGCCGAGCGACGGCGGCAAGACCTGGACGTACAAGCTCAAGAGCGGGCTGAAGTTCGAGGACGGCACCCCGATCACGGCCAAGGACGTGGCCTACGCCGTGGCGCGCTCGTGGGACAAGAAGACCTTCCCGCACGGCCCCTCCTACCTCAACGAGCTGCTCGACTGGCCGAAGGACTTCAAGGGCGTCTACGACGACCCCGACGCCGACTACTCCTCGGCCGTCGAGGCGACCGACGACTCG
This sequence comes from Nonomuraea deserti, assembly GCF_004348685.1. Lineage (GTDB taxonomy): Bacteria > Actinomycetota > Actinomycetes > Streptosporangiales > Streptosporangiaceae > Nonomuraea > Nonomuraea deserti. The sequence continues at coordinate 4,827 of NZ_SMKO01000193.1, read as the reverse complement.
ACGGTGGTCTTCCACCTGAAGGAGCCGTTCGCGTCCATGGACTACGTCGTGCAGATGCCGATGACCGCGCCGGTTCCCAAGGACAAGGACACCGGCGCGAAATACAAGGAGAAGGTCGTCTCCTCGGGCCCGTACAAGTTCGAGACCAACGAGATCGGCAAGGGCTTCACGCTGGTGCGCAACGACCAGTGGGACCCGGCGACCGACCCCATCCGTCCCGCGCTGCCCGACCGGATCGAGGTCCAGGTCAACGTCAACGCCGACGACCTGGACAACCAGCTCATCGCCGGCGACGTGCACCTTGACATCCCCGGCACCGGCATGCAGCCGGCCGCGCTGGGCAAGGTGCTGCCCGACCCCGCGCTGAAGGCGCGTACGGACAACCCCACCATCCCCCGGCTGTGGTACATCTCGGTCATCCCCGACACGCCGCCGCTGGACAACATCGAGTGCCGCAAGGCCGTCATGTGGGCCGCCGACCGCGTCGCCAACCAGACCGCCTACGGAGGCGAGCTGGCCGGCGGCGAGATCGCCACGAACGTCCTGCCGCCGCCCATCGTCGGCCAGGAGAAGTTCGACCTGTACGCGACCCCGGGCAACAAGGGCGACGTCAACAAGGCCAAGCAGGCCCTCACCGCCTGCGGCCAGCCGAACGGCTTCTCCACCACCATGACCTACCGCTCCGACCGTCCTCGCGAGAAGGCGCTGGCCGAGGCCATGGAGCAGGCGCTGGCCAAGGTCGGCATCAAGCTGACGCTCAAGGGCTTCCCCGGCTCCAGCTACTTCTCCGACTACGCCGGCAACGTCAACTACGTGAAGAAGAACGGCATCGGCCTGGCCGCCCACGGCTGGGGCTCCGACTGGCCTGACGGCTACGGCTTCCTGCAGGCCATCGTCGACAGCCGTACGATCCGCGACGCCGGCAACTACAACCTCAGCGTCAAGAACGACGAGGTCGACAAGCTGATCGACCAGGCCTCCGCCGAGCTCGACGACGCGGCCCGCGCCAAGCTCTGGGTCGAGGTCGACAAGAAGGTCATGGAGGACGCCTCCATCCTTCCGGTGGTCTGGGCCAAGTCGCTGCTCATGCGCGGCAAGGGTCTGACGAACGTCGCCTACAACGAGGGCCAGAGCATGTACGACTACATCTTGCTCGGCGTCGAGTGACCGTGCGAGGTACGGGGATCTAGCGAAGGCAGGTGAAGGCAGAAGTGGCCTGCTCGGCGACGGGCAGGCCACTCGGCCGTAGCGGTGTTCACATACATCATCAAACGTGTCATCGGCGCGTTCGCCATGCTCATCGTCATCAGCATGGTCACCTTCGGCATCTTCTACGTCGTCCCCCAGTGGGCCGGCGCCTCGCCGGAGGCCATGGCGTCGCGCTACGTCGGGCGCGCCGCGACGCCGGAGACGGTGCACCTGGTGGCCGAGCGGCTGGGCTTCAACGACCCGGTGGTCGTGCAGTACGGCAGGTTCGTCAAGGGCCTGGTCGCCGGAGCCGAGTACGACTACGGCGCCGGCGTCGAGCAGTGCCCCGCGCCCTGCTTCGGCTACTCCTTCATCAGCGGGCAGCCCGTCTGGCCCGACCTGCTGGACCGCATGCCGGTGACCTTCTCGCTGGCCATCGGCGCCGCCGTCCTCTGGGTGGTGGGCGGAGTCTGCGTGGGCGTGATCTCCGCGCTGCGCAGGGGCAGCTTCTTCGACCGCCTCTCCATGGGCACCGCGCTGGCCGGCGTCTCGCTGCCGATCTTCTTCACCGGCATGCTCTCCCTGGTCGTCTTCAGCTACGGCCTGGGCTGGACCCCGCCCGGCGGCGCCTGGACGGACATCTCCGTCAATCCAGCCCAATGGGCCTATAACCTGCTGTTGCCGTGGATCACGCTGGCGTTCCTGTTCGCCGCGACCTACGCCCGGCTCACCCGCGCCGGGATGCTGGAGACGATGGGCGAGGACTACATCCGCACCGCCAGGGCCAAGGGCCTGCACGAGCGCGAGGTCGTGGTCAAACACGGCCTGCGGGCCGCGCTGACGCCCATCCTGACCCTCTTCGGCATCGACTTCGGTCTGCTCATCGGCGGCGCCATCCTCACCGAGACCACCTATACTCTGCCCGGGCTCGGCCAGTTCGCCATCCTGGCGATCAGAAATCAGGACATGCCGCAGGTCATGGGCGTGGTGCTGGTCGCCGCGATGTTCGTCGTCGTGGCCAGCCTGGTCGTCGACCTGCTGTACGCCGTGGTCGACCCGAGGGTGAGGTTGTCGTGAGCTTCCTTGACGTCAAGGACCTGAAGATCCATTTCCCGACCGACGACGGCCTGGTCAAGTCCGTCGACGGGCTGTCGTTCAGCGTCGATCGCGGCAAGACCCTGGGCATCGTGGGGGAGTCGGGCTCGGGCAAGAGCGTGACCAGCCTCGGCGTCCTCGGCCTGCACAAGGGCGGGCGCGCGCGGATCTCAGGCGAGATCTGGCTCGACGGCGAGGAGCTCAACGGCGCCTCGGCCGAGCACGTACGCGGGCTGCGCGGCAAGAAGATGGCGATGATCTTCCAGGATCCGCTGTCGTCCATGCACCCCTATTACACGGTCGGCCACCAGATCATCGAGGCCTACCGCATCCACAACGACGTCACCAGGCAGGTGGCCCGCAAGCACGCCATCGACATGCTCGGCAGGGTCGGCATCCCCGAGCCGGCGAGGCGCGTCGACAGCTACCCGCACGAGTTCTCCGGCGGCATGCGCCAGCGCGCCATGATCGCCATGGCGCTCTCGTGCGACCCCGAGTTGCTCATCGCCGACGAGCCGACCACCGCGCTCGACGTGACCGTGCAGGCGCAGATCCTCGACCTGATGCGTGACCTGCAGAGCGAGTTCAACTCCGCGCTCATCATCATCACGCACGACCTCGGCGTGGTGGCGGAGCTGTCCAACGACATCCTCGTCATGTACGCGGGCCGATGCGTCGAATACGGCTCCACCGACGACATCTTCTACCGCCCCGAGCATCCCTACACCTGGGGGCTGCTGGGCTCCATGCCCCGCCTCGACCGCGAGCCCACCGAACGGCTGCTGCCGATCAAGGGCTCCCCGCCGTCGCTGATCAACGTGCCGGAGGGCTGCGCCTTCCACCCCCGCTGCCCGTTCGCCGAGCGCACCGGAGGCAAGGCCGAGACCGAGGCGCCGGCGCTCGCCGAGACCGAGGGCGGCCACCTGGTGCGCTGCCACATGAGCCGGGACGAGCGCCGCACGCTGTGGGAGACCGAGATCAAGCCCGCGCTGGAGACCTCGTGACATCCCCTCCGGCCCGCGGGGCCGAACCGTCCCGGACGGAGCCGGGTGGCGCGCGGGCCGCCACCCCGGCCCGCGCCTGGAGGGCTTCCCGCGCCGCCACACACCCCGAGGCGGTCGTGCTCGCCGGCGTGGCGGTCACCACCGACGCCGGTCACTCCGGGCCGCCGCGCCGACACGATCAGGAGAACGTCATGCCCTGGAGCTCCCCATTCGTTCACCGCGCCAGGGGACGCGGTCGTCACGCGGGAGGTGCGCGATGACCGAGGCGAGCGCCAACGAGCCGCTGCTTTCCATCCGGAACGTCGAAAAACACTTTCCCGTGACGAAGGGCCTGCTCAAAAGGCAGGTCGGCGCCGTCAAGGCGGTCGACGGGATCAGCTTCGACGTGGTCAAGGGCGAGACGCTCGGCCTGGTGGGCGAGTCGGGCTGCGGCAAGTCCACGACCGGGCGGCTGGTCACCCGGCTGCTCGAACCCACCGCCGGTAAGATCATCTTCGAGGGGGAGGACATCTCGCACATGTCACAGGGCCGGCTCAGGCCGCTCCGCCGTGACATGCAGATGATCTTCCAGGACCCCTACTCGTCGCTCAACCCCCGGCACACCGTCGGCGCCATCGTCGGCGCACCCTTCCGCATCCAGGGCGTGCGCACCGAGAACGGCGTCAAGAAGGCCGTCCAGGACATCCTGGAGCTCGTCGGGCTCAACCCCGAGCACTACAACCGCTACCCCCACGAGTTCTCCGGCGGGCAGCGGCAGCGCATCGGCATCGCCCGTACGCTCGCGCTCAGGCCCAAGCTGATCATTGCCGACGAGCCCGTCTCCGCGCTCGACGTGTCCATCCAGGCCCAGGTCGTCAACCTGCTCGAAGACCTGCAGAACGAGCTCGACCTGACCTACGTCGTGATCGCCCACGACCTGTCGGTGGTACGCCACATCAGCGACCGGGTCGCCGTCATGTACCTGGGCAAGATCGTCGAGATCGCCGACCGCAAGCGCCTGTACAGCTCGCCCATGCACCCGTACACCAACGCCCTGCTGTCGGCGGTGCCGGTGCCCGACCCGCGAGGCCGGGCCGGTCGCGAGCGCATCCGGCTGACCGGCGACGTGCCGAGCCCGCTCAACCCGCCGCCCGCCTGCCGCTTCCACACCCGCTGCTGGAAGGCACAGGACATCTGCAAGCAGGTCGAGCCGCCGCTGGAGGAGCTGGCCAGCGGCCACCAGGTCGCCTGCCACTTCCCGGAGAACGCCCCCGAGGTCTCCGCGGTCCCCGCCGCGACCGAGGACGCCTGAGCCCGCCCCGACCCAGACGACGCGGTAACCACCGCGGCGCCCGACGCGGCGCGGACGGCCGGGCTGCGCGATGCGCCGAATCCGGCAACGCGCGCCTGCCGGGGACATGGGCGCGCGCCGTGACCTGATGGTGCGCCGGACGCGGACCGCGCGTGAGCCGACGTCAGTGGGGAGCGGGCGTCAGGGCCGGGGGAGCGGGCGTCAGGGCGGCACGGGAGTTTCAGGGAGAGCGGGCGTCAGGGCGGGGAC
>NZ_SMKO01000192.1 GCF_004348685.1 Nonomuraea deserti | reverse complement strand
TCACGTGATCGTCCAGATGCACATAGAGTGCGGTCAGAAGGGCGTCCAAGTCAGTCTTCACACACCGACCATGGACGCCCTTCGTCACGCCCGCAGCCGATCACCGAATTTCACATCAGCGATCTAGGCGCCCACCGCGGTCCTGACCGCCTCCACCAGGGTGGCGGCTCGCCGGTTCTGGCCGTCCTCCTTGACGTGGTTCATCACGTAGCCGAACGCGAGCCCGCTCTCCGGGTCGGCGAAGCCGAGCGACCCGCCGAGACCGGGGAACCCGAAGGTCGTGGGGGTGTAGAAGAACGCGTCCGGGGTCGGCAGGCCGAAGCCGGTGCCGATTCTGACGGGCATGCGCAGGATGCGGTCGAGGCCGGCGACCTGTTCGGCGGTCGCGGCGGCCAGGGTGGCGGGGGTGAGGATGCGGTGCCCGTCGACCTCGCCGATGAGGGCGGCGTAGAAGCGGGCCAGCGCGCGGGCCGTGCAGATGCCGTTGGTCGAGGGCATCTCGGCCTGTTGCTCGCCGGGGTCGTTGTGGTCGAGCGGGGGCGAGACCACGGACATCGAGCGCACCGTCAGCGACGTCGGATCGGCGAAGGCCCGCATCATCTCGCGGACGGATTCGGGCAGGGCGTCCGGGTCGACCCCGGCCAGGTCCGCTGAGCCGGGCACGAACGTGACGATCCGGCTGACCCGGTGCAGCTCGCTCTTCGGCAGCCCGATCCACAGGTCCAGGCCGAGCGGGCCGGCGATCTCCTCCGCGAGGAAGGCGCCGATGCTGCGGCCGCTCACCCGGCGGACGACCTCTCCGACGAGCCACCCGTACGTGAGCCCGTGATAGCCGTGTTCCGTGCCCGGCTCCCAGTAGGGCCGCTGGGCGGCCAGCGCCTCCACCATGGGTTTCCAGGCGATCGCCTCGGCCGGGGTGATCGGCTGGTCGATGGCGGGCAGCCCGGCCTGGTGGGTGAGCAGCCAGCGCACCGGGACACGGTCCTTCCCCTGCGCCGCGAACTCCGGCCAGTACCGCGCGACGGGCGCGTCCAGGTCCAGCTCGCCCCGCTGCGCCAGCAGGAGCGCGCAGGCGGCGGTGATCGCCTTGGTGGTGGAGTACACGACCTGGAGGGTGTCGCGCTCCCAGCGGCGGCCCCGGCTGGGGTCGGCGAGGCCGCCCCACAGGTCGACGACCTTCCGGCCGTGCACGTAGACGGCGACAGCGGCGCCTATCTCCTGGTGGTCGGCCAGATTGCGGGCGAAGGCCGTACGTACTCCTTCGAATCCCGGTGCTGTCTCCCCGCTGATTTCGGGCATGCGTCATCGCCTTCCGTTGCTGTGGGTCTCTGCCAGGGGCCGGTACGGTGTGCCGCTGACGACGGTCAGTCCTGCGTGCCGAAGGCGATCACGATGTACCTGCCGTTGGCGTAACTGACCACGGGCCGCCCGAGCAGCTCGCCCACCCTGTGGGCGACCTCCTGGAACAACCCGATCGATTCGGGGGTGTCGGCGCTCACCCTGAACCGGCCGTGGGCGGTGAGGTGTTCGGCGACGAGGGGGACGAAGTTCGCCTCCGCCCGGGCCTTCTCCTCCGCGGTGAGAGGGGTGCGCCTGGGCCCGGGAAGGTGGGTCATCACGGTCTCCTTGGGAACGCCGGACGCTCTGGCGGGATCCGGCGGGCTAGCGGCGCCACTTCTCCATGAGCCAGGCGCAGACCTCCGGCTCGGTCATCTCGGGGAACTCCGCGACGAACGCGGCGAGCGCGCGCAGCGCCTCGTCTCGGTCGAGGCCCTGCGCCAGGGCGGCCTTGAGGTAGTCCTGGCGGGCCGCGGACGGACGGCCTCCGCCCGCGCCCCGGCCCGGCAGGCCGTCGCGCCATCGGACGATCTCCCCCACCCGGCCGGGACGCCAGCCGGGAGCGCCGTCGATCTCGACGTCGGGTTCGGGGAACGGGTGATCGGAGCCGGCCGGATAGCGGGAGCGCCATTTGTGCACCGCGTGCCGGGTCACCCCCAGCGCCTCGGCGATGCCGAGAACACCCAGGTAGTGCTCGGTCATGGTGCCAACTCTGCCTGTCCTGCCTCCTGCGGGGATCTCATTACTACCACGCCGGGAAGTGGCACCCGCGCGGGCAGAACATCGTCTTTGACAGAGACAGACTGTATCCTGGAGCAGGAATCGTCGTCAACGCCAGAGACGATGTTTCGCGGATCACCGGATTCCGTACGCCCGGATCACCTCCTGCGTCACCGTGGAGCCGGCGGCGTCGGAGGCCGTGACGCGCAGCGAGACCACGCCCGACCGGGGCCGTTCGATGGTGGCCTCGTACGTGCCATGGCCCTTGTCGCGCAGCCGGCGGGCGGGACGCCACGATCTGCCGTCGTCGGACGACGTCTCGAGGGTCACCTCCTCGATCGCGCTGCCCTTCGCGCCCGCCTGGTGGTTGACGGTCAGGCCGAGCTTGGAGGAGGCGGTGCGGTTGCGCAGGTCAACGGGCACGTCGTACGACACGGCCAGCAGCGGCAGCACCACGGGATCGCCCTCGGCGTGCTCCGAGTCGAACGTCCACACCGTCCTCGTCCTGGTGGACAGGCGCGCCCAGGTCGAGCGGTTCTCCACGGTGTACTCCACGCGGTAGCCGGCCCGCTCCGGTGGCAGCAGGATCCGGCCGGAGCCGCCCGTCCCGGTCCTGCCGAGCAGTTCGTCGCCCTTGTAGATGCGCCAGTCCGACACGTAGCCGTGCGGGAACGGGTCGGTCGGCTGGCTCCCGGTGTTCCCCTCGGCGTCGACGAAGGCGTGCATGTCGACGGTGAGCATGTCGCCCTGCCGCTGCGTGGGCGAGTCCGCCGGGAACCCGGGCGCCACCGGATGCTTCAACCACGTGCGCTCGATCCGCTTGCCCGCCTGGTAGCCGCGAACGACGTCCCTGACGGTCATCACGCCCTGCTCCTCCTCGGGCAAGATCGCGTTGTACGACCGCTCCGGCATGTCGGTCCCGCTGTGCCACCGCACGCCGGGAGCGGGGCTCAGGTAGTCGGTCCGCACGCGCGGCGCCTTGGCCACCGTCCTGACCAAGTCCCACGAAAAGGTCTCCCACGGCATCCAGCCGAACTTGACCTCGGAGAGGGCGATGTCGTCGGTCAGCTGGCTGTGGAAGGCCGTGTCCACGCGGGCCAGCGAACGTTTCCTGGCCACGTACGACGGCCGCTCCCTGACCTGGCCCTCCTCGCTCAGGTACAGCTCGTAGACGTAGGGGCTGGCCACGATGCCCTCGGCGACGACGTGAGTCGGCCGGCGGCTCGCCCGCTCGGCCAGCCGGGCGCCCTCCGTCTCCGTGAGCGTCACAGTCGGCACGGTGAGCTGGCTCTCGCCCCCGCTCAGGTGCGTGTCACCGTAGATCGCCACCATGCGGGCGCCGGCCGCCCCCGCGGCGTTGGCGAGGGCCGAGACGGGAGTGCCGGGCGTACGGCGGATGAGCGCCAGCCTGCCGCGCAGGTCACGGCCCTTGAGCGCCGTCGCGCTGCCGTCGCCGGCGTCGACGGCCGCCAGCACCGCGGTCCCGTCGAGCCGCGGATACTGCGTGGACCGGTTGCTGAAGTGAACCGGATCGACGTATACGGGGTGGAGGTCGACGCCGGGCGTCCGCATGGTGAGCACGGGCGCCTCCAGCCGCCACCGCGTGGCCACGGCGAACTCGCCCTTGGTCACCTTGGCGGTGGGCTGCAGGTAATAGCTCTCCTCCAGGCGGCCCTCCACGAGGAAGCTCTCGGTATACCTGGGCCCCTTCACCGGCTGCCTGGTGTAGACGAGCTTGGTGGCCGCGCCGCGGTTCCGCGCGGTGCGGTGGTCGGGCGTGTCGATCTTCACTGCGACCGCCTTGCGCGCGTCGAGCACGACGTCGGTGTCGCGGGCGACCTCCATCTCCGGATACCCGGCGAAGCTCTGGTTGACGACGTCTCCGCGGCCTTCACTGGTGGCTCCCGGCCGCAGGGTGCTGATCATGCCGACGATCGAGTACGTGCCCGGCGGGACGAGCCAGCAGTACCCGGCGTCCGTCTCGCACCGCCTGTCGGAGTCGCTCGGCAGCTCGCGGCCGAAGATGGCGCCGCTGTCCAGGTCGACCACGCTGGGCAGCATGCGGCTGGGACGGCCGTCCCGCGCGACGGCGGACACCCGGAGCTCGACCCGCTGGACCTCGATGTTGCCGGTCAGCAGCGTCCGCAGCGCGGCGCCGCCGGCGGGCGTCGCGACGAGCTCCGCGCGGGCCCAGCCCGCCGGCGTCTTGGCGGGGTCGAGCGTGACGTCCACCTGGCCCTTCCCGCCCGCGGGCAGGGTGAGCTCGGTCGCGGAGAGCGTGAACGGGGCGCCGGCGTCGAGGGTGACCTTGACGGGTTCCGCGCCGAAGTTGCGGTAGGAGACCGTACGCGTCACCAGGCCGCCGGTGCCGGCCGTCGTGAGCCCGAAGTCGAGCACCGCGTCGCCGGCCAGCACCGTGCGCGCGAGCGCCCCGGCCACGTCGAGCCGGCCCGCTCCGCCCTTGTCCACGGGCACGCCGGGCAGCGCTTGCGAGCCGCCCACGAGCGCGGACCTGACCTCGGGAGCGGTGATGCCCGGCCTGGCCTGGCGCACCAACGCGGCGGCGCCCGCGGCGTACGACGCGGAGAGGGCGGTCCCGGAGAAGCGCGCGTAGTGGTCGCCGACGGGCTCCGCGGGCTGGATGTTCGCCGCGCGGGTCGAGACCACGCCGACGCCGGGCGTGCTCAGCTCGGGCTTGACCGCGCGGTGCAGGCCCACCGGCCCGTAGCCGGAGAACTCCGCGAGCCCGCCCTCGCCGTCCAGGGCGCCGACCGTGAGCGCGGCCGGGGCGTCCGAGGGACTGTCGACGCAGGCCTGGCAGCCCCGGTCGCCCGTGCTCATGACGAAGAGCGTGCCGTTCCTGGCGGTCAGCTCGTCGACGGCGTCGGTGAGCGGGCCGCCCTGGCCGGGGACGCTCACCGCCATCGTCACGACCTCGGCGCCCGCCTCCCCTGACGCCCACTCCATGCCCTCGATGGCCCAGGAGGCCAGCCCGGAGCCGGAGCCGTCGATGATCTTGCCGTTGAGCAGCCGCGCACCGGGGGCGACGCCCGTGTACGCGCCTCCGGACGACGCGCCGCTGCCCGCGATGACGCCCGCCATGGCCGTGCCGCTGCCGTACCGGTCGACCCCGTCGCCGTCGTAGGTGAAGTCGCGCGCGCCCGCGACCTTGCCCGCCAGGTCGGGGTGGCCGGTGTCTATTCCGCTGTCGAGGACGGCGACGGTGGTGCCGGCGCCGTCGCCGTCGGCCGCCGCCTTCGCCGCCGCCCCTGCGGTGGACGCGCTCGTGACCGGCCGTGCGGTGATCTTGCGGTCCAGCCAGATCTTGGTCACGCCAGCGGCCAGGCCGGCGCTGGTGACCAGGCCGGTCGAGAACGTGGCGGCGTCCTTCTTGGCGAGCTTGACCCCGGTCGCGCCGATGCTCTCCAGCCGGTTGACGGCCGTCAGCCCGGCCAGGGGCGCGGCGCCCGCGTCCTGCCGCACGATCAGCGGGATGGAGTCGGTCTGCTGGTCGGTGTAGCCCTGGGCGGCCAGCGAGGTCACGTTGAACAGCGCGGGGTCGAGCTTCTCCGGCACCAGGGCCGCCACGTCGGCGGGCACCACGGACAGCTCGCCGCCGTGGTCCACCATGCGGAAGCCGGAGCGTGCCGGGTCGCGCGGGGTCACGCTCGCCCGCTGCCGGCCGTCCTCGCCGACGGTGATGTGCACCTTGTCACCGGTGATCAGCGTGACGTCGTAACTTCGCGGGTCCTCGACCGGTAAGAGCTCCGGTACGGTGTCGGCCCGCGCTCCCGGCACCGGTGTCATGCTCACCGCCAGCGCGGCTGCCGCCGCGGCCCATCGCCGAACTGGGCCCCATCGACCAGGCCACATCGCTTTCCTCCACATATGCGTCGTTTTAGCTGATCTAATCTGGCACAATCGTGCTGGTCATGGGACTTTCGGGCTTGGCGAAGTTCAGACATGTCATGAACCAGCCACGGAACGGCCGGTCCAGGAAACGCGCGCGTTGTCCCGATGCGGACACATCTGTCAACCAAATGCCGTCGCGCCCCGTCTCCTCTTGCGCACCATCTGCCTCAAGGAGCCGCCTTGCGCGTACGACTGGCCGTCCCTGCCATGGCCCTGGCCCTCGCGTACACCGCCCTGCCCTCGGCGGCGCACGCCGACACGGTGGCGTACACGTGCGAAACCATCGCGACGGGCATGCAACAGCAGATCAGCCTCGACATCGAGCTGACGGTGCCCACGGACGCCACGGTGGGCACGCAGATGACGATCGGCTGGCGCGGCTCCTACGTCGGCTCCGCGAGGCTGCTCGCCCCCACGACGGTCACCGAGGGCCAGCTCAAGATGTACGCCTACGCGGGCATCGACGGGATCGACAGGCTGACATCCGCGACGGGAGTCGGCCAGCTCGGCACGGTCACTCCAGGGCAGCCGATCACGCTGCCCGCGACGACCGTCGAGATGAGGACCACCGCGAACTTCCCGGGCACGGGCACGGTGCACGCCGCCGCCGTCAACTTCGGCCCCACTCCGCAGGAGCGCGTGATCGAGTGCGAGGTCATCGACAAGGAGTCGCTGCGGGAATATCCGCTCACCGTCGGCGGACAGTCCACCAGCCCCAGCCCCAGCCCTGGCGGGACCACCGACTCGCCGACGCCCGACCCCGAGACCTCCGCCCCTGAGGACACGACCACCAGCCCGGCCCCCACCACGACCAGGACCGTGACCGAGCTCCCGACGGGTGGCGTCGCGACCGGGGGCGGCGGCATGGCGGGGCCGGACGGACGGGTGCTGGTGGCCACGGGGCTGCTGGTCGTCTTCGCCGCCACGGGCGGCCTGTGGTTGCGCCGGCCCGCCCGGCGTTCGCCAAATAGCACATAAATGCGCAAGTGCGACATGGTGATAATTTGGCAAGGTTAGCCTAACCTATCCTCATGACCGAGGAGATCTCTCTGCGCGGGGCGGAGCTGTGCCTCAGCTACCACGGAACCACCGTGGTCGAGGACGGCCGCATCGCGCTGCGGCCCGGCCACGTCACCGCGCTGGTGGGCCCGAACGGCAGCGGCAAATCCACGCTGCTGCGCGCCCTGGCCCGGCTGCACCGTCCCGACCGCGGCACCGTGACGCTGGGCGACGGCGCCTCCGCGCTGGCCCTGTCGGCCCGCGACTTCGCGCGGCGGGTGACGCTCCTGTCGCAGAGCCGCCCCACCCCCGGCGGCGTGCAGGTCCGCGACGTCGTCGGGTACGGCCGCCACCCCTACAGGGGGCGCTGGAGAGCCGGCGACCCCGGCGGCTCCGAGGCCGTCCGCCGGGCCATGGAGCTGACCGGCGTGACGGCGATGGCGGAGCGCCCCGTCGACGAGCTGTCCGGCGGCGAGCTGCAGCGCGTCTGGCTGGCCACCTGCCTGGCGCAGGACACCGGCGTGCTGCTGCTCGACGAGCCCACCACGTTTCTCGACCTGCGCTACCAGGTGGAGCTGCTGGAGCTCGTCCGCGACCTGGCCGACGAGCACGGCGTGGCGATCGGCGTCGTCCTGCACGACCTCAACCAGGCCGCCGAGATCGCCGACCACGTCGTGCTCCTGCGGGAGGGCCGGGTCCTCGCCGACGGCCCGCCCGCACAGGTGCTCACCGAGGACCTGCTCAGCGACACGTACGGCATCCGCATCGAGGTCAGCCACGACCCCAGGACGGGGACGGTGAGCACCCGGCCGATCGGCCGGCACACCAGAGACGTCCCCGCCACGACATGACAGGAATGACCATGACCTCACTGCGCAGCGCGTTGACGGCGCTCGCCGCGATCGTGACCCTCGGCGCCTGCGGCACCACCGAGGCGCCCGTCACCGAGCAGGCCCCCTCTCCCGGCGGCTCGACCGCCGCCGCCGTGACCGTCAGCGACGACCGCGGCAAGCAGGTCACCCTCGACCGCCCGGCGACCAGGGTGGTCAGCCTGGAGTGGGGCGAGACCGAGATGCTGGCCTCCCTCGGCGTCATGCCCGTGGGCGTGGCCGACGTGAAGGGCTACGGCACCTGGAACACCTCCATCAAGCTCGACGCCTCGGTCAAGGACGTCGGCAGCCGGCAGGAGCCCAGCGTCGACTCCATCAGCGCGCTCCAGCCCGACCTGGTCGTCATGGAGGCCGAACGCGACACGGCGCTGGTGAGCCAGCTGGAGAAGTTCGTGCCGGTGCTGGCGTTCAAGGGCAGCGACGCCAAGGACAACCTCAAGCGCATGGGCGACGACCTCAGAACGATCGCGACCGCGGTCGGCAAGACGGACGAGGCCGACAAGCTCATGGCCGACTTCGACGCGGCGCTGGCCGCCGCCAAGGAGAAGATCGCCGCCGCCGGCGCCGCGGGCAAGCCGTTCGTCATGGCCGACGGGTGGAAGCAGGGCAGCACGATCTCGATCCGCCCCTTCGGCGAGGGCTCGCTCGTCTCCCAGGTCGCCATCCGCCTCGGCCTGAAGAACGCCTGGACCGGCAAGGTCGACGAGGTGTGGGGGCTCGGCGCCACCGACGTCGAGGGCCTTTCCGCGCTGAAGGACCCGGACATCCGCTTCTTCTACAACGCCTCCGACGGCGTGGACGTGTTCACCGACGGCCTGGAGAGCAACGCCATCTGGAAGTCGCTGCCGTTCGTGGCCAAGGGGCAGGTCACCAAGCTGCCCGACGGCATCTGGACCTTCGGCGGGCCGCTGTCGTGCCGGCAGTACGCCGAGGCGCTGGTGAAGGCGTACGCGGGTTGAGCGTCCCTGTCCTGGCTCCGGCGCCTCCGGCCACGCCTCTGCGGCGGCTGGGGACCGCCGGGGTCTTCCTGCTCGCCGCGGCCGCCACCGTCCTGGTGGCCGCCGTGCACGTGACGCAGGGCACGTCGTCGGTGGGCGCGCTCGACCTGCTGGCCCTGCTCTTCGGCGGGACCTCCGGCGGGAGCGAGGAGGCCGCCCGCGTCCTGCTGGCCTCGCGGCTGCCCCGGCTGCTGGCCGGCGTCACCGTCGGTTGCGCGCTGGGCGTGGCGGGCTCGCTGCTGCAGTCGGTCGCCCGCAACCCGATGGCCTCGCCGGACACGCTGGCCGTCAGCTCCGGCGCGTACTTCGCCATCGCCGCGGCGGCCGCGTTCGGCCTGGTCATGCCCCTGCCGCTGTCGGGCGGGCTGGCCCTGTTCGGCGGCCTGGCCGCGGCCGCCCTGGTGATGGCCATGTCGGCGGGCGGGCGCAGCGGCACCACCCGGCTGATCCTGGCCGGCTCCGCCACGGCGCTGGCGCTCCACTCGCTCACCAACCTCGTGATGATCCTTTTCGAGGAGGAGACCACCGGGTTGTACGCCTGGGGCAGCGGATCCCTCGTGCAGAGCGACCTGCGCGCCGTCAGCCAGTTCGGCCCGGTGATCGCGGTGGCGATGGTGGCGGCGATCCTGGCCGGACCGCGGCTGGACATCCTCGGCCTCGGCGACGACACCGCCTCGGTGCTCGGCGTGAACGTGCGGCGCCTGCGGTTGTGGCTCACGCTGCTGGCCATCGTGCTGTCGGCCGCCGCCGTGACCGTGTCGGGGCCGATCGGGTTCGTCGGCCTCTGCGCCCCGGTGATCGTCCGGCTGCTGCCCAGGTCGATCCCCGGGCTGCACAGGAACAGGTCGCTGCTCCCCCTGTCGGGGCTGGCCGGCGTGCTCATCGTGCTGGGCTCCGACATCGCGCTCCGTGCCGTGCTGGGCGCGCAGGCCGGGGTGGAGGTGCCGCCCGGCGTCGTGACCACGCTGCTCGGCGCGGGCGCGATGGTGTGGCTGGCGCGCCGCTACCGGGACGCGGGACCGACCCGCCGGCCGCCGGCCGCGCGCACCGGCGCCACCCGGTCCCGCGCGGCCTTCCTGACCGTGGCCGTCACGCTCGCGGCGCTGCTGGCCGGGGCGCTGATCCTGGGCCTGCTGGCCGGCGACCGCTGGTTGCTGACCGGTGACGTGCTGAACTGGCTGCAGGGCCGTACCGGCCGGGCCCTGACCTTCGTGCTCGACCAGCGATACCCGCGGGTCCTGGCCGCCGTGCTCGCGGGGGCGGCGCTGGCCGTGGCCGGCACCGCCGTGCAGGCGGTGTGCCGCAACCCGCTCGCCGAGCCGGGCGTGCTGGGCGTCACCACGGGGGCCGGCGTCGGCGCGATCTCGCTGCTGACCATGGCGCCGCTGGCCGGCATCTGGGCCATGACCGGCGCGGCGGGCCTGGGCGCGCTGATCGCCTTCGGCCTGGTCTACGTGCTGGCGTGGCGCGGCGGCCTGAGCTCCGACCGGCTCGTCCTCATCGGGATCGCCGTGCAGGCCGCCTGTACGAGCCTCACCGTGCTGATCATCGTCAAGGCCGATCCGTGGAACACCGCCCTGGCCCTGACCTGGCTGTCCGGCTCCACGTACGGGCGCGTGCCGGCGCAGCTCGTCCCGGTCGTGCTGGCCCTGCTGCTGGCCGTGCCGCTGCTGGCCTGGCTGCGCCGGGACCTGGACCTGCTCTCCCTGGACGAGGACAGCCCGCGCATCCTGGGCGTCCCCCTGGAGCCCGTACGGCTGGCCGCGCTCGCGGGCGCCGTGCTGCTCACCTCCACGGCGGTGTCGGCGGTCGGCGTGGTCGCCTTCGTCGGCCTGGTGGCCCCGCACGCCGCCCGGGCCATGGTGGGCGCCCGCCACTCCCGGGTTCTTCCGGTGGCGGCGCTGCTCGGCGCGCTGCTGGTGAGTCTCGCCGACACGCTGGGGCGTACGGTCATCGCGCCCGCGCAAGTGCCGGCGGGGCTCGTCACGGCGCTGATCGGCACGCCGTACTTCGTCTACCTCCTGTGGCGGGCCCGCGCCCACGCGGACGGATCTCCGTGACGACGGCCCGATCTAGCCGCCGGTCCCGACCTCGCGCGCCGTCGAGCCGACCCCTGCGAGGGTGAGCTGGGCGGCGTGGTGGCAGGCCGCCAGCCGCCGCTCGCCGTACGCCCGCAGTTCGGGCACGTCGGTGCGGCACGATTCGGGGCGGACGTGCGCGCACCTGGTGTGGAACCGGCACCCTGGCGGCGGCGCGGCCGGGTCGGGCAGGTCGTCGCCGGTGTCGGGCGTGCGCCGCTCCCGCCGCAGAGCGGGATCGGGCACCGGCACGGCGTCCAGGAGCGCCTCGGTGTAGGGATGGCGCGGCCGCCGGTAGAGGCCGGCGGTGTCCGCGTCCTCCACGACCTTGCCCAGGTACATGACCGTCACCCGGTCGCTGATGTGCTCGACCACGGACAGGTCGTGCGAGATGAACAGGTAGGTGAGCCCGAGCTCCTCCTGCAGGTCGGTGAGCAGGTTGAGGATCTGGGCGCGGACGGAGACGTCCAGCGCGGAGACGGGTTCGTCGGCGATCACCAGGCGGGGTCCGGTGATCAGGGCGCGGGCGATGTTGATGCGCTGCCGCTGGCCGCCGGAGAACGCGTGGGGGTAGCGCTGCATGTACTCGGGGCGCAGGCCGACGCGGGTGAGCATGTCGGCGACCCGGTCCCTGAGCTCGCTGCCGCCGGCGATGCCGCTGGTCCTGAGCGGTTCGCCGACGATCTGCTGGAGGGTCATCCGCGGGTTGAGCGAGGAGAACGGATCCTGAAAGATCATGCGAATCTGCCGCCGGTACGCCTTCAGCCGGGCCCCCGTGACCGCGGCGAGATCCACCTCGTCGCCCGATTCCTCGCGGTAGAGGATCCGCCCCGCGGTCGGCTCGATCAGGCGGGCGACGCAGCGCCCGAGCGTGGTCTTCCCGCATCCGGACTCCCCCACCAGGCCGAGCGTCTGGCCGGGCAGGATCGTCAGGTCGACCCCGTCCACCGCCCGGACGAACCCCGCCGGCTTGCGGAACAACCCGCCGCCGATCGGGTAGCGCATGGCCAGCCCTTCGACTCTGAGCAGCGGCTCGGCCTCCTCGACCGCGCTCCGACCGGTGACCTGGACGGCCGGGTCCAGGCGCTCGGCCGGCACCTCGTCGAGATGGCAGTACGCCAGGTGCGCCTCGCCGTGCCGCTTGAGCGGGGGCGCCGTGGTGTCGCACACGCCGTCGATCGCGTGGTCGCAACGGCTGTGGAATGAGCACCCCTCCGGCACCTGACGCAGGGACGGCACCATGCCGCGGATCGCGGTCAGCCGGCGCCGGGCCGCGCCGCCGCGGAGCTTCGGGATGGAGCGGAGCAGCGCGCGGGTGTACGGGTGGCGCGGATCGTTGAAGATCTTCTCGGCCGTGCCGTGCTCCACGACCTTGCCGAGGTACATCACGGCGACCTCGTCGGCGACCTCCGCCACCACGCCGAGGTCGTGGGTGATGAACAACATCGCCATGTCGTTCTGCGCCCGCAGGTCCACCATCAGGTCGACGATGCGCGCCTGGGTGGTGACGTCGAGCGCGGTGGTCGGCTCGTCGGCGATCAGCAGCGCCGGGTCGCAGCACAGCGCGATCGCGATCATGACGCGCTGGCACATGCCGCCGGACAGCTGGAAGGGGTAGGCGTCGAAGCGCTGCTCGGCGTTGGGGATGCCGACCTTGCGCAGCAGCGCGACGCCCTCCTCCCTGGCCTGCTGCCTGCTGAGGTCACGATGGAGCCGAAGCGCCTGGGAGAGCTGGGCGCCCACCGTGTACATGGGCGACAGCGAGGCCATCGGCTCCTGGAAGACCATGCCGATCTCGCCGCCGCGGACCCGCCGGATCTCCTCCCCTGTGGGGTCGAGCGCGGCCAGGTCGAGCCCGCCCTTCCAGCGGATCGAACCCTCGACGATCCGGCCGGGCCTGTCCACGAGCTGGAGGATCGAGCGGGCGGTCACGGACTTGCCGCAGCCGGACTCCCCGACCAGGCAGACGGTCTTCCCGGCCGGGACCGCGAGATCCACGCCGTCCACGGCCTTCAGCACGCCTTCCGAGGTGAAGAAGTGTGTGCGCAACCCCTCGATGGTGAGCAGCGGTTCTTCCACGGACGCTCCTAGTGCTTGTACGGGTCGGCCGCGTCACGCAGCCCGTCGCCGAAGAAGTTCATGGCCAGCACGGTGATCACCACCGCGATGCCGGGGATCAGCATCCACGGCGCCGTCGAGACGGCCCTGATGTTCTGCGCCTCCTGCAGCAGCACGCCCCAGCTGATCATCGGGGTCTGCAGGCCGAGCCCGATGAACGACAGCGCGGTCTCGGCGAGGATCACCGACGGGATCGACAACGACAGGCTGGCGATGATGTGACTGGTGAAGGAGGGCAACATGTGCCGGAACATGATCCGGAGCCGCCCGGCGCCGTCCGCGGTGGCGGCCATGACGTACTCCTCGCCGCGCACCGCGAAGAACTTGCCGCGCACCTCGCGCGCCAGCCCGGTCCAGCCGACCAGCGAGATGACGACGGTGAGCGCGAAGTACCGTTCGAGCTGGCTCCATGACGCGGGCACCGCCGCGAACAACGCCATCCACAGCGGGATCGTCGGGATCGACATGATGATCTCGATGACCCGCTGGATCAGCGTGTCCGTCCGCCCGCCGAAATACCCGGACACGCCGCCGAGCACGATGCCCAGCACCAGCGAGAGCAGCACGCCGACCAGCCCGATCGACATCGAGACCGTGGTGCCCCTGATGATCCTCGACAGCAGGTCGCGGCCCACCGAGTCGGCGCCCAGCAGGTACATGGGCGGTCCGCCGGGGTTCTCCGGCCCGAACAGGTGCCGGTCCCACGGGATGAACCCGAGCAGCTCGTACGGCTCCCCCTTGACGAAGAACCCGACCGGCACCTTCTTGGTCTCGTCCGCCGCGAACGACAGGGCCAGCGTCTCCGGGTCCTGCTTCAACGTGTACGGGTGGACGTACAGCCCGGTGTCGAGGTCGAACTGCAGCGCCTGCGGCGGGGCGTAGATGTAGTCGGAGTTGGTCTTCTGACCCGAGCCCGGGGCCAGGAACGGCGCGAAGACCGCCACCAGGTAGATGGCCAGGGTGACGAACCCGCAGACCAGCGCGACCCGGTGACGCTTGAAGCCCCACCAGACGAGCTTCCATTGCGAGGCGACGTCGACGTCCTGTTCTTTTCGCAAAGTCGGCTCCTAATACCTCAGCCGGACCCGCGGATCCAGCCAGCCCAGCGCGATGTCGGAGACCAGCGTGCCGATCACCACGAGCACCGCGCTGATCAGCAGGATCGCGCCGGCGAGGTACATGTCCTGGGCGAGCAGCGCGCGCAGCATCAAGGGCCCGGTCGTCTGGAGGTTCAGCACCTTGGAGGTGATGGCGTCGGCCGCGATCAGCCCGGGCAGGATCCAGCCGATCGTGGAGAAGAACGGGTTCATCGCCACCCGTACCGGATAGGTGATCGTCATCGTGCGTTCGGGCATGCCCCGCGCCCTCGCCGCCACCACGTACGGTTTGCGCAGCTCGTCCAGCAGGTTGGCGCGCAGCACCCGGATGTTGCCCGCGGTGCCGGCCGTGCCCCAGATGACGATCGGGACCCACAGGTGGGCCAGCAGGTCGCCGACCTTGGCCGGGCTCCATGGCGCGTCGCGGTACTCCGGCGACAGGATGCCGCCCGCGTTCAGGTCGAAGAACTGCAGGCCGATCCACATCAGCAGGAGCGCGATCAGGAAGTTGGGCACGGCGAGCCCGAGGTAGCCGAGGAAGGTGAAACCGTAGTCGCCCAGCGAGTACTGCCGGATCGCGGAGTAGACCCCGATGGGGAACGACACCACCCAGATGAAGATCAGGGTGCTCACCGACAGCGCGATCGTCAGCGGCAGGCGCTCGGCGAGCAGCGCGGACACCGGCCGGGCATAGTCGAAGGACTCGCCGAAGTCGCCGTGGAGGAGGATGTTGGAGATCCACTGCCAGTACTGCACGATCACCGGCTCGTCCAGGGCGTAGCGCTCGGTCAGGCGGGCCAGCTCGCCCGTGGGCATGGAGTCGCCCTGGGCGGCCCGCTGCGCGGTGAGCGTGGTCAGGTAGTCGCCGGGAGGCAGCTGGATCACCACGAAGGTGATGACGGAGATCGCGGCGAGGGTCGGGATGAGGATGAGGATCCGCCTGCCGATGTAGCGGAGCATGGATCAAGCTCCGAAGTACCAGGTGGGCAGGTCGGTCGGGCCGGGTGCCAGGTGCAGGAACGCGTCCGGGTAGCTCTCCGGCACGTTGTGCAGCTTGTTGCTCGCGATCGCGTAGCCGTCGGTGGGCAGGACGAGACCGATGACGTAGAACTGCTCCTTCGCGATCGCGAGGATCTGCCGGAACATCTCCTTACGCTTGGCCTGATCCGGTTCGGCCCTCATCTGCCCGTACAGCTCCATCTGGCGGAGCGTCTCCGCGGGCGGGTCCTGCGCGTGCTCGCCCTTGCCGTCCGTCTGGAAGTACACGCCCCAGGGGGTGGCGTAGTTGGACTCCTCGCCGTTGGGGAACCACCAGCGCGCTTCCTGGATCTCCACGCGGTAGCCGCCGTCGCCGGCCCAGACGTTCGCGTCGTGCTCGTTGTTCTTGGCCATCTTGCGGTCGTAGAACAGGGTCCGCTCGATCGGGTTCACCTTCATCTCGACGCCGACCGCCGCCCAGTTCTGGCGGACCAGCTCGGCGGCGTTGGCCCACTCGGGGAACAGCGTGATCAGGTCGAGGGAGAAGCGCAGCCGCTCGCCGCCCGGCAACAGGCGGAAACCGTCGCCGTCCTTCTCGGTCAGGCCGGCCCTGTCGAGGTGCTGGTTGGCCAGGTTAACGTCGTACTGCGTGTACTGCTTCGCCATCTGCTCGTCGAAGAACTCGGAGTTGCGGTGCGGAGCGGCCTGCCACGGCTCGCCCTGGCGCTGGTAGGCGGTGTCGATGATGTTCTGGCGGTCGATGGCGTGGGACAGGCCGATGCGGAAGTCCTTGTTCCTGAAGATCTCCCGCAGTTCCTTGTCCTTGTGGCACAGGTTCAGCGAGATGATCAGCCGGTTCATCGAGGTGGTCTCGACCTTGACGAAGCGGTAGCCGCCCTTCTGTCGGCCCTCGGCGAGCACCGGCTTGTTCACGTCGGAGTTGATGTGCCTGGCGTGGAAGTCGAGCTTGCCGTCCACGGCCTGGAGCAGCATCACCTCCGCCTCCTGGATAATCGCGAACTCCATCTTGTCGATGTACGGGAGCTGGGCGCCGCCGGAGTCGACCTTCCAGTAGTACGGGTTGCGCTCGGCCACCACCCGGTCGCCGGTGTTGAGCGGGTCGGTGATCACCCACGCGTGCAGGGTGGGACGCTCAGGGTTGTTCCACCACTTGATCCGGTCCTCCCAGTACGGGGTGAACTCCCCGAACCCTCTCTTCTTGATGTCCTTGTCGAGGTCCTTGTTGTACGTCGGGTGGAAGTCCTTCAGGTAGTGCTTGGGGAAGAAGCCGAAGTTGACCGACCACCAGATGGCGCCGCGGCATTCGTCGATGAAGTCGCCCTTGGGGTCGGGGAACGTGATCTTCACGGTGTGGTCGTCGACCTTCTGGGCCTTGGCGCGCCCGCCCTCCGTCTGGAGCAGCGACGGCACCCCGGCCGGGGTGACCTTCTCGTTGAAGTAGACGTCCTCGATCGCGAACATCACGTCGTCCGCGGTGAACGGCTCGCCGTCCGACCAGCGCATGCCCTTGCGCATGTGCAGCGTGTACTCGGTGCCCTCGGCGTTGGCGGTGATCTCCTTGAACGTGCCCGGCATGGTGGTCTTCATCGTGGGATCGACGCGCACCATCGGCTCGTAGGCGATCAGGCGCTCCAGCCAGGGGTCGTCGCCCTCACCGAGGCAGGCGCCGCGGTAGGTGCCGCCGTAGCCGCCGAGCCCTTCCGGGCCGTCCACCACCAGGCGGTCGGCCACCGCGGGGAGCCGCTCGGCCAGCGGCGGCAGCTTCCCTGACCTGATCCGCTCGGCGAGCATCGGCGACTCCAGCGGGCGGTTGGCCGGGGGTGCGCTCTTCGACGCGGCGGCGCCGCCCTGCGGCTCGCCGCTGGAACACGCCGTCAGCGACGTGGTGACGAGGAGGGCGCCGCCGCCGAGCCTCATCAGGTCGCGGCGGCTGAGCCAGTGGGGGGCGATCCGATCGGTCATGTCGAGACTCCAAAGGACTGAGGGGCGAATGGCGTAGTAACCGGTTACTCGACAAGTTGCGCTGAACGTTAAGAGTCGGCCACACGGTCGTCAAGCCCCTCCCCTGCGGTACGATTCCGTGGAATGCCGAGCTCAGCTGGGGTTTCACCGTGGTGACCGTCGAGTTGTTAGCATCTCGTTATGTCGTGATTTATTGACTCTTGACGGCCCTCGCGGCGGATGCTTATCTTCAGCCCGGCAATGAAGTAACCCGTTACTAGGGAGTCGTCATGCGCGCTGACCGTCCCCGCGAGCACTGGGTGAATGTCGCCGACGGGCTGCTGGACGCGGTGACGCCGTACGCCACTCCCGGTTTCGCGCAGTACCGTCTGCCGGGCCGTGCGAGCTGGGCGGGCCCCGCGTCCGACGGTCTCGAGGGGTTCGCGCGCACGTTCGTGCTCGCCTCATTCCGCCTCGCCGGCGACCCGGCCGACGCGCCCGCGACCCTGCTCGAGCGGTACGCCGAGGGGCTCGCGCACGGCACCGACCCCGGCCACGAGTTCGCCTGGCTTCCCATCGCCGACGGGCACCAGACGATCGTCGAGGCGGCCTCGATCGCGATCGCGCTGCACGAGACCCGGCCGCTGCTGTTCGACCGGCTCGACCCCGGGGTCCAGGAGCGGGTGGTGTCCTGGCTGGGCGGGATCGTGGGCAAGCGCGCCTGGCCGTGCAACTGGGTGCTGTTCAAGGTGATCGTCGAGCAGTTCCTCGCCGGGGTCGGGGGGCCGTACGACAAGGACGAGATCGAGCGGCACCTCGCGGACGTCGAGCGCTGGTACGTCGGTGACGGCTGGTACACCGACGGAGCCGGACAGAACTACGACTATTACTGCGGCTGGGCGATGCACCTCTACACGCTGTGGTGGACCAGGATGTCGGGCGCCGACGCCACGGTCTACCGGGAACGCCTCCGCACCTTCCTCGACGGCTACCGCCACCTGTTCGCGCCCGACGGCGCCCCCATGCATCAGGGGCGTTCGCTCACCTACCGGATGGCGAGCCTGGCCCCGCTCTGGCTCGGCACGCTCTTCGACGCGTCGCCGATCGAACCGGGCACCACGCGCCTGATGGCGGACCGCACGCTCGACCACTTCGCGGCCCGCGGCGCGCCCGACGAGCGCGGCCTGCTCAGCCTCGGCTGGCACCGCCCCTATCTCCCGATGACCCAGGGATACTCCGGGCCCGCGTCACCGTACTGGGCCTCCAAGGGGTTCCTGGGGCTGCTGCTCGGCCCCGGCCACCCGGTGTGGACGGCGCCGGCCGCAGAGCCCGACGACGGCGACCTCAGCCTGGCCATGCCCGCGCCCGGCTGGCTGCTGCACCGCACGGACGGGGTCACCCGCCTGGTCAACCACGGCAGCGACGGCAACGACCCCGACACCGCCAGGGACGACCCCCACTACGCCAAGCTCGGCTACTCCACCCACACCGCGCCGGAGACCGGCCCCGGCGGCCGGGCCGAGAACATCGACAACCACCTCACCGTGGTCCTCCCCGACGGGCGGCCCACCCGGCGCCGCCGCATCGAGCGCGTCGGGATCGCCGACGGCTTCGCCGCCTCCCGCTACGTCGACGGCGAGACCGTCGTGGAGACCGCCTCCGTGCTCGACGGCCCGTGGGAGGTGCGCGTGCACCGCGTCACCGCCCCGACGGGCAGCGTGGTCCGCGACGGCGGGCACGCCGTCGCCTCCGGCGAACCGTGCGCGGTCACGCTGGCCGGGCTCACCGCCTCGGCGAAGGCCGGCAGCGACCTGGTGAGCAAGATCGTCGGGCTGCACGGCTGGCGCACCGCCCAGGCCGCGCTCCGCCAGGACGAGAACGCGATCGGCGCCCACTCGGCCACGCCCTACCTCGTCGGCGCCCACGCGGAAGGCCGGACCGCCGTCTTCGTCTCGGCGGTCCGGCTGGGCCGTGACTCCTCCGCGACGCCCCCGCAAATTCAGGTGGAGGGTGACCAGGTCTCGTGGCATGATTCCGCTGGGTCTCGGGTCGAGGTCCGGCTCGGCCGCGAGCCCGCCTACAGCCGGCTCGGATCCGTGGGGGAGCGCGTTGTCTGGACCGGCTAGACGCGTCACCATCCGCGACGTCGCCAAGCACGCCGGGGTCTCGGTGGCGACCGTCTCGCGCGCTCTGGCCGGCGACTATCCGGTGCAGCCGAGCACCAGGCGCAAGGTGCTCCGCGCCGTGCGCGAGCTCGACTACGTGCCGAACGCCCAGGCCAGGGCGCTGTCCGTGGCCTCGCCCGGCGCCGTGGCCATCGTCGTCAACTCGGTGAACACGGCGTACTACGCCTACATCGCCCAGGGCGTGGAGGAGCAGGCCGCCGCCGAGGGACGCCTGTCGCTCATCTGCACCACCGGCGGCGACCCCGAACGCGAGCTGGCGTTCGTCCAGACGATGCGCGAGCAGCGGGCCGAGGCGGTGATCCTGGTGGGCAGCGTGATCCTGGACGACGACTACCTGCAGCGCATGACGCGCTATGCCCACGCGCTGGCCGCCTCCGGCTCCCGCCTGGTGTTGTGCAGCCGGCCGCCGCTCGGCGAGGGCGTGCCGGCGCTCACCGTGGGCTTCGACAACACCGGCGGGGCACACGCGATCACCGCCCACCTGCTGTCCGCCGGGCACCGGCGCATCCTCTACCTGGGGCTCCGTCCCGGCCACACCACGTCGGACACCCGGGTGGCGGGCTACCGCGCGGCCCTCGCGGACCACGGGATCGAGCATGACCCGGCGCTGGAGACGCGGTGCGACTTCGACCGGCGGAGCGGGTACACCGCGATGAAGCAGCGGCTCGCCGACGGGCCCCGCGACTTCACCGCGGTCTTCGCCGCCACCGACGTGATCGCCGCCGGCGCCGTGCAGGCGATACGCGAGCACGGGCTGCGCATTCCCGACGACATCTCCATCGTCGGCTACGACGACGTGCCCCCCGCCGAGGACATCGGGCTGACCACCGTCCACCTGCCGCACACCGAGCTGGGCCGGGCCGCCGTACGCCTCGCCCTGTCCAGCAAGGACCCGCTGACCGAGCCGCCGATCATGCTCGGCACCCACATCGTGGTCAGGAGCTCGGTGAAGCGGCTGGGGAGCGGGCGGTGAGAGCCGCCTTCGCGATGCAGCACACCCTGTTCGACGAGATCTTCCCCGCCGACCTGCGGCGGCGGCTGGCCGGTCTGGTCGAGCTCTCCGACGTCGTGCTCCGAGACCTTCGGGGAACTCTCGCCGACGTGGACGTGCTGATCACCGGGTGGGGCTGCCCCCGGATCGACGCGGCGGTGCTGGACCGCGCCCCGCGGCTGCGGGCGATCGCGCATGCCGCGGGCAGCGTCAAGGGGCACCTCGCCCCCGAGGTGTTCGAGCGGGGGATCGTCGTGTCGTCGGCCGCCGCGGCCAACGCGGTCCCGGTGGCCGACTACACGATGTCGATGCTGGTCCTGGCCGCCAAGTCGGTGCCGCGCCGGGCGCGCGCATACGCGACGGGCCACTGGCCGGACGGTCTCCGCCCCGGGCTGCCCCACCCCGGAGAGCGCGCCGGGCTCCGCGGCACCACCGTGGGTGTCGTCGGCGCCTCCCGCGTCGGGCGGCTGGTGATCGAGCGACTCAGGCCGTACGGTGGGACGCTGCTGCTCAACGACCCCTACCTGGATGCTCACCAGGCCCGCGAACTCGGGTGCGAGCCGGTCGAGCTCGACGACCTGTGCCGCCGCGCCGGCCTGGTCACCCTGCACGCGCCCGCCCTTCCCGAGACGTACCGGCTGCTGGACAAGCGCCGTCTCGGCCTGCTGCCGGACGGCGCCACGCTGATCAACACCGCCCGTGGCACGCTCGTGGACACGGACGCGCTCGCCGCCGAGTGCGTGTCCGGCAGGCTCAACGCGGTCCTCGACGTCACCGACCCCGAGCCC
>NZ_SMKO01000191.1 GCF_004348685.1 Nonomuraea deserti | reverse complement strand
GACTAGTCGTCGGCAGCGTCAGTTGTGTATAAGAGACAGGATGAGGGTGGCCAGGGGACGATGGCGCGGGAAGGCGGAGCGATGAGCGCGGCGGACGAGCGGATGCGCCGGTGGCGGCTGGTGCTGGGCGGCGGCGACGCCGACGGCACGGGGTGCGGTCTGGAGGGCGCCGACGCGGGGATGGACGCGGCGCTGGCCGCCGTCTACGAGCAGGGCGGGCGCGAGGGCGGGCTGGCCGCGTCGGCCCCGAGGGTGGCCCGCTGGCTGGGTGACATCCGCACTTATTTCCCCTCGACGGTCGTCCAGGTCATGCAGAGGGACGCGATCGAGAAGCTCGACCTCACCAGGCTGCTCCTCGAACCCGAGATGCTCGAGGCGGTGGAGCCGGACGTGCACCTGGTCGGCACGCTGCTCGCGCTGAACAAGGTCATGCCCGACCAGGCCCGCGAGTCGGCCAGGGCGCTGGTGCGCCGGGTGGTGACCGAGCTAGAACGCCGGCTCGCGCAGAAGACCAGGGCCGCGGTGACGGGCGCGCTCGACCGCTCGGCCAGGACTCACCGCCCGAAGCGGGTGGCCGACATCGACTGGAACCGTACGATCAGGGCCAATCTCAGGAACTACCTGCCCGAGAGGAACACCGTCGTCCCTTCCCGCCTGGTGGGCTATGCCCGCAGGCAGCGGTCGGTGCAGCGCGAGGTGGTGTTGTGCATCGACCAGAGCGGTTCGATGGCGGCCTCGGTCGTCTATTCGAGCGTGTTCGGGGCGGTGCTGGCGTCGATGCGGTCGTTGAGGACGTCGCTGGTGGTGTTCGACACGGCGGTGGTGGATCTCACCGACCAGTTGCACGACCCGGTGGAGCTGCTGTTCGGCACGCAGCTCGGCGGCGGCACCGACATCAACCGGGCCGTCGCCTACTGCCAGGGCCTCATCACCAGGCCGGCCAACTCGATCGTCATCCTGATCAGCGACCTGTACGAGGGCGGCGTCAGGCAGGAGCTGCTGCGCAGGGTGGCGGCGATGACGCAGGCCGGGGTGCAGGTGATCGTGCTGCTCGCGCTGTCGGACGAGGGCGCGCCGTTCTACGACCACGAGAACGCCGCCGCGCTGGCCGCGATGGGCGTGCCCGCGTTCGCGTGCACGCCCGACGCGTTCCCCGACCTGATGGCGGCGGCGATCGAGCGGCGTGACATCGCCAGGTGGGCGGAACGCCACGCCGCGGTCAAGGGCTAGGGACCTCGGCCCTGGCCCTGCGGGGCAGCAGGTACGACAGCGCGAACGTCAGCACGAGCAGCCCCACCTCCACCCATACGGTGGCCTGCATCGACGCGCCGAAGCCCCAGTCCCTGCCGAGCAGGTTGAAGAAGATCGTGCCGAGCACGGCGGTGCCCAGCGCGCCGCCGAGCTGCTGGACCGCGGTCAGCGTGCCGGAGGCGGAGCCCGACTCGTGCGGCTCGACGCCGGCGAGCACGATGTCGAAGAACGGCGCCATGATCAGGCCCATCCCGACGCCTGCCAGGAGCAGTCCGGGGGCGAGCTGCCAGCCGGTGACGCCGGTGCCGGCCAGCTGGATGGTCAGGGCGAGCGTGGCCGCGCCCGCGGCCATGACGGCGGCGCCGATCTGCAGCAGGCCGCGCCCCAGCTTCTCCTGCAGGCCTGACATCGCCAGGCCGAAGCCGAGCACGCCGCCGAGGGCCTGGGGCAGCGCGGTGAGACCGGCTTCGAGCGGGGTGAAGCCGAGGCCGGCCTGGGTGTAGAGGCTGAAGACCAGGCCGAAGCCCATCACGCCGGAGAAGAAGGCCAGGCCGGCCACCAGCCCGCCGGTGAAGGCGCGCTTGCGGAACAGGCCGGGCGTGACCAGCGGGTCGCGGCCGGACCTCGCGCGACGGGCCTCGTAGCGGCCGAACACGGCGAACATCGCGATCGAGGCCGCCATCGACAGGAACGTCCAGGCCGGCCAGCCGAGCTCGCGGCCCTGGATGAGCGGGAAGATCAGCAGGAAGGCGGTGGAGACGAGCGCGACGCCGACGAGGTCGAGCCTGGTGGCGTTGGAGAGGCGGTGTTCGGGCAGGTAACGCATTCCGGCCAGCATGGCGGCCACGCCGATCGGCAGGTTGATCAGGAAGATCATGCGCCAGCCGGTGCCGAAGTAGTCGGCGTCGACCAGCCAGCCGGCCAGGACGGGCCCGCCGACGGACGCGATGGTCATCACCGGGCCGAACATGCCGAAGGCCTTGGCCAGCTCCCGCGGCGGGAACATCTCCTTGATCAGGCCGAGGCCCTGGGGGATCATCACGGCGCCGGACAGGCCCTGGAGCACGCGGGCGACGATCAGCATCTCGGGGCCGGTCGCGACGCCGCAGAACAGGCCGTGACCGTGCCTTAGGCCCAATTGCCTAGGCCTCGCGCCCGATGTGCTGACCTGTGGGTTCGCCATAGCTTGCCACCATGACGACGACTGTTGAAGGATCCGCGACCGCCGCCCCGGTCAGTGTGGTGTCCCCGCACTATCGGGCGCTCAGCGTGGGGCTGGTCGCGCTGATCATGTTGACGGCCTTCGAGGCGATGGCTGTGGCCACGGCGATGCCTGTCGTGGCCCGCGACCTCGGCGGCATGCACCTGTACAACCTGGCCTTCAGTGCCACGCTTGCGGCCAGTGTGATCGCGACGGTGCTGGGCGGGCGGTGGAGTGACGTGCGGGGGCCGTTGCCGCCGATCGCCGCCGGGGTGACGAGTTTCGTGGCCGGGCTGCTGCTGGCCGGGCTGGCGCCGACCATGGAGGTGTTCGTCGCCGGCCGGTTCGTGCAGGGCCTTGGAGCGGGTTTGATCCAAGTGGCGCTCTATGTACTGGTTGCCAGGGTCTATCCGAGCTCGATGCACCCCAAGGTGTTCGCCCTGTTCTCCGCCGCCTGGGTGGTGCCCTCGATGGTCGGCCCCGCGATCGCCGGATTCGTGGTCGAGAACATCGACTGGCGGTGGATCTTCCTCGGCGTCTCCTTGATCGTCATCCCGGCGGCGTTGCTGCTCTGGCGCGGCACCGCGGGACGTGTGGTGCGGGACGGCGTCGCCGGGCCCGCCCCCGGCCTGGGACGCAAGCTCGTCTGGGCCATGCTGACCGCCGTCTCCGCCGCCCTCATCCAGTACGGCAGCGCGCTCAAGCTCGCCGGACTGCCCCTGCTGCTCATCGGCATCGTCCTGCTGGTCGTGGCGCTGCCCCGGCTGCTGCTGCCCGGCTCGCTCAAGGCCGCCCGCGGCCTGCCGACCGCGCCCGTGCTGCGCGGCCTGGCCTTCGGCTCGCTTACCGCGGCCGAGGTGCTCGTCCCGCTCATGCTGATCAGCGAGCGCGGCCTGACCCCGACCGGGGCCGGCATCGTGCTCACCATCGGCGCGCTCGGCTGGTCCGCCGGCTCGTGGATCAAGGGCCGCGGCACGATCAGCGACATGACCGCCATCCGCGGCGGCGCCGCCATGATCGCCCTTGGCATCTCCCTGGTGACGCTCGTGCTGATCGACTCCGTGCCGATCGCGGTCGCGTACGTGGCCATGGCCACCGCCGGCCTCGGCATCGGCGCGCTGCACCCCACGGTGTCCGTCCTGGTGCTGGAGATGTCCGAGGAGGGCGAGGAGGGCCAGAACAGCGCGGCCGTCGGCGTCGGCGAGTCGGTGTTCACCGTCGTGGCCGTCGCGGTCAGCGGCGCCCTGTTCACGGCCGCCGCCGAGAACTATCTCGCCGGCCTGACCTTCACGGTCGCGCTGGCGGTGCTGGCCTTCCTGCTGGCCCCGCGTTTTGCCAAGCCCGCGGCACCAGGCACTATGGAGGGAAGCGCGTCATAGAACGACGAGAATTCTCCCCTTCCGCCCTCTGCTGACCGGGCACGACCCTGCGGCGGCGGCCGGACGGGCAGGGCTCTCGCCGGTGAGGGGGATACATGCCGCGAGTGCGGGAGCTTGAGGTCTTCCGGTTGGCACTGCCGTTCGGCAAGAGGTCGGAGACCCTGCTCGTGAAGCTCACCGACCACGGCGGCATGAGCGGCTGGGGCGAGGTGACCTCCCCCCAGCCCAAGACCTGGTCGAGGCTGGAGGAGTCGCTGGCGGCCCTGCTGATCGGCGTCGACTGGGAACATCCCGACACCGTGCCGAGCGGCGACTCCGCGGTCGACATGGCCTGCTGGGACCTGTGGACCAAGATGCGGGGCGTGCCGCTCGCCGAGGCGATCGGCGGCACCCGCACCTCGCTCGTGGCGACCGTGCGGATCGCGCCCGACCTGTCCGTCGAGAGCCTCGTGTCCCGGGTCAACCAGCAGGTCTGCGCCGGCTACGGACACGTCACGCTGGACATCAGGCCCGGGTGGGACGTCGAACCCGTGCGCGCGGTGCGGCAGGCGTACCCGGCGCTGACGCTGGCCGTCGACTGCGGCAACGCCTACTCCGACCTCGGCCAGCTCGTCGCGCTCGACTCCTACGGCCTGGAGGTCATCGAGCGGCCCTTCGACGCCGGTGACGTCCACGCGCACGCCTCGCTGCAGGACCAGGTGGCCGCCTCGGTCGCCGTCGAGGTCGGCTCGAACGCCGGCCTCGACGACTACCTGACGCTGCGCGCGGCGCGGGTCCTGCTGCTGCGGCCCGCCGCGTTCCCGTCGCTGTCGGAGGCCAGGCGGGCGCACGACCGGGCCGCCGCGGCGGGCTGGGACATCCAGTGCGCGGGCGGTCAGGGCGCCGGTCTGGCCAGGGCGGCGACGGTGGCGGTGGCGAGCCTGCCCGGGTGCACGCTGCCGTGCGACGTGACGCAGCCGCCGCGGCAGAACCAGATCGTCACCCCGATCGTGGGCGCGAACGCCGGCGTGATCGCCGTGCCGTACACCCAGTCAGGTCTCGGCCACGACATCGACGAGACCCGCCTGCGCAAACTGGTGAAGGACTCCTTCCACGCGTGACCGCGACATGCGGAGGGCAGGGGCGGACAGAGGCTCGCGTGAGCACGCCATCCGACCGGCCTGAGCAGGGATTTCCCGGGGCGCGGGTCGCCGCCCGGCGGGCCCCCACGTAACGGCCAGGGCATAACCTGGGGTTAGGGGAGGTCCGACACTGACGGCTCAGCGAGCGCTGGGCCGCTGGAGCGATCATGGCCATGGCTGAGTCGAACATCGCGAACGACTGCCGGTTGCCTGCGGAGCTGAACAGCTTCGTGGGCCGCCGGCATGAGGTGGCCGAGGTCAAACGGCTCCTGTCCGAGTCCAGGCTGGTGACGCTCGTCGGCGTGGGAGGAGTCGGCAAGTCCCGGCTGGCCCTGCGGGTGGCGTGCGACGTGCGGCGCGCCTTCCCCGACGGTGTGTGGCTGGTCGAACTGGCCGCGCTGGAGAGCCCCGAACTGCTCGCCCAGACGGTGAGCGAGGCCCTGGGAATCCAGGACCGGTCCGTACGCTCCCCGATCGACGTGCTCACCGGCCACCTGCGCGACAAACACCTGCTGGTGGTCCTCGACAACTGCGAGCACCTGCTGGACGACTGCGCGGTCCTGGCGGCCACGCTGATCCGCGCGTCGCCCCGCCTGAGCATCCTCGCGACGAGCAGGCAGGCGCTCGGCGTCACGGGGGAGCTGACCATGCCGGTGCCGCCGCTGGTGGTCCCCTGCCCGGACAGCGACCGCCCGTCCACCGCGTCGCTGCGGCAGTCGGACGCGGTGCGGCTGTTCGTCGACCGCGCCCACGCCGTGCTCCCCGGCTTCGAGCTCACCGACGACAACGGCGCCAGCGTGGCCCGCATCTGCCGGCGGCTGGACGGCATCCCGCTCGCGATCGAGCTGGCCGCCGTGTCGCTCAGGGCGATCTCCGTCGACCAGTTGCTGGCCCGGCTGGACGACCGCTTCCGGCTGCTCACCAAGGGCGCGCGGACCGCCATGCCCCGCCAGCGCACGCTGCGGGCGCTGATCGACTGGAGCTACGGGCTCTGCACCGAGCAGGAACAGCTGCTCTGGGCCCGGCTCTCCGTCTTCTCGGGAGGCGTCGACCTGGAGGCGGCGGAGCAGGTGTGCTCCGGCGACGGCATCGAGCCGGACGAGATGGTCGACCTGGTGAGCGGCCTCGTCGGCAAGTCGGTGCTGGCCCGCGAGGACCACGGCTCGTCGGTGCGGTACCGGCTGCTGGAGACCATCCGCCAGTACGGCCGCGACCGGTTGCGGGAATCGGGCGGCGAGCACGAACTGAAGCTCCGGCATCGCGACTGGTGCCGGGACCTGGTGGACCGCGCGCAGCTGGCCTGGTACGGCCCCGACCAGCTGGCCTGGTTCGCCCGCCTGCGCGCCGAGCACGGCAACATCCGCGCGGCCCTGGACTTCTGCCTGACGACGCCGGGCGAGACGGAACCCGGCCTGGACATCGCCATGGCGCTGCGCTTCTACTGGATCGCGTCGGGTTCGATCAGCGAGGGGCGCAGCTGGCTCGACCGCCTGCTCGCCGTGGACCACGAGCCGACCGTGGCCCGCGCGTGGGGCCTCGTCGTCAACGCCAGGCTGGCCGTCCTGCAGAGCGACTTCGCGGTGGCGGCGACCATGCTCGACGAATGCCACGACCTGGCCGTGCGGTTCGGCGAGGCGCTGATTTTGGCCAGGTCCGCCTACGTCCGCGGCTTCTCGGCGCTGCTCCAGCGTGATCTCGACGGCGCGCTGAGGATGCTCGGCGAGGCGGTGGAGCGCAGCCGCGACGGGGACGACCAGACGGGCGTGGTGAACGCGCTGATCTACCTCGCCACCGCGCACTCGCTCCTCGGGCATTGCGAACAGGCCGTCACGCACTTCAAGGAGTGCCTGGAGATGTGCGAGGCCCGCCAGGAGCACTGGTTCAGGTCGTACACGCTGTGGGTGTTCGGGATCGAGAAGTGGCGGCAGGGGGACACCGCGGAGGCGGTCGAGATGGAGCGCCTGGCCATCCGGCTCAAGCAGCCCTTCGACGACCGCCTGGGCATCGCCCTGTGCATCGAGGCCCTGGCGTGGATGGCGGCCGAGGACGAACCCGAGCGCGCCGCCGTCCTGCTCGGGGCCGCGCGGGAGAACTGGCGTTCGTTCGGCGGACCGCTTTTCGGCAACCTGTCCGACTACCACGACGCCTGCGAGGCGTCCACGCGGGAACGCCTCGGCGGCAGGCGCTTCGACACCGCCTTCCGCAAGGGCACCGAGCTCGGCTCCGCCGCCGCGGTCGCGTACGCCATGGGCGAGGACCCGGAGCCGGGCAGGCAGGCGGGCGAGCCGTCGCCGCTCACCCGCAGAGAGACGGAGATCGCCCGGCTCGTCGCCCAGGGGATGAGCAACAAGGCGATCGCCGCCTCGCTGGTGATCGCCCAGCGGACCGCAGAAGGACATGTCGAGCACATCCTGAACAAGCTCGGGTTCACCTCACGGGCCCAGATCGCCGCCTGGGTCGGCGAGCGGGACCACCGCGATCCCGGGAGTTCCTCATGAAGTCCAACGGTGGCTTGCTGACCGGCGGAGCCTCATTCGTCGGCCGGAGACGCGAGCTGGCCATGGCCAGGAAGGCGCTGATCCACGGACGGCTGCTCACGCTGACGGGGGCGGGCGGCGTGGGCAAGACGCGCCTGGCCCTCCAGATCGTCGAGCACGTCAAGGGGGCGTTCCGCGACGGTGTCGGAGTGGTCGAGCTGGGCACGCTGGAGACCGGCGAGCTGCTGGCGTCGGCCGTCGCCTCGGCGCTGGGGCTGCGCGACGCCGGCCCCGACCCGATGAACGTGCTGGTGGACCACATGTCCGGCAAGCGGATGCTGCTCGTCCTGGACAACTGCGAGCACCTGTGCACGATCTGCGCCCGCTTCGTGGACCGGCTGCTGCGGGTCGCTCCCCGGCTGCGCATCCTCGTGACCAGCAGGCAGAGGCTGGGCGTCTACGGCGAGCAGGTGCTGACCGTGCGGCCGCTGGCCGTGCCCGACCCGGCCCGGCCGCTCGGGGAGATCGCCCGCCATGACTCGGTCCGCCTGCTCCAGGACCGCATGGCGGACGTCCTGCCCGGCTTCTCCCTCGGCGCGGGCAACGCATGTCGCGTGGCCCGGCTGGCGCAGCGCCTGGAGGGGGTGCCGCTGGCGATCGAGCTGGCCGTGGCCAGGCTCCGCACGATGTCGCTCGACCAGCTGATCCGCGAACTGGACAAGCCGATCGACGTGCTCGCGGCCGACACCTGCGCCACGCTGCCGCGCCACCACTCGGTGCGCGCGACCACGGAATGGAGCTTCGAGCTGTGCTCGGCGGCCGAGCAGCGGCTGTGGGCCCGGCTGTCGATGTTCCCCGCCGGGGTCGACCTGGACACCGCCGAGCTGGTGTGCTCCGGCGACGGCATCGACTCCGCCGACGTGCTCGACCTGCTGGCCGGGCTGGTGGACAAGTCGGTGCTGTGCTGCGAGCGCCGGGAGAGAGGGCTCAGATACCGCATGCTGGAGAGCCTGCGCGCGTACGGCTGCGAACGGCTGGCGCCCTCCGAGAAGAACCTGCTGCGCGGGCGTTACGTCGATCACTACCGGCAGCTGGTGGAGGGCAGCCAGATCGACCGGATGGTGCCCGACCAGCTCGAACGCTACCGGCGGCTGCAGGTCGAGCTGCCCAACGTGCGGGTCGCCCTCGAAGCGTGCCTGAGCACGCCGCCGTTGACGCGCGTGGGGCTGGACATCGCCTCGGCGTTGTGGTGCTACTGGCTGCTGGCCGGATCGCTCATCGAGGGGAGGTACTGGCTGGAACGCGGCCTGGGCCTGGTGCGGGAGCCCGGCAGGACCCGCGCGACGGCGCTCTGGGTGGACAGCACGCTCGCCCTCCGCCAGGGCGACCTGGTGATCGCGCTGCCCAGGCTGGAGGAGTGCCTCGACCTGGCCCGCCGTCCCGGCAACGAGGCGGTCCTGCCGTACGCCATCAGGACCGCCGGCGTCGCGGCGTTCTCCAGCGGAGACCACGAGCGCGGGCTCGCGCTGCTGCAGGAATCCCTGGCCCTGCACCGCGCGGGGGAGAACCTCGACGGCGTCATGCTCAACCTCTACTACGCGTCCGCGTACGGCTCCGTCGGCCACCCGGGACGCGCCGCCGAGTTCGGCGAGGAACTGCTTGCGCTCTGCGAGATGCACCACGCGCGGGTCTCCCGCGCGTACGCCCAGCTGGCGCTCGGCGTCGCCCGCTGGAACCTGGGCGACTGCCGCCGGGCCGAGGCACTGGTGACGTCGGCGGCCATGTTCACCGGGGAGGTCAACGACCGCTGGTGTCTCACCCAGTGTTTGGAGGTGCTGGCGTGGATCGCCGGCGCCCGGGAGGAGCACTGGCGGGCCGCAGGGCTGATGGGCGCGGCCCACGCGCTGTGGCAGGCGATGGGAGCCTCGCCCGAACGGCTGTGGTATCACGCGGCATGGCACGAGCACTGCAGGGAGCAGGCGCGCCGCGCGCTGGGCGGGAGGGCGTTCGCGACGGCCTTCCGCCAGGGGTCGCGGCTCGGCCAGGACCGCGCCGTGAGCTACGCGGTCGCAGGCTGAAGCCCGGGTGACACGGTCCGTCAGGTCAGGGCGGCCTCCAGGAGCAGGGCGCCGGCGCCCAGGAGCGCGGCGTCGCGGCCGGCCCGCGCCGGAGCCACCTCCAGGTCCCTGGTGGCCAGGGGGAGGCAGCGTTCCCAGACGGCCGCCCTGATCGAGGTGATCAGCGGCTCGGCCGCCGACAGGCTGCCGCCCACCGCCACCACGTCCGGGTTGAAGAAGTTCACCAGCACGGTGAGGACCTCGCCGATCCGCCGGCCGGCGTTGCGCACCAGGCTGGTCGCCTCGGGGATCGCGTCGTTGACCAGGCCCACGATGTCGCCGGTGCGGGTCACGGGGATCCCGGCCTCCGACAGGGCGGCCATCAGGGCGGCGCCGCTGGCGTAGGCCTCCAGGCAGTCGGGGTGGCCGCAGGCGCAGATGACGGACGAGTCCGAGCGGACGCGGACGTGGCTGATGTCGCCGGCCGCGCCCCGGCCCCTGTGCAGGCGGCCGTTCACGACGACGCCGCAGCCTATGCCCGTGCCGGCCTTGACGACCATGAGGTTACGGCGGTCCGGCCAGCATCGCGTCTCGCCCGCGGCCATCAGGTTGGCGTCGTTCTCGACCAGGATCGGCAGGTCGTAGCGGGTGGCCAGGTGCTCGGCCACGGGGAAGTCGTTCCAGCCCGGCATGCGCGAGGGCGTCACGACCCGCAGGGTGAGCGGGTCCACAGGGCCGGGGATGCCGGTGCCGATCCCGCGCAGCGGCACCGGCGCGGGCACGTGCTCGGCCAGCAGCGCGTCGAACGCGTCGGCGATGCGGTCGAGCGTGGCCCGGGGGCCGTCGGCGATCTCGCAGGGCCGTTCCTCGATGACGAGCGGGGCGCCGCTGAGGTCGAGCAGGCCGAGACGTACGTGGTGGGCGCCCAGATCGGCGACCGCGAGCACGCCGGCCGTCTCCGACAGGCGCAACAGCCGGGGCCGCCGCCCGCCGCGCGACGTGCCGGAGCCCTCCTCGGCCAGCAGGCCCGCGTCGAGGAGCTCTTCGACGCGCAGCGACACGCTGGACGCGGCCAGGCCGGATAAACGCGCCAGGTCCGCGCGTGACTCGGCCTTGCCGGTGGCGACGAGTCGCAGCAGGTCACCCTGTGCCCCCTGCACGGGCAGCCGCTGGTTCATGTGAAAATACCTACCATGCGTCGACTTAAGACGACAACGTATTGACTTGGTACGAAATATCCCACTACGGTCCGGCTTATCTTCGATATCGAAGGAAGTGAGCTGTTCATGAAGAGATTTGTCGCCGCCGCCGCCTTCGCGGTGTTAACCCTGGCGGCCTGCGGTGAGTCGAGCAGCCCAGCCGTGCCGGGCGAGCCCCGGAGCAGCGGCCCCGACGTGCTGGCCAGGGCGCCGGTCGCGACGGCGGCCGAGATCCTGCCCGGCTCGACCATGGAGAAGATCAAGAAGCGCGGCGAGCTCCTCGTGGGCGGCTCGCTGGACGCGCCCTTGCTCTCCCAGCAGAACCCCGTCACCGGCGAGGTCGAGGGGTTCGACGCGCAGATGGGCAAGGCACTGGCCAAGTACATCCTCGGCGAGCCCAAGGTGAAGATCGTCAACTCGGCGTCGGAGACCCGTGAGGCGCTGCTCGCCAACGGCACCGTGGACGTCGTCTTCCAGACGTACACGATCACCGAGGAGCGGGCCGAGCAGGTCTCGTTCGCGGGCCCGTACTACACCTCCGGTCTGACGATCGCGGTGAAGAAGGGCACGACGGGCATCGCCAAGCCGGAGGACCTGAACGGCAAGAAGGTCCTGGCGGGCGCGAACACCCCGGCGATCCCCGCGATCAAGAAGCTGGCGCCGCAGGCGGAGATCATCACGTTCGGCAGCGACCCCGAGTGCGTCCAGGCGCTCAAGCAGGACCGCGGCGTCGCGTACGTGCAGGACGAGACGATCCTCATCGCCGACGCCAAGGCCGACCCGGCGATCGAGATCGTGACCAAGCCGTTCACCGAGGACCCGTACGGCATCGGGCTCAAGCACGGTGACGACGCGTTCAAGAAGTTCCTCAACGACTGGCTCAAGAAGACGCAGGACACCGGGGTCTGGCAGCAGATCTGGAAGGAGTCCATCGGCACCGTCGTGACCGGCGAGGCTCCGCAGCCGCCGCGGATCGGCTCCGTGCCGGGGTCCTGATGTCCGTCCTGCTCGATCATCTGCCCGAGCTGTGGCAGGGACTGGTCGTGACGTTCCAGCTCACCGCCGGGTCCTTCGCGGGCGCGGCGGTGCTGGGCGTGCTGATCTGCGCCCTGCGCGTCAGCCCGGTCGGGGTGCTGCGCGCCCTCGGTACGGCCTACGTCGAGACGTTCCAGAACCTGCCGCTGCTCGTGCTGCTCGTCCTGGCGTTCTTCGGCCTGCCGGAGATCGGCATCAAGGCCGGCCTGCTGGAGACGGCCATCGTGGTCATCGCCGTGTACGAGGGCGCCTACGTCGGCGAGGCCCTGCGCTCGGGGGTGAACTCGGTGTCGAAGGGC
The DNA here is from genome assembly GCF_004348685.1 of Nonomuraea deserti. Lineage (GTDB taxonomy): Bacteria > Actinomycetota > Actinomycetes > Streptosporangiales > Streptosporangiaceae > Nonomuraea > Nonomuraea deserti. The sequence continues at coordinate 9,113 of NZ_SMKO01000191.1, read as the reverse complement.
CAGGGCGAGGCCGCCAGGGCGATCGGCCTGACGTTCGGCCAGTCGCTGCGGCACGTCATCCTGCCGCAGGCGCTGCGCACGGTCGTCCAGCCGCTCGGCAACATCTTCATCATGACGACCATGAACACCGCGCTCGCCGCGGCCGTCGGCGTCGTCGACCTCACGGCGGCGGCCAACCGGGTGAACCTCACCGAGGCGCAGCCCATCCCCATCTTCGTGGGCGCGGGCGTGGCCTACGCCCTGATCGCCGCCGTGGCCGGGTTCGTCACCGGGCGCCTCGAACGGCGGCTGGTGATCCTCCGATGACGACCCTCCAGCCACTCCCGAGGCGGGCACCGCGATGACGAGCACCGCCCTTTTCGACGAGCCGGGTCCCAAGGCCAGGAGGCGCATCCGGATCGCGACCGTGCTCGGCACGCTCGCCGCCGTCGCGCTCGTCGCCCTGGCCCTCCGGCAGTTCGCCGCCAACGGGCAGCTCGACGCCGCGCGCTGGCAGCCGTACGCGACCTGGCCCATGTGGCGTTACCTCCTGGACGGTCTGTGGTCTACCTTCCTCGCGGCCGTCGTCTCGGCGGCGCTGTCCATGGCGCTCGGCCTGGTGCTGGCGCTGGGCCGGCTCTCGCCGCGCCGGTGGGTGCGCCTGCCGGCCGCCGGATACGTCGAGGTGGTCAGGACCATCCCCGCCCTGCTGCTGGTGTACGTGGTGCTGTTCGCGCTGCCGCGCTACGGCATGGACCTGCCGCTGTTCTGGAAGCTGGTCGTGCCGCTGACCGTCTCGAACGCGGCGGCCTTCGCCGAGATCTTCCGCGCCGGCATCAACGCGATCGAGCGCGGCCAGACCGAGGCGGGCCTGGCCGTCGGGCTGACCCGCTTCCAGACGATGCGGCTGATCGTGCTGCCCCAGGCCGCCCGCCGCGTGCTGCCGTCCATCGTCAGCCAGTCCGTCGGCCTGCTCAAGGACACCTCGCTGGGCTTCATCGTCAGCTACGGCGAACTGCTCTACAGCGGCAAGGTCCTGGCCGCCTACAACCACCTGGTCATCCAGACGTACCTCGTGGTCGCGCTCATCTACCTGGTGGTCAACGCCTCGCTGTCCAAGCTGGCCCGCACGCTGGAGGCCCGCCGGCCCACCCCGCTCAGAAGGAGACCCGCACGTGCCTGAACTCGCCCTGCTCGCCGAAGTGATCCGGTCGGGGTTCGTGGAGAGCGTGCACTACGGCAGCGCCGTCGGCCTCGGCCCCTCCGGGCGCACGGAGGTGGCGCTAGGCCCGGTCGACGCGCCGGTGCTGCCGCGCTCGTCGGCCAAGCCGTTCCAGGCGCTGGCCTGCCTGACGGCGGGCGCCGCCCTGGCGGGGCCGAGCCTCGCCATCGCGGCGGGCAGCCACACGGGCGAGGACTTCCACGTACGCCTCGTCCGCGAGCTGCTCGACGACTACGGCCTCGACTTCGGCGCGCTGGCCTGCCCGCCCTCGTGGCCCGAGGACCAGCCCACCATGCACGGGCTGATCAGGCAGGGCCAGGACGTCTCCCGCGAGCGCATGAACTGCTCGGGCAAGCACGCCGCCATGCTCGCCGCCTGCGTGGCGGGCGGCTGGGACGTGCCCGGCTACCTGGCTCCCGAGCATCCCCTGCAGCTCCACGTGCGCTCCGTCACCGAGGAACTGGCGGGGGAGAAGGCCGCGCACGTGGCGATCGACGGGTGCGGGGCGCCGCTGTACGGGCTCACGCTGACCGGCCTCGCGCGTGCGGTGCGGGGGCTGGTGGCCGCCGCGCCGGGCAGCGGGCCGCGCCAGGTCGCCGACGCGATGCGCGAGCACCCCGAGTACGTCGGCGGCACCGGCCACCAGAACACCGGCCTGATGCGGGCGCTGCCCGGCGCTCTCGCCAAGGGCGGCGCGGAGGGCGTGCTGGTCGTGGCGCTGGAGTCGGGGCACTCGGTGGCGGTGAAGGTCGTCGACGGCAGCCCGCGCGCCACGACCGCCATCGCGCTGGAGGTGCTGCGCCTGATGGGCTGCGACGTCGGCGGGGCGGCCGCGTTCGCGCGGGTGGACGTGCTGGGCGGCGGCGTGCCGGTGGGCCGGATCGCCACCAGGCTGTCCTGACCACCCGCCGCCGCCTCGCCCGCCGCCCTTCGGAGCTGACGTCGCGCCCCGGCCGACGGGCCGGGGGAACGCCGGATCAGCCGTTCGCCAGGGAGGAGCCGCAGCCGTCCGTGAGGCCCTCGGCCGGATCGTCGCCGGTCTTCTTCGCCGACGGCTCGGCGGTCTTCTTCGCCGGCCTCTCCGCCGAGCCCGTCTTCGCGGGCCGCCCCGGCGACGGCGTGGCCGAGGCGGCGACGGCGGGCTTGGTGTTCTTCGAGTCGCGGATGGCCTTGTCGGCGACGTCGCGGATCTTGTCCCAGTCGGGGTAGCCGGTGTTGATGAGCGGCGGCACGAACTGCACGCTCGACACCTTCGCGTTCTTGACCTTCAGCGCGAGCGGCACCAGGTGTTTGAGCATCGGCCGCGGGATGTCGGTCCTGATCAGCTCTTTGGTGGCCAGCGCGATCTTGTTGAACCTGGTCAGCACCGTCGCCGGGTCGGCCTGGTCGAGGATGGCGCCGAGCACGCAGCGCTGCCGGCGCATCCGGGTGTAGTCGTCGCTGTACGTCCGCGAGCGGGCGTACCACATCGCGTCGGCGCCCTTGAGCTTGCGGGTGCCGGCCTTGACCAGGCCCTCGTTGTACCTGCCGAACACGACGTCCTTCTCGACGGTGATCGTGACGCCGCCGATGGCGTCGATGAGGCGGGCGAACCCCCACATGTTGACCAGGGCGTACCAGTCGACCTTGACGCCGAGGGTGTAGCCGATCGTGTCCATCAGCACCCTGGCGCCCTGCTGCTCCTTGCCGCCGAAGATCTCCGGGTGCGAGTCGGCGTACTCCCAGACGCTGTTGAGCAGGTCGCTCCGCCCGCCGCCCGGGTCGGCGGGGAGGCGGAAGCCGTCGGGGAACCGCTCGGCCATCGGCGTGCCCGGACGGAAGCGTACGTCCTCCAGGTTGCGCGGCAGGCTGAACAGCACGGTGTTGCCGGTCTCCACGTCGACGCTGGCCAGGTTCATGCTGTCGGTGCGCACGCCGACCCGGTGGTCGTCGGCGTCGCCGCCGAGGAGCAGGATGTTGACCCGGCGCCGGCCCGCCCACGGGTTCTCCGGCTCCGGCTCGGCCGCTTCAGGGGCCCCGTCGCCGGCGGGTGGTTGCCGGAAGATGCCGTCGAGCGTCTCCTGCGAGGTCCAGACGAACTGCGCGACCACCCCGAACGGCACCACGACCATGACGGCGAGCAGTCCCGCGAGCGTGCCGGTGACGATCTGTCCCGCCTGCGGCAGCCGCCCTGGCCGGAGCACGACGAACGAGTGCACGATGAGGGCGAACCACCCCACGCCCAGCACGGACGCGCCGACGAGGATCGCCGTCAGCCAGGAGTCCTCGGTCAGCGAGCCGAGCAGGTTGTCGGTCAGCAGGCCCAGGGCGAGCAGGCCCAGCAGCAGGGCGGCGTAGCAGGAGAGCAGCACGAGGCCGGTCTTGCGCCATCCGGCGCGCAAATGAGCGGCGCCGGGCGCCAACGCACCCAGCACCAGCCAGCCCAGGACCGCTCCGGCGCTCATCGGTTCCTTCGCCTGCCGCACGCCTTCCCCGTTTCCCCGCGATTTCCACCATAGGCGCGATCGCCGCATCTTGTGGTGGACCCGCCGGTGTGGCTCGCCGAAGACGCGGAGTTCCCGCCCGAGGCGGGCCGCTGACGTGGCCCGTCTCGCGTCTGATTGAGGCGGCAGCCTACGCAGCGAATACGAAATGTGTCCTTATCGGAGGATGAACATCAGTACCCGAATAAGATTCGGCACATGGCCTTCACCGAGATCGGATACCAGGTGACCGATCGTGTCGCCACCGTGACGCTGCGCCGCCCCGAACGCCTCAACGCCTTCACCCTCACCATGCGCGCGGAGCTGATCGAGGCGTTCGACCGGGCCGACGCGGACGACGACGTACGCGCCGTGGTGGTCACCGGGGCGGGCCGCGCGTTCTGCGCGGGAGCCGACCTGAGCGGCGGCGGCGACACGTTCGGGCACCGCGGCGACCCCGGCGACCCCGGTGAGCCCGGTGAGCCCGGCGAGCGGCGGGAACTCGTGAACGGCGCGCCCCGCGACGGCGGCGGCACGGTCGCGCTCAGGATCGCCAGGTCGCTCAAACCCGTCATCGGCGCGATCAACGGCCCGGCCGTGGGCGTCGGGATCACGATGACGCTGCCCATGGACGTCCGTCTCGCCTCGGACACTGCCAGGTTCGGGTTCGTGTTCGCGCGGCGCGGGATCGTCGCCGAGGCGGCGTCCAGCTGGTTCCTGCCCAGGATCGTCGGCATCGCCCAGGCCATGGAGTGGGCGGCCACCGGACGGATCTTCCCCGCATCCGAGGCGCTCGAAGGGCGGCTGGTCTCGCGGGTGTACCCGGCGGACGAGCTGCTGCCCGCGGCGTACGCGCTGGCTCGGGAGATCGCCGAGAACACCTCCGCCGTCTCCGTGGCCGCCGTCCGCAGGCTGATGTGGTCGGGCCTGTCGGCGGCCTCGCCGTGGGAGGCGCACGCGGCCGACTCCCGGCTCATGACCGAGCTCGGCGGCGCGCCCGACGCGGTCGAAGGAGTGACCGCCTTCCTGGAGAAACGGCCCGCCCGATTCCCGATGACGGTCAGCCAGGACCTCCCGCCCGGGGTGCCGTCATGGCCCGACGATCCCTATGGTGTCTAGCGTGTACGAGATCACCGTGCTGCCCCTGCCCGACGACTTCGAGGGCGCGGTCGTCGCGACGCTGGTCGCCAGGAGGGCCACCACCCCCACCCGCAGGGCCGTGCTCTACCTGCACGGGTTCACCGACTACTTCTTCCAGGACCACCTGGCCGAGCACTACGTCAGCCGCGGCATCGACTTCTATGCCCTCGACCTGCGCAAATACGGCCGATCGCTGCTGCCCCACCAGACCAGGGGCCTGATCAGGAGCGTCACCGACTACTTCCCCGAGATCGACGAGGCCGTCCGCATCATCAGGCAGGACCACGACGAGCTGACGATCAACGCCCACTCCACCGGCGGCCTGATCGCGCCCCTGTGGGCCGACCGGGTGCGCGGCCGCGGCCTGGTGCAGGGGCTCGTGCTCAACAGCCCGTTCTTCGACCTCAACGTGCCCACGCCGCTCCGCCTGGCCGCCGACCTGCTCAAGATGCCGCTGTCCTACACCCGCTGGGTCATCCCCCTGGGCGCCAGCACCGTCTACGGGCAGACCCTCCACCGCAGCCTGCAGGGCGAATGGGACTACGACCTGGAGCTCAAACCCCTGGGTGGCTTCTCCGTGCACGCCATGTGGCTGGCCGCCATCCGCAGGGCCCAGCGGCGGCTGCACGCCGGCCTGTCGGTGGACGTGCCGGTGCTCGTGCTCACCTCGGCGACGGGCCTGCGCGTACGCGACTTCGCTCCCGAGGCGCGCGCGGCCGACATCGTGCTCGACCCCCGGCACATGGCCCGCTGGTCCACCTCGGTCGGGCCGCACGTCACGTGCGTACGCATCGCGGACGGCCTGCACGACCTGGTGCTGTCGGCCGAGCCGGTGCGCAAACAGGTGTTCGGCGAGCTCGACCGCTGGATGAACGCCTTCGTCTACCACGGGAACGAGAAGAGCCCGTAGTAGGCCGCCGCCACCATCAGCAGGCCGGTGCCGCCCAGCACGCCCGCGATCGCCACGTGCTGCCAGCGGCTCGGCCGCATGCCCTCGCGCAGCGCCGACACGAGCGCCGCCACCGCCGTGACCTCCTGGACCAGCATCCACACCGCCAGCACGCGCACGACCAGCCAGCCGGCCAGCACGGCGGGCCAGGCGCCCGCCTGGTTCACCGAGAACAGCACCAGCAGCGTGATGAACGCCACCACCGACATCAGCAGGCCCAGGCTCGTCCACGCGATCCTGCTCAGCCTGCGCCGCAGCGGCGGCCAGAGGCGGGCGTTGGCCTCGGCGGTGACGCCCGCGCGGCCGCGCAGGCGGACGACCATGGCGGCGACCGGCCCCGCCACGTAGCCGACGGCCGCCAGGCAGATCGTCAGCCCCAGCATCGTGCCGCCCGCGTACCAGGGGGCGGCGGGCACGTCGCTGGCCTCGAAGCGCTGGACCGGGGTGGCGCCCGCCATGTGCACGGACGGCTCGGCGGTGCCCGGCAGGCCGATGATCCAGTTGGCGAGGGTCTCCAGATAACCCTGGGTGAAGTCTCCGCCGTGGACCCGCATGGCGTGGTCGCCACTCGCCATGAAACGGATCGTGTAGTCGTCGTTGCGCGCCTTCTTCATCGCCCTGATCAGCGCCTGGGTGGACTCGACGAAGGGGATCGAGGGGTCGGTGGTGCCGTAGAACGCCAGGACCGGCTGCTTGACCTGGCCTAAGGCCGGCATCGCGTCGTAGCGCAGGAAGTCGAAGCCCACCCCGCCCATCGCCCTGGTCAGCAGGTCGCGTACGCCGATGGGGGCGTGCAGCCTGAGCAGCTGCTCGTTCAGCGCCCACGCGACCTGGCGCAGTGGGGAGACGTTCGGCGAGGACACCATCACCAGATACTTCACCGCGGTGCTCTTCGCCGCCGCGATGGGCACCACCCAGCCGCCCTCGCTGACCCCCCACAGCCCGATGCGCGAAGGATCCACCTCGGGACGGGTGCGCAGGTACTCCACCATGCGCAGCGCGTCGTCGGCGAGCAGCCCGAAGTCGCGGTCGCGGAAGTTGTAGCCGATCGTGCGCTTGTCGAACGCGATCGTCACCACGCCCGCCATGGCCAGGAACTCCGCCTGCGGCGTGAACTCGGTCCGCGACCCGTTCCCCGAGCCGGACACGAACACCATCGCCGGATGCCGCCCAGGCGTCAGCGGCACCCGGAGCGTCCCCTCCAGGCGCTGCCCCTCGCCCGCGACCGAGATCTGCTCCGTGCGGACGGAGCCGGTCGCCACCACCGGCTTCAGCTCGGCGGCCGGCTGCGCCGGGATCGACTGGAAAGCTGGATCGGCCTTGAGCGGCGGCGGGTCGAACGCGGGTGGCAAGACGTATCCGACCGTCGCGAGAGCCACCAGCACCAGACCGGCGGCCACGCTCAAGGCGCCACGGCCAGTGCGCATCGGCCTCCCCATGTGCGTTGGTTTGCCCGCCGATCGTCCAGCGTACTCCCGGCTCGTGAGACAGGTGAGCCCGCATTTGTCGGTGAGAACTGTTAGCTTCCTGCGACATGCGCATCCTGCACACGTCCGACTGGCATCTCGGACGCTCGCTCCACCGCGAGAGCCTGCTCGCGGCGCAGGCGGCGTTCGTCGACCACCTGGTGGCGACGGTGCGGGCCGAGCGGGTCGACGTCGTGGCGATCGCCGGCGACGTCTACGACCGGGCGCTGCCGCCGGTCGACGCGGTCGCGCTGCTCGACGAGGCGCTGGCCCGGCTGCGCGCCGCAGGGGCGCGAGTGGTGCTGATCAGCGGCAACCACGACTCGGCGCTGCGGCTCAGGTTCGGCTCGGCGCTGTTCGAGACGGCGGGGGTGCACGTGCGCACGCGCCCCGACCAGGCGTGGGAGCCGGTGCTGGTCGGCGACGTCGCCTTCTACGGCATCCCCTATCTGGAGCCCGAGCTGGTCCGGGCCGGCTGGGAGCTGCCCGACCGCAGCCACACCGCGGCGCTCACCCACGCGATGACCCGCGTCAGGGCCGACGCCGCCCGCCACCGCGCCTCCGTGGTCCTGTCGCACTGCTTCGTCACCGGCGGGCAGGCCAGCGACAGCGAGCGCGACATCAGCGTGGGCGGGGTGGCCCACGTGCCCCTGCCGGTCTTCGACGGGGTCGACTACGTCGCGCTCGGCCACCTGCACGGGCGTCAGCGCATGTCCGAGACCGTGCGCTATTCGGGGTCGCCGCTGGCCTACTCGTTCTCGGAGGCAGGCCACGTCAAGGGCTCCTGGCTGGTCACCCTGGGCGAGGAGACGGAGTTCGTGGCCGCCCCCGTGCCCCGTCCCGTCGGCACCCTGAAGGGCCGCCTCGACGACCTCCTGACCTCCCCGCTGCACGCCCGTCTCGAAGACTACTGGCTCCACGTCACCCTGACCGACGCCGTCCGCCCCAAATCCGCCATGGAGCGCCTCCGCGCCCGCTTCCCCCACACTCTCGGCCTGGCCTTCGAGCCCGACGGCGCCACCCCCGCCGTCCGGCCCGCGCGCCTGAGCGGGCGGCCCGAGGCCGAGGTCGCCCTCGACTTCGTCCGCGAGGTGCGCGGCGAGCCTGCGGCATCCGACGAGGAATCCCTGCTAAGACAGGCCATCGAGGCATCGAGGGTGAAGGAGACGATGGCATAGATGCGGCCGCACCGGCTCACGTTCACGGCCTTCGGGTCCTTCCCCGGCACCGAAACCGTCGACTTCGACGCCCTTGCGGAGGCCGGCCTCTTCCTCGTCCACGGGCCCACAGGGGCGGGCAAGACCACGATCCTCGACGCGCTCTGCTTCGCCCTCTACGGCCAGGTCCCCGGCCAGCGCAACAGCGCCCGCAGCCTGCGCTGCGACCACGCCCCGCGAACGACAGGGCCCGCGGTCACGCTCGAGGTGACGATCCGCGGCCGGTTACTCCGCATCCAGCGCTCACCCACCTGGCAGCGGCCCAAACTGCGCGGCACCGGCTTCACGGAGGAGAAGGCCAAGGTCGTCCTCTCCGAGCGGCGGGTGTCGTCCTGGCAGGGGCTGACGACCCGGCTCGACGAGGCGGGGCATCTCGTGGGAGAGCTGCTCGGCATGAACGCCGACCAGTTCTGCCAGGTGGCGATGTTGCCGCAGGGGGAGTTCGCCAAATTCCTGCGGGCCGGCGGTGACGAACGCGCCAAACTGCTGGAACGGCTGTTCACCGTCAAGATCTACACCCAGGCGGAGGCGTGGCTGGCCGAGCACCGCAAACTGGCCTGGCGCGAGGCCCAGGAGCTGAGGCAGCAGGTCGACTTCGCGATCAAACGCGTCGAGGAGGCCGCCGGCGCTTCCCTCCTCGCCGCCACCACGCCCCCCGCGTCCAACGCCCCCTGTCCC
>NZ_SMKO01000190.1 GCF_004348685.1 Nonomuraea deserti | reverse complement strand
GTATAAGAGACAGGGCTCGATGAGCTCGCCGTCGACGCGGACCTCGAACGTGTCGGGCGCGACCTCGATTCTGGGCAGGGCGTCGTTGAGGGGCATCGCGGACTTGCCGCGCCGGCGTACGTCCTGGACGGGCGCCAGGCGGCGGCGCACGGCGAGGCGGTCGGCGAGGCCCGCGTCCAGGGCGGCGGGCGCGACGAAGTGGAGCGAGGTGGCGGCGGCCGTGACCGGCGACGCGCCGAACATGGGGCGGGGCAGCACCGGCTGGGGCGTCGGGATGGAGGCGTTGGCGTCGCCCATCTGGGCCCACGCCACGACGCCGCCCTTCAGCACCAGGTCGGGCTTGACCCCGAAGAACGCCGGGCTCCACAGTACGAGGTCGGCGAGCTTGCCGAGCTCGACGGAGCCGAGCTCGGCGTCCAACCCATGGGCGATAGCCGGACATATCGTATATTTAGCGACATATCGCCGAGCCCGCAGGTTGTCCGCCGGCCCTCCGCCGAGCGCCCCCCGCCGCCCCTTCATCACGTGGGCGGTCTGCCACGTACGGATGACCGTCTCCCCGATCCGCCCCATCGCCTGCGAGTCGGAACCGATCATGGAGATCGCCCCGAGGTCGTGCAGCACGTCCTCGGCCGCCATCGTCGCGGGCCTGATGCGCGACTCGGCGAAGGCCAGGTCCTCGGGGATCGACGGGTTGAGATGGTGGCAGACCATCAGCATGTCGAGGTGCTCGTCGAGTGTGTTGGCGGTGTGCGGCCGGGTGGGGTTGGTGGAGGACGGCAGGATGTTGGGCTGACCGGCCACGCGGATGATGTCGGGCGCGTGCCCGCCGCCCGCCCCTTCCGTGTGGTACGCGTGGATAGTCCGGTCGCCGATGGCCTTGAGCGTCGACTCGACGAACCCGGCCTCGTTCAGCGTGTCGGTGTGCAGCGTCACCTGCACGCCCGCCGCGTCGGCCACGCTCAGGCACGCGTCGATGGCGGCGGGCGTGGATCCCCAGTCCTCGTGCAGCTTGAAGCCGGAGGCCCCGGCCGCGAGCTGCTCGCGCAGCCCTTCGACGCTGACCGTGTTGCCCTTGCCGAGCAGCGCGAAGTTCAGCGGGTACGCGTCCAGCGACTCCAGCATCCGGCCGAGATACCAGGCACCGGTGACGGTCGTCGCCTTGGTGCCCTCGACGGGTCCCGTGCCGCCCCCGACGATCGTGGTGACCCCGGACGCGACGGCCTCGTCGAGGAGTTGCGGGCAGATGAGGTGGACGTGGGAGTCGACGGCCCCGGCGGTGAGGATCTTGCCGTTGCCCGCCAGCACCTCCGTGGACGGCCCGATGACCAGGTCGACGCCGTCCATCGTGTCGGGGTTGCCGGCCTTGCCGATGGCGTATATGCGGCCGTCGCGGACACCGATGTCGGCCTTCACCACACCCCAGTGGTCGAGGATGACCGCGCCGGTGATGACGAGGTCGGCCGAGCCCTCCGCGCGGGTGGTCCGCGCCTGCCCCATCGACTCGCGGATGACCTTGCCGCCGCCGAAGACGGCCTCCTCGCCGGCCCCCGAAGGGCCCATCGCGCGGTCCTCGGTGACCTCGACGAACAGGTCGGTGTCGGCCAGCCGGATGCGGTCGCCGGTGGTGGGCCCGTAGAGCGCCGCGTAGCGGGCGCGCGACATGTCAGCCATCGAGCGGCCCCGCCCACTCCGGCCGCAGGCCCGGCACGATCCGGCCGCCCGCGATCGGCACCAGCGTCACATCGCGCTCGACGCCGGGCTCGAACCTCATCGCCGTCCCCGACGGCACGTCGAGCCGCATCCCCCAGGCCGCCTTCCTGTCGAACTCCAGCCCCGGGTTGGTGGCCGCGAAATGGTAGTGGGAGCCCACCTGCACCGGCCGGTCGGCGGTGTTGACCACCCGCACCGTCACCCGCTCGCGCCCCGGGTTGAGCTCGATCGCGCCGTCGGGGTGGGCGTATTCGCCCGGGATCACGGGATCGGCCTGTGGACGGTGACCAGCTTCGTGCCGTCGGGGAACGTGGCCTCGATCTGCACGCTCTCCAGCATCTCCGGCACGCCGTCCATGACGTCGGCGCGGTCGAGCACCGATCGCCCGGCCTCCATCAGGTCGGCGACGCTGCGCCCGTCTCTGGCGCCCTCCATGAGGAACGACGCGATGACGGCGGTGGCCTCGGGGTGGTTGAGCCGCAGGCCCCTGGCCTGCCGCTCGCGCGCCACCCCGGCGGCGACGTGGATGAGCAGCCGTTCCTGCTCGTGTGAGGTTAGCCGCATGGCCGGACCATAAGAACCGGCCGTTTCCTGGGTGTTGCCGCGTGATGTCGGGTCGGTTTCGCCTCGCGCTGAACCGCCGTATGTCGGAATAGGTGCGCTTGTGAACGTCCGGCAATCGCCTCTTAACACGCGGGATCTTCCCGCGAAATCTCGCGGAGTCACCTTTCTCGCAGTACCGGTCGGCAGGAAGGAACGGCTGTGCGCATCCCCCGCCCGATTGTCCCCGCGATACTTGTCTTGTCCCTTGCGGCCTGCGGATCAGACGCCCGGCCGGCCGCCGACGCCAACGAGATCAAGGTCGGCATCCTCCACTCGCTCAGCGGCACGATGGCCATCAGCGAGGTCACCGTGCGCGACGCCGAACTGCTCGCCGTCGAGGAGATCAACAAGGCCGGCGGCGTGCTCGGCAAGCAACTCGTCCCCGTGGTGGAGGACGGCGCCTCCGACTGGCCCACGTTCGCCGAGAAGGCCACGAAACTGATCAGGCAGGACAAGGTCGCCACCGTCTTCGGCGGCTGGACGTCGGCCAGCAGGAAGGCGATGCTCCCGGTCTTCGAACGCTACAAGGCCCTGCTGTGGTATCCGGTGCAGTACGAAGGGCTGGAGAGCTCGCCGTACATCTTCTACACGGGCGCCACCACCAACCAGCAGATCATCCCCGGCCTCGACTACCTGAAGGAGCAGGGCGAGAAGCGGTTGTTCCTGGTGGGCAGCGACTACGTCTTCCCCCGCACCGCCAACAAGATCATCAAGGCGTACGCGGCCGCGAACGGCATGGAGATCCTCGGCGAGGAGTACACCCCGCTCGGCCACACCGAATACTCCACGCTGGTCAACAAGGTCACGCAGGCCGGGCCGGACGCCGTCTTCAACACCCTCAACGGCGACTCCAACGTCGCCTTTTTCAAGCAGCTCAAGAGCGCGGGCGCCACGGCGGAGAGCATGCCCGTGCTGTCGGTGAGCATCGCCGAGGAGGAGGTCACCGGCATCGGCGTGGACAACGTCGTCGGCCAGCCGGTCGCCTGGAACTATTACCAGACCACCGACACCCCCGCCAACAAGGCGTTCGTCAAGGCGTACAAGGCCAAGTACGGCCAGGACAAGGTCACCAGCGACCCCATGGAGGCCGGCTACAACGCCGTCTACCTGTGGGCCGAGGCGGTCAAGAAGGCCGGCACGACCGAGGTCGAGGCGGTCAGGAAGGCCGCGGGCGGCATCGCGCTCGAACGCCCCGAAGGCCTGGTCACCATCGACGGCGAGAGCCAGCACCTGTACAAGACCGCCCGCATCGGCATCGTCCAGCCCGACGGGCTGATCAAGCAGGTGTGGGACTCCGGCGAGCCGATCAAACCCGACCCCTACCTCAAGGGCTACCCGTGGGCGGCCGGGCTGGCCGGCCAGTGATGTCCGCCTTCGCCAACCAGCTGCCGATCGGGTTGTCGATCGGGGCGGTGCTGCTGCTCATCGCGCTCGGGCTCACGTTCACGTTCGGGCAGATGGGCGTGATCAACATGGCGCACGGCGAGTTCATCATGGCGGGGGCGTACACCGCGTTCCTGCTGGGCGACCTCGTGCCGGCGCTGCCGGTGGCGTTCCTGGTCGCCGGGGCCATGGGGCTGATCCTGGAGCGGGTCGCCATCCGGCACTTCTACGGCCGCCCGCTGGACACGCTGCTGCTCACCTGGGGCGTCAGCCTGGTGCTGCAGCAGCTCGCCCGCGACCTGTTCGGCGCGCCCAACGTGCAGGTGCCCGCCCCCTCGTGGCTGGCGGGAGGGGTGGGCATCCTGCCGTACAACCGGCTGTTCATCATGGGGCTGGCGGTGGCCGGGGTGGTCGCCGTCTGGGCGTACCTCACCCGCACCGGGCTCGGCCGCAGGACCCAGGCCGTCGTGCAGAACCGGCGGCTGGCCGCGACCAGCGGCATCGACACCGGCCGGGTGGACATGCTGACGTTCTTCATCGGGTCGGGGCTGGCGGGCGTGGCCGGGGTGGCGCTGACGCTCGTCGGGCCCGTCGGGCCGGCGCTCGGCACGTACTACATCGTCGACGCGTTCCTCGTCGTCGTGGCGGGCGGGCTGGGACAGCTGCGCGGGGCCGTGCTCGCGGCCATCGGGCTGGGGCTGCTCAACTCCTACGCGGAGTTCTGGTCGGACGCCTCGCTCGCGAAGGTCATCGTGCTCGCCGCCATCATCGCGTTCCTGCAGGTGCGGCCGCAGGGCATGTTCGTGCTCAGATCGAGGGCACTCACATGATCAGGAGGAACCTGCCCTTCGCGACCGTGGCCGTGATCGTGCTCGTGGCCGCCCCGCTGCTGCTGGAGCCGTTCCGGCTGAGCCTGCTGGCCAAATACCTGTGCTACGCGATCGTCGCGCTCGGCATCGGGCTGGCGTGGGGGCAGGGCGGCATGCTCACCCTCGGCCAGGGCGTGTTCTTCGGGCTCGGCGGCTACTCCATGGCGATGCACCTCAAGCTCACCGAGGGCGGCGGGCTGCCCGACTTCATGGTGTGGAGCGGGGTGGAGGAGCTGCCCGCGCTGTGGGTGCCGTTCGCCAACCCGGTCTTCGCCCTGGGCATGGCCGTGCTGGGGCCGGTGGCGATCGCGGCCATCCTGGGCACGCTGGTGTTCCGGCAGCGCGTGCGCGGCGCGTACTTCGCGATCCTCACCCAGGCGCTGGCCGCCGCCATGGTCATCCTGCTGGTCGGGCAGCAGGGCCTGACCGGCGGAACCAACGGCATGACGAACTTCTTCGACCTGTTCGGCCGGGACCTCGCCGAGGACTCCACGCAGCGCGGCCTCTACCTGGTGGTGGCGTCCGTGCTGGGGGTGCTCTACCTCGCCACCCGCCAGCTGGTGAACAGCAGGTACGGCCGGCTGCTCGTCGCGGTCAGGGACGGCGAGGACCGGGTGCGCTTCCTCGGCTACGACCCGGCGCTGGTCAAGACCGTCACCTTCGCCGCGTCGGCGGGCATGGCGGGGCTCGCGGGCGCGCTGTTCGTCCCCGTCGTCGGCATCATCTCGCCCGCCCTGCTCGGCGTGGTGCCGTCGCTGGAGCTGGTCGTCGCGGTGGCGGTCGGCGGCCGGCACGTGCTGGCCGGGGCCGTGCTCGGCGCCGTCGTCATGGGCTACGCCCAGACGGCGTTCAGCGAGCAGTTCGCCGACGGCTGGCTCTACCTGCAGGGCGCCCTGTTCATCCTGGTCATGACGCTCGCCCCGAAGGGGATCATCGGGGTGGCGGAGAGGTTGCGACGTGCTCGAACTACGTGACGTCCAGGTGGTGTTCGACGGCTTCCGCGCGCTCGACGGCGTGGACCTGACCGTGCCCGACGGCGAGCTGCGCTTCCTCATCGGGCCCAACGGCGCGGGCAAGACCACGCTGATCGACGTCATCACCGGTCTGACCAGGCCGGCGGCGGGCAGCGTGCGCTTCGCCGGCCACGACCTGGCGGGCAGGAAAGAGCACCAGATCGTCCGGCTCGGCGTCGGACGCACGTTCCAGACGTCCGTCGTCTTCGAGGAGCTCACCGTGATCGAGAACCTCGACCTGGCCGCCGGCTTCCGCAAGCCGCTGTGGTCGCTGGCCAGGCGGCGGAGGGGCGTGTCGGAGACCGTCGCTGAGGCGCTGGCCAGGACGGGGCTCGAAGAGCTCGCCGAACGTTCAGCCGGGGTTCTCTCCCACGGCCAGCGCCAGTGGCTCGAGATCGGGATGCTGCTGGCGCAGCGGCCCAAGCTGCTGCTCCTGGACGAGCCGGTCGCCGGCATGTCCAAGGACGAGCGCGAGCGCACCGGCGAGCTGCTCACGCGGATCGCCGACGACCACACGGTGGTCGTGGTGGAGCACGACATGGAGTTCCTGCGGCGGCACGCCTCGACGGTGACCGTGCTGCACGAGGGCAGGGTGCTCGTGGAGGGCTCGGTCGACCAGGTCAGCGCCGACCCCCGCGTGCAGGAGGTCTATCTGGGGAGGAAGGCGAGCGATGCTGTCGGTAACCGGCCTTGAGTCGGGGTACGGAAGGGCGCGCGTGTTGTTCGGCGTCTCGCTGGAGGTCGGGCCGGGGCAGCTCGTCTGTGTCATGGGCCGCAACGGCGTCGGCAAGACCACGCTGCTCAACACCGTCATGGGGGTGCTGCCCGCGGTGACCGGCACGGTCACGTTCGACGGCCGCGACGTCACCGGGCTCAAGCCGCACGAGCGGGTACGGCTCGGCATGGGGTACGTACCGCAGGGCCACCAGTGTTTCCCCCAGCTGTCCGTCCAGGGCAACCTGCTGGTGACCCTGGAGGCCGCCAAGCAGCCCAAGCATGCCGTCGACGAGGCCCTCGACCTCTTCCCCGCCCTCAAGCCGCTGCTCAAGCGGAGCGCCGGCCACCTGTCGGGAGGCCAGCAGCAGCAACTCGCCATGGCCCGCGCCCTCGTGACCAGGCCGAGGATGCTCATCCTCGACGAGCCGACCGAGGGCATCCAGCCGTCGATCATCCTGGAGATCGAGGCGGCCATCGAACGCCTGCACGCCGCCGGGCTGGCCGTGCTGCTCGTTGAGCAGTATCTGGACATCGCGCTGCGGCTGGCCGACACGTTCGTCATCCTCGACGGCGGGCACGTGGTGCGCACCGGCACCGCCGAGGACCTGCACCGCGAGGACGTGCGCCGCCTGCTGGCCGTATGAAGCCCCGGGCGCTGTGGGGGCACTTGCGGATGTCACTACGGCGGACTGTGGGGGTCACTGCGCCAGGAACGCCCGGGTGTTGGCGGCGGCCTGCCGGTCGCCGGTCGTCTCGAAGACCTCCAGCGCCGCCCCGGCCAGCTCGCGCGCCCGCCCGGTCGCGCCCTCCGCCCGGTTGACCCGGGCCAGGGCCAGCAGCGCGTGCGCGTCGAGCAGCCGGTCGCCGAGGCGTACGGCGATGCCCCTGGCCTGCTCGGCGGCGGCGCGGGCGGCCGGTTTGGCGGCCTGCGCCAGGCGTACCGCCGACAGGTCGAGCAGGGTGTCGGCCTGCCGGTGCCGGTCGCCCAGCTCCGCCAGGCGCCCCACGGCGGCCGCCAGCAGCACGCCGGCCTCGTCCAGCCGGCCGGCGCGGCGCAGCACCGCGCCCAGCACCCGCTCGGCGTCGGCCGTGTCGCGCTCGTTGCCGGCCTCCTTCAGGCAGGTGCGCAGCGCCCGCTCGGCCTCGTCCAGCCGCCCCAGCTCCAGGTGGACGCGGGCCAGCCGGCGTACGGCGTGGTTGACGTCGCGGGCGCGGCCCTGCCGCCGGACCATCTCCAGCGCCAGCCCCAGCCGCGCGTACGCGCGCTCCCACTCCCGCTCGGCCAGATGCAGGTCGCCCAGGTCCAGCAGGATCAGCGCCTCGCCCCGGTCGTCGGCCGACCGCCGCGCCGACTCCAGCGCCGGCCCGGTCACGGCCCGCCAGTCGTCGAGGAAGCGGTGGCGTTCGAGATAGGGCGCCAGCAGGTGCGCCAGCCGCCAGCACTCGTCGTCGAGCCCCGCCGCGTGCAGGTCGGCGACCAGGCTCACCAGGAACGCCCGCTCGGCCGCCAGCCATTCGACCGACTCCCTGATGTCCCTGGTGGCCACGGCCGTCGCCGGGTCGCCCGACACCAGCGAGAACCGCGAGGCCCGCACCCTGGCCAGCACCACCGCCGCCAGCCTCGCCAGCACCCCGGGGACGGGCTGCTCACGGGCGAACAACCTGGTCAGAGCGTGCATCCGATAACGAACCTGGCCCGCCACGTCGACCCCGTGCGTCTCCAGTAAGCCCGCGTCCACCAGCATCTCGCCCTGCCCGCCGAGATGCTCGGTCACCCAGTCGGCGAAGTCGGGCGCCGACAGCGCGCCGAGCCCGCGCAACGTCAGCCGGGCCGGCTCCGGCAGCCCGTCGAAGCCGATCGCGAGCACGCTGCGCACCGTCTGGTCGCCCGCGTGCAGCCGGTCGAGCCGCTCGTGCTCGTCCTCCAGCAGGCGCACCAGATAGCCGACGGTCCACTCCGGCCTGGCCGCCAGCCGGGAGCCGGCGATGCGCAGCGCGATCGGCAGCCCGCCGCAGAACCGCGCCAGCCTGCGCACGGCGTCGTCCGCCGCCCGGCCGGAACACCTCGCCAGCAGGTCGAGCGCCTCCCCGTCGTCCAGCACGCCGACGGACAACCGCCGCGCCCCGGTCAGCCCGCCCAGCGGGGAACGGCTGGTCACGACCGTCGGGCAGGACGTCAGCAGCGGCCGCACCTGCGCCTCTCCGGCCGCGTTGTCCAGCACCACCAGCACCTCGCGGCCGGCCGCGTACGTGCGGAAAAGCCGTTCGCGCTGCTCCAGCGACGCGGGGATCGCCTGGGCCGGGCAGCCCAGCCAGCGAAGGAAGTCCTCGAGCACCGCAGCAGGCGCCGCCGTCTCGCGCAGGTCGGCGTACAGGATGCCGTCGGGGAAACGCTCGCGCCGCCGCCAGGCCGCGTGCACCGCCAGCGCCGACTTGCCCGCGCCCGCCTGGCCGTGCACCACGACCTGACCGCCGATCACCTGGTCGAGCAGGGCGGCCCGCCCCGTGAAACCCGCCACGTCGGGCGGCAGCAGCACCGGCGGGCCCGCCGACACGTGCAGCGACGCGTCGTCGTGCAGCATGCGGTGGTAGAGCAGCTGCAACTCCGCGTCGGGCTCGATCGCGTGGCCGCCGTCGAGCTGGTCGCGCAGCACCGCGTACGCGGCCAGCGCGTCCACCCGGCGGCCGCTGCGGTAGAGGGCCAGCATGTACTGGCCGCGGAAGCGCTGCCACGTCGGATGCTGCCGGGTCAGCCGGCGCAGCTCGACCAGCAGTTCGCGGTGGCGGCCCGCGTCGAGACCGGCCTGCAGCCTGCGCTCCAGGGCGAGCAGCCGCAGCTCGCCGAGCTCCTCGCGGAGCCGGCGCGTCTCCGACCACCGCTCGCCCTCGGGGTCGACGTCCTCCAGGACCTCGCCCCGCCACAACTCCAGCGCCTCCTCGTAGGCGCCCTTGTCGACCAGCAGCCGGAACCGGTCGACGTCGAGCCCGCCGTCGCCGACGGCCAGCACGTACGACCCGGACACGGTGCCGATCACGTCTTTCCCGAGCAGCTGCCTGAGCCGGCCGACGTAGCCGCGGATCAGGGAGTCGGAGCGGTCACCTCCCTCGCGCGGCCACAACAGCCGCCGCAGCCGCTCGACGGTCAGCGGGTGACCGGCGTTGAGCAGGAACATGGCCAGCAGATCGCGGAGCTTGGGCGTCGCGGGCGTCAGATCCCGGTCGCCGTCGGCCACCTCGAGCGGCCCCATGATGCGAAAGTCCACACGACCCTTCCTTCGAGGATTCGAGGAGAGATGCCGATCAGGATGGCACACCGGAGCGCGTCAGGACGCCCACGCTCGGGCCGTCCGCACGATCTCCTCCAGATGGCCGCTGTGCGCGCCGTGCCAGTAGACCTGCCCGCACCCCCCGCACCGGCCATAGGCGTCGTAGCTGCGCCGCGTGCCGGCCGCCAGCAGCGGCTCGACCTCGACCTTGGTCACCTGCTCCAGCTCGCCGTTGCACGCCGTGCAGCGGGTCCACGGGCGCAGCGGCGGCGCGAAACGCTCCAACAGGTCGCGGAGCTGGTCGGCGGGGCGCGAGCCGCGGACGTACGCGCCCAGCCACAGCGCGCGGCGGCGCAGCAGCCCGCGGTCCTGCGTGAGCAACACCCGCCGCTCCTCGTTCGCCTGCACCACCAGCGCCGGATCGTCCATGTCGTTGTGGTAGGCGGTGTCGATGCCGAGCAGCCGCAGCCGCCGCGCCAGCGTGCCCAGATGCACGTCCAGCAGGAACCGCGGCTCCTCGGGCAACTGCTGCGGGCGCGGCACCGGGTGCACCTCCACCACGTCGCCGGGCGCCGGCTGGTAGGACGGCGGCACGCCCCGATCGCCGGCCACGATCATCGGGCCGACCTCCGTCAGCGGGATGCCGATCGACTCGACGTGGTGCCCCAGCGTGGAGGTGCCGTCGGGAGCCACCTCCTGCCACTCACGTCGCCGGCTCACCGGCAGGAACATCCTCAGCTCGGAGGCGATGCGCAGGCGTGCAGTCACAACACCCATTCTGGTGGACCGGACCACGGGAATTCATGCTGATATTTCCCGGTACGCGCTCACTCCAGCGGCGGATTCGCGTTCTTCGCCCGCTCCAGCGCCAGATCGGCCCACCACTGGCCGGCCTCCGGCGACACGATGCCGCGCTCGGGATCCTTCTCGCCGCTCGTGCCGCGCCTGCACCGGCCGCTCGACTCGCCCGCCCGCGCGACCCACAAGTACGCGTCGACCAGCTCCTCGCCCGTCTCCGTGGTGGGCCGCGGGCCGACGCCCCTGCCCGGAGGGTTGCACCACACCTGCACATCCTTGTACTTCTTCTTCTCCGGCCTCCACGAGCCCTGGCCGTTCCTGGCGGTGTCGATCACGAAGTGCGGCATCCTCGCCCGGTCCATCGGTGCGTCCTGCGGGCACTCCTCGCCGCCCGTCTCCAGCTGGACGCTGACGCAGGCCGACAGCGCCTTGCCGTACTCGACGCTCCCCTCCGTACGCTGGTATCCGGCGGTGTTGACGAAGAACCCGTCCGCCTCCTCGATCCCGGCCCCGATCAGCCGCCGCGCCATGACGTCGGTGCCCGGCCAGTAGTTCTGGCTGCCGTCGAGGTAGACGGCCGTGCGGGGGCTGGACTTGAGGCTCCGTACGGCCTGCCTGAGGTCGCGGTAACGCTGCTCGGGTGAGCCGTCCGCGTCGCACTTCTCCGTCCCCGGCAGTTTGACCAGGCTGGACGGCTCCAGGATGACCACCGCCCGGGCCTGGCCGATCTGGCGGGCGACGCCCCTGATCCACTCCTGGTACGCGGCCATGTCCTTCGGCTCGACCGGCAGGCAGTCGCTGCCCGGCATGTAGTTGATCAGGAACACCGGGACACCACCCGCCTGCTCGGCTGCCCTGATCGTGTCGTCCACCTTCGACCTGACCTCGGGCTGGTTGAGCCGGATGGCTTGGGGGACCGCGGCCAGCCTGCTCATCAGCTCCGCGTCCTCGGGTCGATCCTTCTCCCACAGCGTCGCCTGCTTGCTCGCGCCTGGCTCGGGCGGGGAGTAGAACGACACCTTCCCCTGGGCCACGAGCGGGTTGCCGGTGGCGTTCGCCGGCTGGGTCGCGTCCTGGCCCGTGGTGCCGCTCCGACCGGCGGTGCCGGGTGGGGTCGTGCCGTTCTGCCCGGCGGTGGGGGTGGCTCCGTACCCCGTCCGGGTGTCCGAGGCGCCACGGTCACGCCACATGAGCGCCGCCGACACCCCGGCCACCGCCACGACCACGGCCGCGGCGGCCGCCATCAGCCGGCGCTGCCCGCCCGCCGCCGCGAGCCGCGACACCCCGCGCCCTCGGGCATGCGGCTCCCCGCCCCCCGTACCTTCCGGACCGCTCTGACCTCCCACCCTTCCGGGACCGCTGTGACTCCCCGAGCCCCCTGAACCATCGCGACTCCCCGGACCACCGGGGCCGCCCGGACCTCCGGCACTTTCCGGACCGCCGGGAGTGCCCGGATTTCGGGAACTTCCCGGAGCGGCGGGACCGACTGGGGTGTTGTGACCGATGGGTGTGCTTTCGCCGGCGCGGATGCTCGGATCGGTCGGCCCGGCGGTGCCCCCAGGAGCGGTCGGCCGCCCGTCTCCTGACCCGGCACCCGGCAACTCCTCACCGCCGCCGGACCTGCTCACACCCGCAGCACCCGAGCCGGAACCGCCTGCCGTACCCGCATCCGCGCCACCAGGGCCGCCGCCCGCCGCACCTGAACCCTCACCCGGGTACGCAGGCGCACCCGCGCTGCCGCCGCCCGGGACCGGCGTGCCATGGCCGGTGGTGCTCGGCCCGGGGCGCGAGGCGCCGGAGCCCGGCACGGCCGAGGTGCTGAGGCGGTCCATCAGATCCTGGGCCGTGGGACGTTTCGCTGGGTTCTTGACCAGCGACGCCACCACCAGGTCCCGCAGCGTCCCCGTGAGCCCGCGCAGGTCGGGGGTCTCGTTGACGATGCGCAGCAGGACCGTCGGCACCGAGCCCGACCCGAACGGCGGCACGCCTCCGGCGGCGAAGGCGACCGTACAGCCCCACGAGAAGATGTCCGACGGCGGCCCGATGGTGGCGCCCGACACCTGCTCGGGCGACATGTACGACGGCGTCCCCACGATCGCGCTGCTCACCTCCGCGTCCGCGAGCTGCGCGATGCCGAAGTCGATGACCTTGGGTCCCACCTGCGACAGCAGCACGTTCGACGGCTTGAGGTCGCGATGCACCACCCCTGCCCCGTGGATGGCGCGCAGGGCCATGGCCATCGAGGCGGCCAGCCCGTCGAGAGCCGAGCCCTTGAGCGGCCCCGAGGAGCGGACGACGTCACCGAGGCTGGGACCCTCGACGTATTCGGTGACCAGGTAGGCCAGGTCGCCCTGGACGTCGGCGTCGAGGACGGGAGCGGTGCAGAACCTGGCGACGCGCTTGGCCGCGGCCACCTCGCGGGCGAAGCGGCGCCTGAAGTCGGCGTGCGCGTCCAGCCTGGCGTGGATCAGCTTGACGGCCACCTGCGTGCCGTCGGGGGAGCGGCCGAGGTAGACGACGCCCATCCCGCCCTCGCCCAGCCGGCCCAGGAGGGTGTACGGGCCCACCTGCCGGGGATCTCCGTCTCTCAGCGCCTCCATGGTCATAGGTGGCCAGGTTAGCTGCCCGCGCGCCGGATGATCCATGCGTCCGGCTCCACGCGTTTACACCTCCATACGCCACTGGTTCCATTCGTCGAAGAGCTCGAATCCCATGGCCTCGTTGATGGCGAGCATGTGGGTGTTGCTGGTGGCGTTCCAGGTGATGAGGCGTTCGGCGTGCGGCTCGCACTCCCGCAACCACAGCAGATTGCCCAGCTTGAGCAGCAGGCCGAGGCGATGGCCGCGGTGCGGGGCGAGCACCGTCGTGTCGGCCTGCTCGGCCCAGCCGTCGGAGCGGTCGCTGTCGAGGTAGATGCGCGTGTAGCCCGCCGGGGCGCCGTCGGAGTCGCGGCGGGCGATCGAGGTGTAGCAGGTCCGGCCGCTGGGGACGATGCCCTCCTCGCGGTGCAGCAGGCGCTCCGGGCTGAAGATCGAGTCCTCGACGCCGCTGTCGTGCGGAGCGTCGTTCATGCCGCCCATCAGCGTGGCGAGGTCGGATGCGAGCTCGGGGCCCGCCGGTCCGGCGAACCGTTCGACCCGGTAACCGGCGACCTCGGGGATCATCCGTTCGAGCGCCGCCCAGTCCACCTTGCGCAGGTCGAGCATGCGGCGGGCCTCGACGAGCGCCACCTTCATGCCGCGGGTACGCGCGAAACGGGCGCCGGTGCCGGTGGCCATGGTCTCCGCGAGCAGCAGGCGCCTGCCGTGATGGCGCAGGCGGCCGAGCAGGTGCCCGAACAGCTCCGTGCCGAGCCCGCGGCGCTGGTGCTCAGGCCGTACGGCGAACGGGAAGACCGTCCCGATATGGGTGTTGTCGAGCATCGGGAGCGACAGGCCGTAGCCGCCGGCGACCTTGCCGTCCGCGACGGCCACCCAGACCTCGGCCCGCCCGCTGGGGCTGTGCGCGCAGACGTCCCTGCGGAAGCGGGGGAGCCTCGGCTGAGGGCCCGCGTCGTCGGCGGAGGCGGCGGCCACATGGGCGTCGTACAGACCTGTGACCAGATCGTCCGGCTGGTCGTCGAGGTCGATCTGCTGGATCCGCATGCGGTCAGCAAAGCGCACCAGCGGCGGCCCGGCGACCGGTTTTCCCGCCGCCTACTGGCGGTAGTTCTCCACCTCGCCGGCCGGTCTGGCCGCGGCGTCGTCGGGGTCCTCGCCCGCGCTGCGCCTGGCCCGGCGCTGCCTGAGCAGGTCCCAGCACTGGTCGAGAGCCGTCTCCAGCTCCTTGATGCGCGCGTGTTCCTGGTCCGTGGTCACCTCGCCCGCCGTCAGCTTGTCGCGCAACTCGTGCTCCTCGCTGACCAGGGCGCTGATCCTGGTGAGAATCTCGTCGTCCCGCATGCCCAAGACTCTAATCACCCCGTGATAGAAGACGCCCTATGGCTGGTATTGCACTGGTAAGGAAGCCCGGTCCCCGAATCGCCCAAGGCATCGTCACCCACATCGAGCGCGAACCCGTGGATCACCGGCGGGCTCTCGCGCAACATGACGCCTACGTCGAGGCCCTGTCGGCCGGCGGATGGCGGCCCGTGTACGTGCCCCCCGCCGACGAGCTGCCCGACGCGCCGTTCGTGGAGGACGCGGTGGTGGTGTCGGGGCGGCTGGCGGTGCTGACCAGGCCCGGCGCGCCGGAGCGGCGGCCGGAGGTGGACTCGGTGGCGGCGGCCGTACACGAGCTCGGGTTGACGGCGGTCAGGATCGCCGCCCCCGGCACGCTCGACGGCGGCGACGTGCTGCAGACCGGCGCCACCCTGTACGCCGGCAGATCGGCGCGCACCAACGATCAGGGGATCGCGCAGCTGGCGGCCCTCCTCCCCGAACGCGAGGTCGTACCCGTGAAGATGAAGGGCGTGCTGCACCTGAAGTCGGGAGTGACCGCGCTGCCCGACGGGACGCTCATCGGCGATCCGCGGCACGTGGACCTGCCCGACCTGCTCGTGCCGGAGGAGGAGCCGGGCGCGCACGTGGTGCCGCTCGGCGGCGACCGCGTCCTGATGGCCGCCTCGGCGCCCCGGACCGCCGCCATGCTCGAACAGCGCGGACTCGCCGTGACAACCGTTGATATTTCCGAGTACGAGAAACTCGAAGGCTGCGTGACCTGCCTCAGCGTCCTCATCCCGGACTGACCCACCTCCCATCCACTTCCGGACGGACACCACCAACCCGACCGCCGAGCTACCGCCCACGACCCGTCTCCGCCCGATCCCCAGCTACCGCCCACGACCCATTTCCGGACGAACGCCTCGAACCCGGTTCCGCACCGAGTTCCGCACCGAGTTCCGCACCGAGTTCCGCACCGAGTTCCGCACCGAGTTCCGCACCGAGTTCCGCACCGAGGCCTCGCTCGACCTGCTTCTCAACATCCGAGACCCGGGACGGCGCATGGCGAGACGTCTGGTACCGTCGTTGGCATGCTGCGCGGCCTCCTGCTTAGCTGCCGCGGCGGGGGCCTCTAAGGCCGGCTCCCTCGCCGCGGAGCCTGTCGTGCGCGTCGGCCGCTTCCTTCCGTCCGACTCAGGAGCAGCGCCATGACCGCCCAGCAGCCCAGCCCTATGCCGATCCATCGCTACCAACCGTTCGAGCCCGTACGCCTGCGCGACCGCACCTGGCCCGACCAGGTCATCACCAAGGCGCCCCGCTGGTGCGCGGTGGACCTGCGCGACGGCAACCAGGCCCTGATCGACCCGATGGACCCGCACCGCAAGCTCCAGATGTTCGAGCTGCTGGTACGCATGGGCTACAAGGAGATCGAGGTAGGCTTCCCCGCCGCCTCGCAGACCGACTTCGACTTCATCCGGCAGATCATCGAAGAGGGCCGCGTACCCGACGACGTGGTCATCCAGGTGCTGACCCAGGCCAGGCCCGAGCTGATCGAGCGTACCTTCGAGTCGATCGAGGGCGCCAAGCAGGCCATCGTCCACCTGTACAACTCGACCTCCACCCTCCAGCGCCGCGTGGTCTTCGGCCAGGACAGAGACGGCATCACTGCCATCGCGGTCGAGGGCGCCAAACTGGTGAAGAAGCTGGCCGACGCGACCGACGTCGACGTCCATTTCCAGTACTCCCCGGAGTCGTTCACCGGCACCGAGCTCGAATACGCCGTCGAGGTGTGCGACGCGGTCACCGAGGTGTGGCAGCCCACCCCCGACCGCAAGGTCATCATGAACCTGCCGGCCACCGTCGAAATGGCCACGCCCAACGTCTACGCCGACCAGATCGAGTGGATGCACCGCAACCTCAAGCGCCGCGACTCGATCATCCTGTCGCTCCACCCGCACAACGACCGTGGCAGCGCCGTGGCCGCCGCCGAGCTGGGCTACATGGCGGGCGCCGACCGCATCGAAGGCTGCCTGTTCGGCAACGGCGAGCGCACCGGCAACGTCTGCCTGGTCACGCTGGGCATGAACCTGTTCTCCCAGGGCGTCGACCCCGAGATCGACTTCAGCGACATCGACGAGGTCCGCCGCGTCACCGAATACTGCAACCAGTTGCCCGTCCACCCGCGCCACCCGTGGGGCGGCGAGCTGGTCTACACCGCCTTCTCCGGTTCCCACCAGGACGCCATCAAGAAGGGCTTCGAGCACCTCGAAAAGGACGCCGTGGCGGCGGGCGTGCCGGTCGACGACTTCACCTGGGCCGTCCCCTACCTGCCGATCGACCCGAAGGACATCGGCCGCACCTACGAGGCCGTCATCCGGGTCAACAGCCAGTCCGGCAAGGGTGGGGTCGCCTACATCATGAAGGCCGACCACCAGCTCGACCTGCCGCGCCGGCTGCAGATCGAGTTCTCCAAGGTCGTACAGGCCCGCACCGACACCGAGGGCGGCGAGATCAGTCCGGCCGCGATGTACGACGTCTTCCGCGACGAATACCTGCCCAACCCCACCAACCGGTGGGGCCGGCTCAGCCTCATGGCCCACCGCCACGAGTCCACGGAAGAGCACGACCGCATCAGCGCCGACGTCCGCCTCGACGGCGAGATCCGCGAGGTGAGCGGCACGGGCAACGGCCCCATCTCGGCCTTCATCGACGCCCTCGCACAGGTCGGCATCCGGGCGCGAGTCCTCGACTACGTGGAGCACGCGATGAGCGCGGGCGCCGACGCCAAGGCCGCCTCCTACCTGGAGTGCGACGTGGACGGACAGGTGCTGTGGGGCGTGGGCGTCGACGCCAACGCCACAACGGCCGCCCTCAAGGCCATCATCTCCGCCGTCAACCGCGCCTTCCGCTGACCCACCCGCCCGGGCCCCTCCCCGGGGGCTCGGGCCCTCATGCGGCGAGCTTGCAGCCGTACACCTTGCTGTAGCGCTGTTGGGCGATGCGCATGAGCTCGATCAAATCTTTGATCCCATCCCTGCCCCGGGCGACTTCAGCCAGGTATATGTCGATCATCCGATCCTTACCGCCACACTGAAACTTCGCGCTTACTCGGTATGGCTGGTCGTCCAATGGGCTATTCGTAACGCGGGCTGCCATGCCATCGCCGAGGTCGGACGGAAGCGCTACTCCATCGTGCCGTGTGTAGATGTTGCGCCGGCCGTTCATAAGAAAGTCCAGATGCTCCTGGCTTGTCCTATCGCCCACTTGTAGCCAGCCCACCTCAAGTGGCCGAAGATTTGTGTCGGTGGTCCAGCAGTCACCGCTACTCTCACTGCCGCTCGATTCTTCGACAATCGGCCCGCTTATACCGCTCGCCAAGCGAAACGCTTGTTCAGGAACGAGTCTGCAGATATAAGGACCGGCGCCCGAGAGAGCTTGGAAGGTTGGAGCCGGTTCAGTGACGATGTCATTCTCCGGAGTGCATGCTGTTCCCAACAAGAAAGCAGCCAGGACCACAGGCGGCAATGAGCTTCTCATCCGCGGTCCCCCGAAGAGCCTGAGATCCGGAGATCGAGGTAGTCGTCCACTTCGCTGGTCCTGCGGAAGCTGCCGCCGAACCGATCGAGTAGGTCGTCACTCCCGCCTTTCTTTCGAACCCACTCAAGGAACTTGCTGTACTCTTGTGGGGTCATCTCGGCGAAAAGTTTGATTGTCGATGTTGTTCCGTTCGCGAAGATCTCATTTTTCATCTCCGTCTGGTCCAACAATCCCTTGTTTAGCATGGCAGTGGCGAGCATCTGCTCCGCCAGCCTCTCCACCGCCAGACGATTGTCCGCCAGCGTTCGGTGTGTCCCGTCCAGCCCTCGCTCGTGTCCGGCCATTCGGTGCACGGCCTGTTTGGCGATCTCGTCATACGCGGCTCCGGTGAACTTGTCGTACCCCTTGCTGATCAGTTCGCCGAAGGCGCCCGTAGCCAATCGGCCTACATGCGTGCCCCCTGGTACCGGTAGTAGTCCCAGCGCATCGCCCACCATGGTCTTCAGTGCCTCGTCCGCCTTCTTGTCGTCCAGCCCCTGAGCGATCAGTACTTGGCGGCGGCTCTCCACGATGTGATTGAAGGGCCGGGCCTCCGCCACTGTCCGGTCCGTCAGAAACTGCTTGATGTCGGCCTTGTCGACCCGTCCGTCCCCGTCGAAGTCGTACTCCTTGACGGCCGCCTGGGTGAATCCGAGTTGTTCGGCGTTGGAAGCGTTGAGGCCGACTGGAGGGACCGTGTCGAGTGCCGCTCGCATGTGTTCGGTTTGTGCGCGTATCAGCGCCTCGAACCCGGCGTCGTTGGAGGTGGCGAGCAGCAACGCGTAGGACATGTCCTGCGCCGCGACCTGCTCGAAGGTCGCGTGGTTCAGGTAGAGCCGGGAGAGCTGGTCGATGTTGGCCGAGATCGCCCGGGCGAGTGGGTAGCTCAGTGCGGCGTACCGATCGAAAGCCTCCCGGTTCCTGATTTCCAGGTTGCCGCTGTCGGCCTTGCCGAAGGCGCCGCGTACCTCGTCGGAAAGAATCTTCGTCATGTCGGCAGCCAGCCTCTGCGACGTGGCGTCCTGGCCGGTCGTCGCCGTCACCAGCAGGTCGTTGAACGGTGCGTGGTCCTTCGTGTAGAGGGCGGCTTCCCAGCGGGTGGTCAGCAGGTAGTCCAGGACGGATTCCTTCCACCCGGCCGGCGTGTGGTTCAGGAGGGCATGGGACGCTTCCCGGTTGGACTTCGCCGCGTGGAACAGGTCGTCGACCACGGACGACTGGGTCTTGGTGCCTGGCGCACCCGCCTGCGTCTCCGGTCGCAGCAGGGTGCCGAGGCCGAGCGCGCCGGCCAGGTCGATGATGGGGAGTCGGGTGCCCGCGAAGATGCGGCCCAGTGGATCCTTACTCGCCGCCCATTCGTTCTTCCGCTGTTCGTGCTCGTAGACGATCACGTCTCGTCCGACGGTTTCCATGAACTCTTTCGAGTACGGCGGCTTCCCGTCGTGGGCCCGCCAGATGAGCGCCTGCGCCTGGTAGCCCGAGTACGTCGTGCCGGCCGTCTTGTGCTGGGCCCGGCCCTGCTGCACCAGTTGCTTGAGGAAACCGGCGCCCGAGTATGCCGCATCCTTCGGATCCGTTCCTTTGGCCAGGGCGGCGCTCAGTATGCGCAGCGCCTTGCTGCCACCGCCGGAGAGCTGAGCCACGCGTTCGGAGTCGCCGTGGGCCTTGGCGTCGCGCAACTGCGCGGCGATCGAGCCGGGCAGGCGCGTCACGCCATGGGCTCCGAGCGTGCCGAGGAACGCCTTGACGAACTCCGCATCCCCTCCCCGTGACGCGTACTTCTCCAGCTCGGCCAGCGCCGTGGAGTCGCCGTCCGCGGCCTTCAGCGCGGCACGGCCGGCGAGCGTGCCGTCGAGCAACCCTTTGGCCGCGTCCAGAGCGTCGGGCATCTCGAGGAAGCTCCCGGTGGGCGTGCTCCTGCCGAAGGTGATCTTCTGCCGCTGGAGCTCGTAGACGAGTTTCTGTCGTCGCCGTAGGTCCTCGGCCTGCGTGGTGACTCGCCCGGCCAGCGCACGCAGGCGCGCCGCCGGAGCAGTGTCGAGTCCGGCGCTCCGCAACTCGCCGTGCAGGGCCTGCGCCAGCTCCTCGAGCCGTCGGGCGGCTTCGGCGTGCTTGCTCGTCATCGTGTCGAAATCGGGCTGCTTGACCCCGGTGAACTCGGTCATGGCTTGTCCGGGATGGACGCCAGCTTCTGGTTCGCGCTGTGGACGGCCTGCCTGAGCATGTCGCGCAGCTCTTGCTGGTCGGCGTGGAGCTGGGCGTCGAACCGGCCGCCCGTCGGCCCCACCCACGCGTCCTTCTCCATCAGGCGGCAGGACGGATCGAGCGACCACCAGTGCTCGTCGGACAGCCGCTGGATCCGCTGCGCCACGGCACGCATCGCCTCGCGATCGAGGTCAGCCACGATGATCCTCTCGCACGGTTCGCTGCGCCAGAACAGGTCAGGAGGCGGCACGTCGCCCGCATCATTCGCACGGTAATCAACAGCACATCAACAAAACAAGTCGAACGCCGGTGAAAGGTATGGCGCGTTCACGGTTTGCCGTTAGATGGGGTGTTTCGCCTGGCTGGAGCCAGTTTCGCTTCAGGAGGGTGGCGGAGCGCGAAGTCAATGGTGCGATTCGGCAAATATGCGATATTACACTGACTCTGTCAGATAGTCATGTGACGTGCTGATGGACCTCGACCGGAATAGTGGCCTCGATCCCGTGGCGGCGAAGGCAACGGCCCCGTCCGTCAGGGGGGAACCCCCCTCGCTCCCCAGCCGTTCGCGGTCGACATTATTCCCGGGGAGAAACATGCCAGACGCAGGGAGAAGGAACCACACCCGGGCGCGGGCGGTGACCTGCATGAACGTCAGCTGTGTGTCACTATGCTGACCGTCAAAACCTTGCACCCGCCCGCCGGCGCGGGTTGCCATTCCCAGCTTCGCAAAGGCAGGAATGCGGTGAACGAAGAGGTACGGATCCTCGCCCTGATCACGCGTCTCCGGGCGCTCGAGGCGAGCACGCATACCGGAGACGGCAGCTCCACGATGACCGACATCGCCCAAGTGCAGGCGGATATCGCCGACATGCGGGCCGAGATGAGACTTAATTTCGCGGTTCTCCGCGATGAACTTGCCGGCCTCCGCCGCCACATGGACAGCTGCTTTGGGTCACGTCCACGGGCGTGGTGTATGAATCGATCTTCGCGTGATCCTGTTTCTGCAGGTTAAGCGGTAAGTGTCTGCGGGATCGGATTCGGGGACGGTGTGTCGCCGGCGATGAGCCGGACGCGGGCTTTGGCCAGGATGTCCAGGCCCATATAGCGGCGGGCTTCGACCCATTCGTCGGTCTGTTCAGCCAGCACGGCGCCGA